>NZ_MKUI01000022.1:0-141263 GCF_001898585.1 Aeromonas sp. 62-46 | reverse complement strand
TAGCTCAGTTGGTTAGAGCATCGCACTCATAATGCGGGGGTCACAGGTTCGAATCCCGTCATAGCCACCATTATTCTTGCGGAAGTGGCGAAATTGGTAGACGCACCAGATTTAGGTTCTGGCGCCCTAGGCGTGAGAGTTCGAGTCTCTCCTTCCGCACCATCGAAAGCAGTACCAAACAGACCAGCTCAGGCTGGTTTTTTTGTATCCGGCGTTTGCCGCTCTTCTTCCCCTCTCCACGCCATCGCACGCCTGCAACGCCACCTCATGTATCAACGGCTGAGCCTTGTGCTCTCCTCTGCGACGGCGCTATGTCCTGCTCCGGCGTGATGCCGCCCTTTTCATCTCGCAGAGCGCTGCGGGCAATAAAAAGGCGGCCCGCAGGCCGCCATATCGTTTGCTGTCGTCAGAACGGGAAGAACCAGGGGATGGCGATGACGCTGACCACCATCACCAGCAAGGTGAAGGGCACGCCGATGCGCACGAAATCCATGAACTTGTAGTTGCCCGGGCCCAGCACCAGGGTGTTGACCGGCGACGAGACCGGCGTCATGAAGGCTGCCGAGGCGGCGATGGCGATGGTCATGGCAAAGGGATAAGGCGAGACCCCCATCTGATGGGCCGTCCCCAGCGCGATGGGCGCCATCAGCACCGCCGTCGCCGTGTTGGAGATGAAGAGCCCGATGACGGCACAGAGCGCGAAGAGGCTGGCCAGCATCACCCTGGGGCCCATCTCCCCCACTGCCGAGATGAGCGCGCCGACGATGAGATCCACCCCGCCGGTCTGCTGCAATGCAAGGGCAAAGGGCAACATGCCCACGATGAGGATCAGGGTCGGCCAGTGGATGGACTTGTAGGCACTCTCCAGATCGATGCAGCGGAACTTGCCCATCAGCAGGCAGGCGATGAGCGCCGCGATGACGTTGGGCACGGGATCCGTCACCATCAGCACTATCATGACCCCGAGGGCAATCAGGGCGTGGATGGCCTGGCTGCGGGCCGGCGCCATCTCGTCCACTTCCGCAGGCAGGCCCAGCAGCAGAAAATCGCGATGATGGGTCTGCAACTGACGAATGAGGCTCCAGTTCCCCACCACCAGCAGGGTATCCCCCATCTGCAGCGCCTCGTCCACCAGCTTGCCGGTCAGCGCCTCTCCATCCCGGCGGATCCCCACCACGCTCAGACCGTAACGGGAACGGAAGGTCACCTCGCGGATGCTCTTGCCGAGCAGCCGGGAGCCAGGGATGAGGGAGACCTCCGCCATGCCCACCTCCCGCGCCTGGTCGGAGAAATACTCTCCGCGCAATATCATGGGCTCGAGCCGCGCCTCGCTGCAAAACTCCCGCACATCCACCTCGGGATCCGACATGTCGATGAGCAGCACGTCCTTGGCCTGGAACTCGGTCACCCCGGTGACACTGACCATCACCCGCCTGAACTTGCGCCAGCGCTCCATCCCGATGACGTTGGCCCCGAAGCGGGCACGCAATTGCAGCTCGTCGAGGGTCTGGCCGATCAGGGGGGAATCGGGCCGGATCGCCAGTCGGCGTGCCCGCCCGGCCAGCCGGTAGTCACGGATGAGATCCCGCATGGTGCTGCGTCCCATCTGCTTGCTCTTGCCCTCTTCCCCTTCACGCACCAGACGGTTGCGCATCAGCAGCATGTAGAGGATCCCCATCCCCAGAATGATGACCCCCATGGGAGTGAAGCCGAAGAAGCCGAACCCCTGGATGTCGTGCCGCATCAGCTCACTGTTCACCACCATGTTGGGAGGGGTTGCCACCAGCGTCATCATGCCGCTGATAAGGCCGGCAAAGCCGAGCGGCATCATCAGTCTGCCCGCCGGGATCCCCATCCGGTTCGCCACGCTCAGCACCACGGGGATGAAGATGGCCACCACCCCGGTCGAACTCATCACGGCCCCCAGGGTCGCCACCGCCACCATCAGCAGCACCAGCATGCGGGTTTCGCTGCTGCCGGCCACCTTCACCAGGGTATCTCCCACCTGATAGGCGATGCCGGTACGCACCAGCCCCTCCCCCACCACGAACAGGGCGGCAATCAGAATGACGTTGGGATCGCTGAATCCTGCCAGCGCCTGCGGCAGGGTCAGGGTGCCGCTCAACACGAACAGGATGATGATCAACAAGGCGACCACGTCCATGCGCACCTTGTTGGTAATAAACAGGAGAATGGCACCCACCAGCATGCTGAGCACCCAGATCAACTCGGAATTCACACTTGCTCCTTTTGTTCAACGTCAACCACGGCCGGCCTCGGACGCCATCAGACCACAGAGCCCGTCCCCCTGATTTGTTACATATCAAGAAAGAGGAGGCCGCATCATCTCACATTCAGGTTCAGTTGCGGCCATTTTACCGGTCCGTGAACGCAGTCGGTCGCCCTTCACATGTCGGGGTAAAAAGTGCTGCACGCTCCTCCCGCCCCTCCTAAAATGGGCCCGCCGCGGCCTGAGCCGCCCTCTCACCCCTTGCCCTTCGGAGACGACATGACCCAGCACACCCCGGCCTACCCGGCATTCACCTTCTTCAGCCGCTTTGTCGCCGACATCCAGGCTGGCCGAAAGACCATCACCATCCGCGACGAGAGCGAGGCAAACTGGCAGCCCGGCCAGCGCCTGGCCCTGTTCACCAACCCGGAACACCAGCCTTTTGGCACCATTGAGGTCATCTCGGTCAAGGCGGTCGCCTTCGAGGCGCTGAGCGACGAGCACGCCCGTCAGGAGAACATGACCCTCCCCGAGCTTAAAGATGTGATCCGCGATATCTACCCCGCACTGCCGCCCCTCTATGTGATTGAATTCGTGCTGATTGAAGCCTGATTTTGTGAGCTGCCTCAGCTAACGCCGGTTGCGCTCACGGGCCAAAAGCGCACAATGACTGTTTTTATATACAGTCATTGGTGTCTTATGGAAAAACAACTCGAACCGGCCATCGCAGCCATGGTGGCAGACTTCATCGCCGCAGGTCGTCCCAAGGCGAGCCAGCTGAGCTGGCAGGCGCGCCGTGACGGCTACCTAGCCTCTGCCCTGTTGGGCGGTGAGCGGGAAGAGGTGGGCGCCATCGAGGAGTGGCAGGCCGATCACCACGCCATCCGCTGCTATCGGCCCGCAGACAAACCGGACCCCGCGTATCCGGTGTTGATCTATTTTCACGGCGGCTGTTTTGTCAGCGGGGATTTCGAGACCCACGATCGCCAGATGCGGATGCTGTGCAACCGGGCCAGCGCCCTGATCTTCGCCGTACACACCCGCCTCGCCCCGGAACACACCTATCCTGCGGCTCACGACGATGCGCTGGCCGCCACACGGGCCATCATGGCCGAGGTGGAGAAATGGCATGGGGCTCCGGTACGTCTCGCCATTGCCGGCGACAGCGCAGGGGGTCATCTCGCCCTGATCACCACCTTGCGGCTCAAGGCTGCCAACGCCCCCTTGCCCAAGGCCCTGCTGCTTCTCTATCCCATGCTGGATGCCCTCTGCGAGAGCCAAAGCTACCGCGATCTCGGTGACGACTACCTCATTACCCGGGACATGCTCGCAAGCGGTTTTCACGCCTACCTGGGCAGCCTGCCCCCCAGCCATCCCGAAGCCAGCCCGCTCCACCATCCCGCCCTGTCAGGATTGCCGCCGACCCATATCGTCACGGCGGAATATGATCCGCTGCGCGACGAAGGGGAAGCCCTGTATGGCAAGCTGGTGCAGGCTGGCGTCGATGCCACTTGCCAGCGGCAGCATGGCGTCATCCACGGCTACTTCCAACTGGCGGCCATCAGCCCTGCCGCTCGTCAGCTCATCGACCAGATAGCCATGATGCTCAGAAGACTCTGAGTTGGAACCGGCCCCCAAGCCGTGTTAAAAGTGTCTCTTTTGAATCAGGGAGGTAACCCGAGTGTTCGAGATAGCGAGCCTGAAAGAGGGCATGATGCACGGGGTGGAGCTGTTCCAGCTGCTGCTGGAGATCATCTCCATCGCCTGCGTGGTCATCGGCCTTGGCAAGACCCTCTGGCTGGCGGCCAGAGTGCGGGATCACGAGCCCGGCTTTCCCCGTATCCGCCTCTGCTTCGGCAGCTGGCTCATCCTGGCGCTGGAGTTCCAGCTCGCCGCCGACATCCTTGCCACCACGGTGGCCCCGAGCAAGGAGGAGCTGGTGCGCCTCGCCATCATCGCGGTCATCCGCACCTTCCTGAACTACTTCCTCGGCAAGGAACTCGATGCCCAGGCCGAGCGCCAGCAACCCGAGCCTGTCAGGTCACCTTCCCGCCCCGACGCCCGATGAGCGGGCTGAGTGGCACAAGGCCACGACACGGAAGGAAAGGCACCAGCCTGATCCCATGAAGAGGGCTCCCCGCGGGGAGCCCTCTTTGTATCCGATAGCAACCATCAGACGTGCTTGCTGGCCAGCTCGTGGCGCTTCAATGCCAGCAAGGTGACCAGCAGGGCGGCGGTGGCGATCAGCGCCATGCCGATATAGGTGGCGCTGAAACCGGGTGCCAGTTCGGCCGGGCTCAGGCTGGCCAGATTGGGGCTGCTGCCTGCCGGCAGGGCGGCATGGAACAACACGGCGCAGATGGCGACACCGACCGCCCCACCCAGCTCCCGGCCGAAGTTGAACAGGGACATGCCGATGCCGCGATCTTCCCGCGGCAGGGCATTTTGCACCACCACCGACAGCGCCGGCAGCACCAGACCCAGCCCCAATCCGGCAAACCCCAGTCCTACTCTGGCCCAGACGTCGAAGTGGATCTGCCACAGGGCCAGCGCCGACAGGGCGAACCCCACCACCACGAAGCGCCGGTAGTAACCGGTGCGGCCGATCAGCTTGCCGCCGACGAAGGCCCCCGCCGTGATGCAGACCATGAAGATCACCATGATCCCGCCACTGTCACTGGCACTCATCCCCTTTTGCCACTGCATCTGCAACGGCAGGTAGACCAGCACGGCAAACATCAGCAGCTGCGAGGCCAGCGCCAGCAGTACGCTCACCAGATAACCCGGCAGGCGCACCAGGTGGGCCGGCAGTATGGGGTCGTGGGCCCGCCGCTCCACCAGGATCAGCAGCAACAAGGCCGCCCCCAGCGCAGCCGCGAGCCAGACGGCGGGCAAGGCCGCCTCCGGCGAGAGCAGCAACAGGGTGAGGGGGGTGACCGTGATGAGCAGTGCCGCTCCCTTCCAGTCGAAGCGGCTGTAGCGGCGCACATTGAGGTGACCCAGATTGCGGTTCACCAGCCAGAGGGCGATAGCGCCGAGCGGCAGATTGATCCAGAAGATCCAGCGCCAGCTGAGCTGCTCGGTAAAATAGCCACCGAGCAGCGGGCCTGCGATGCTGGAGACCGCATAGACCACCGAGATATACCCCTGATACTTGCCCACCTCCCGTGGCGGAATACAGTCGGCGATCACGGTAAAGGCGAGTGCGATCAGCCCCCCGCCCCCCAACCCTTGCAGCACGCGGGCGGCCAGCAGGGTTGGCAGATCCTGGGCCAGGGCGCAGGCCACGGATCCCGCCAGAAACAGGCCGATACCGATGTTGAGCATGCGTACCCGGCCGAACATGTCGCTCAACTTGCCATAGATGGGCAGGGCCGCAGTGGCCGCCAGTAGATAGGCGGTCACGACCCAGGTGAGGGCGGCACCGGCGTTCAGCTCAACCCCTATGATGGGCAAGGGCGTGGTGACGATGCTCTTTTCCAGTGAGCCCAGGGCGATCACCAGGGCCACGCTCGAGAAGACGGTTTTGGGGGACATAGGCAGGCTCGCTCATGTGAGATATCGGCACAGGGGTGCAAGGCACATTATTGTCTCATAAATCATTAGCCGATGGTCAAAACCACTGCCAACCATGATGAAGGTCGCGACATCTGCGAGCCGGATCTGCTAGGGTGAATCTTTGCCGAAGAGGACGCCCCCCATGCCCCAGTCATCCCCCTGCGATCATCACCAGAGTGAACAGCCCCGATTCGACGAGTACGACGCCCTGATCTTCGACATGGATGGCACCCTGGTGGACTCCATGCCTCTGCACCTGGATGCCTGGGAAATCACCAGTGCCGAGTTCGGCCTGCCGTTTGATCGGGCACAGCTCAACGAGTACGGCGGCATCCCCACCCGCAAGATAGTGACCATGCTGGCAGAGCAGCACGGGATGACCATCGACGTGGAAGCCTTTGCCCGGCGCAAGGTGGCCCTCTACCTGGCACGGATCGACGACGTCCGGGTGTTTCCCGCCATGTGGGAGCTGGTCAGGCAGTACCACGGCAAGGTGCCCATGGGCATAGGCACCGGCTCAACCCGGGAACATGCGGCGCACATCCTGCGTCAGACCGGGCTCGATGCCTTCATCTCCGTGCTGGTGAGTGCCGATGATGTGGTCAATCACAAGCCCCACCCGGACACCTTCCTGAAAGTGGCCGAGCAGCTCGGCGCCAACCCGGCCAACTGCCTGGTGTTTGAAGACACCCGGATAGGCATTCAGGCGGGCAAGGCCGCCGGCATGACCACCTTGCTGGCCACCGAAGGGGCACTGCAACGGGTGTGAGCGGTGCGGGCCCATCCTAACCGACTGGCCCGCACCAGTTTACTCGGCCTCATTCTCCCCCTGCTTCCCACCTGCCGGTGCCGGGCCGTCCGGCCGCTCAAATCCCAGATCTGACATGCAGTTGTCAAATTCCGACTCCCCCGGTTTGCCATGCTCCTTGCAGCTCTCAAACGCCGCTTTCATCTCGGCCGACAGCTCGCGCGGAGGCTTGGGCGGGGTACGGCTGCCCTGATCGCCCGCTGCGGCGGTCAGAGTAGTGAGGGAAAACAGCAAAGGCAGAACAATCTTCATGGCATGACTCCAAAACGGGTGGCATACACCGGCATGGTGCGGCGATGGCCCACGGCAGCGGGCGGCATCATGCTAGCGAATCGCCGCGAACTGATGGGTCAAGGGGAGGTAAAGAGGGTGTCAGGTCGGCGTAAATCCATAAAAAACGCCCCAGGCGGGGCGTTGTTTTCATGGCGGCCATTACATGGCGTTGGTGGATTCGAAGATCTTGTCGGCCGACGCTTCGACGAAGCCAGGGTAGAGCACGCCGTCGGCCTGCGGGTAGCGCAGGGCAAACTCGTAAAAGCAGCTCGGGATGGTGCGCACGCCGTCGCTGAAGGGCACCTCGGCCTTGTCTGCCATGGTGGAGGATTGCTCCAGCATCACCTCGGGATCGCCCTTCACCTCGCCGCCAACGGTGTTGAGCACGAAGCCTGCCGCCTTGAGCGCCGCATTCACCTGCTGGATGGTGTCGAAGTCCTTCAGGCGGTTGATGTTGACGGTGAAGTGGTTGGCACGATAACCCCAGGCGGCCATCCAGGCGGCGTACTCGCTCTCTGCCAGCAGGGTCTGGTAGTCGGTGTGGGAGACCTGCCAGGGCGCGCCGGCGTAGAGGAAAGCCGGGGTGTCGGTGAGGTGATCGGGTACCTGATCCACCAGCTTGTGGATGATGGCCTGGGCACCTTCGGAGAGCTCTTCCACCTTCAGCTCGCTGATGAACACCTTGGGCGCATCAGGATCTTTATGCTCGAAGTGTTTGGCATAGAGCTTCTTGGCCTTGAACACATACTCGCCCTTCTCTTCGTACCCCAGGGCACGGAAGTGGGCCGCCAGTTTCTCGAGACCGAGCTTGGGCAGGTTGTAGGTCCGAAACGCCACGTGATCGTTGATGATGGGGGCACCGCCGCCCAGCAGTTGATGAACCTTGTGAGCACTGGGGGTGACCTGAATGTAGTTGTCCCACAGATGGCCAAACAGGGTGTCGATATCCTTTTGCATCTCTCTTTCCTTTGATTGCGGGTACAGACAGGGGCACCTGTTCAGTGCCCCTCTTTTATTTTCTTGTTATCAGAAGGTCAGACCGGGAGACAGCTGATCCGGCATAGCAGCCTTGCTGTCTTCGACGGAGGCGACCGGGTAAGCACAGTAGTCGGCGGCGTAGTAGGCGCTCGCTCTGTGGTTGCCGGAGGCACCGATGCCGCCGAAGGGGGCGGCACTGGAAGCACCGGTAATGGGCTTGTTCCAGTTGACGATACCGGCACGGATGCGCTTGAAGAAGTGGTTCCAGTCCGCTTCGTTGTCACCGAGCAGGCCGGCCGAGAGACCGAAACTGGTGGCGTTCGCCTTCTCGATGGCCGCATCGAAGTCGTCGTAGCGAATGAGCTGCAGCAGCGGGCCGAAGTACTCTTCATCCGGCAGCGCACTGACCGCGGTCACGTCGATGATGCCCGGGGAGACAAAGCCGGTGCCCGCTTCCAGGTGCTTGAGGGCAAGCAGGCTTTCACCACCGAGGCGCTGCAGGTTTGCTTGCGCCTCGACCATACCCAGTGCGGCCTTCTCGCTGATCATGGCGCCCATGAACGGCTGCTCGGCGGCGTCATAGAGGCCGACCTTGATCTTGCCGACCACCTCCACCAGGCGCTTGACCAGGGCATCGCCCCGCTCGCCGCGCTCGACAAACAGACGGCGCGAGCAGGTGCAGCGCTGGCCGGAGGTAATGAAGGCGGACTGCACGATGGCATGGACGGCGCCGTCGACGTCGCTCACATCTTTCACTATCAGCGGGTTGTTGCCCCCCATCTCCAGTGCCAGGATCTTGCCCGGCTGGCCGGCAAACTGCTGATGCAGGAAGTGGCCGGTACGGGAGGAGCCGGTGAAGAAGAGGCCGTCGATGTCCGGGTTGCCGGCCAGCGCCTTGCCGGTGTCGACCTCCCCCTGCACCAGGTTGAGCACCCCCTTGGGCAGCCCCGCCTCCTGCCACACCTTGACCATGGCTTCAGCCACCATGGGAGTCAGCTCGGAAGGCTTGAACACGACCGCATTGCCGGCGATGAGCGCCGGCACAATGTGGCCGTTGGGCAGGTGGCCCGGGAAGTTGTAGGGGCCGAACACGGCCACGACGCCATGGGGCTTGTGGCGCACGAACGCCTTGGCGCCCGGCATGGGGTTTTCCACCGTGCCGGTACGCTCGTCATGGGCACGGATGGAGATGGCAATCTTGCCCTGCATGGCCGCCACTTCAGTGCGGGTCTCCCACAGGGGCTTGCCGGTTTCACGGGCGATGGTCAGGGCCAGCGCCTCCTTGTGCTCGCCGAGCAGGTCGGCATAGCGGCGCACGATGGCAAGGCGCTCTTCAAGGGCCAGATCGGACCAATGGTAGAAGGCCGTGCGGGCCGCCTTGACGGCCGCATCCACCTGGGACTGGCTTGCCGCCTCACCACGCCAGATCACCTCGTTTTTGGCCGGGTCGATGGATTCGAACGGCTTGCCTTCACCGGCCAGCCACTGGCCATCGATACACTGGACTAAAGACATCATCAATTCACTCCCTGTGGGTACGCAGGCCACCTCGGCAGCCTGTCTCAATGCTGTGCTGCGGGGCGGGTCAATCCAGATCGACGACGCGCACCATGTCGCCATTTTCCACCTTGAGGGCGGCCGCCATCTTGGGCGGAATGATGGCTTCGTGCTTGTCCAGATCGACCCGGATGTTGCCGTAGCAGGCGCGGTATTGCTCGAACCTGGTGTTGCAGATGAGGTAGGTATGGCCGCCGATGGGCTCACCCACCAGCACCGCCAGCTTCTGGCTGCGGCGCACGCTGCGAATGTTCTTCACCTCGCATTCGACGGTGGGGCCGGCGTCGAAGATGTCGACATAACCGCGATTCACGAACCCCTCATCCTGCAGCATCTTGAGGGCAGGCCGGGTCTTTTCGTGGGTCTTGCCGATGACGGCGCGCGCCTCGTTGCTCAGCAGATTGACGTAGATGGGGTACTTGGGCATCAGCTCGGCGATGAAGCGCTTCTTGCCGATGCCGGTGAGATAGTCGACGGTGGGAAAATCCATCGAGAAGAAATGTTTTTGCAGCCACTCGTAGAAGGGGCTGTGGCCGTTGCCATCGGAGACACCACGCATCTCGGCAAAGACGGTACTGTCAAACAGCTCGGGGTGTTCGGCCATGAACAGGAAACGGTGCTTGGAGAGCAGACGGCCGTTGAGCCCATCGCGGGCGCATTCACGCAGAAACAGGGTGCAGAGCTCGGAATTGCCGGTGTAGTCGTTGGAGAGGGTGAGGGTTTCCACGACATTGTAGATGCCGAGCTTGGGGGAGGAGTGCACCACCTTGCCGATGTGATAGTTGTAGAACGCCTGGGACAGGCCGACCGCCGCGTCGATGGCGCAGGTACCGACCATCTCCCCGGTCTCCAGATCCTCGGCCACGAAGAAATAGAGGCACTCGCCCTTGCCGGCGGGCTTGTCCAGGAAGGTCTGGGTCGAGGCATCGATCTTGCGTTGCAGCAGCTCGTCGTTGACCGGCAAGGATGTCATGCCGGTGCCGGATTCGATGGCACAGGTCTTGAGGCCGGCGAAGTCGCGCTGCTCGATAGGACGGATAACCAACATAAATGACAACTCCCTTTCATTGACGACAGGTGGGGTCCCGGCTCCTGCCGGGAGGGCTCCCCACCTCAATTTGGATCAGGCGTTGACCACCTGAGCGACCGCTTTCTCGAACCGTGCCAGCCCTTCCTTGATGTCTGCTTCCGGGATCACCAGGGAGGGGGCAAAACGCACCACGTTGGTACCGGCAACCAGCGCCATCAGGCCCTGATCGATGGAGGCGAGCAGGAAGTCGCGAGAGCGGCCCTTGAAGTCATCGTTGAGCACGGCGCCCAGCAGCAGGCCCTTGCCGCGCACTTCGCTGAAGCAGTGGTACTTGGCGTTGATGGCTTCCAGCCCTTCGCGGAACAGCTGCTCGCGCTGCTTGATGCCGCTCAGCACTGCCGGGGTGTTGACCACGTCGATCACCGCCTCGGCCACGGCACACGCCAGCGGGTTGCCGCCGTAGGTGGAGCCGTGAGTGCCCACTTTCAGGTGGGAGGCGATCTCGGTGGTGGTCAGCATGGCCCCGATGGGGAAGCCGCCGCCCAGCGCCTTGGCGCTGGTGAGGATGTCCGGGGTGATGCCCAGACCCATGTAGGCAAACAGCTCGCCGGTACGACCGACACCGGATTGCACCTCGTCATAAACCAGCAGGGCGTTGTGCTTGTCGCACAGCTCGCGCACCCCCTTGGCAAACTCGTCGGTGGGGCTGATGATGCCACCCTCGCCCTGCAGCGGCTCCATCACCACGGCGCAGGTGTTGTCGGAGATGACGGCAGCCAGCTCCTCCAGGTTGTTGTAGGCGACGTGGGTGATGTCGGCAGGCTTGGGACCGAAGCCATCGGAGTAGGCAGCCTGGCCGCCGACGCTGACGGTAAAGAAGGTACGGCCGTGGAAGCCCTGGTGGAAGGCGATGATCTGGGTCTTGTGGGCCCCGAACTTCTCGATGGCGTAGCGGCGGGCCAGCTTGAGGGCCGCTTCGTTCGCTTCGGCGCCGGAGTTGCAGAAATAGACCTTCTCGGCGAAGGTGGCGGCGACCAGTTTCTTGGCCAGGCGCAGGGCTGGCTCGTTGGTCATCACGTTGGAGAGGTGCCACAGCTTCTCACCCTGGGATTTCAGGGCCTCGACCAGTTTGGGATGGCAATGGCCCAGGCCATTGACCGCGATCCCGCCCGCGAAATCCACATACTCGCGACCTTCCTGATCCCAGACACGTGACCCCTCGCCGCGCACCGGGATGATTTTGGCCGGCGCATAGTTGGGAACCATCACTTCATCAAACACTTCACGTGTCACTGCCAACAACTCTGACATATTGCTCTCCTGCTATCTCGCGGCAGAATAATCCACCGCCCAAAAGTTAAATCCGTGTAAACGTGGCGGAATTATCACAGAAAAAAAGTAAAAAGTCTGTAACTTAACCGCCTATAAGGAACAATGTTCGATTGCCTTTGAGATTTTAGGCAACCGCATTGCATAACGGCTCAGGGGGTGTTGGCAAGAGATAATTTGGACAGGGAGGAGGGTGAATAAAGTCTCAGGGAAATTTTTTTTTGCCTCATGACGGTTTTGAGACAGACATCGCAATTTTTTCAGGAAACGGCCAAAAAGTTGGCCAGCAACTGGTGCCCCTGTTCGCTCAGAATACTCTCCGGATGGAACTGCACTCCCTCCAGCGCCAGCGTTTTATGCCGCAGCCCCATGATCTCGTCCTGGCTGCCGTCGGCATGTTCGCTCCAGGCGGTGACCTCGAAACAGTCGGGCAGCGACGCCGCCTCCACCACCAGTGAATGATAGCGGGTCACCCGTAGCGGGTTGTTGAGCCCCTTGAACACCCCCTCCCCTTTGTGACGGATGAGAGATGTCTTGCCGTGCATCACCTGACGGGCACGCACCACCCGGGCACCAAAGGCCTGTGCCAGCGACTGATGGCCGAGACAGACGCCGAGGATGGGGATCTCGCCGGCAAAACGGGAGATGGCGGCCAAAGAGATGCCCGCCTCGTTTGGCGTGCAGGGGCCGGGAGAGATCACCAGATGGCGGGGGGCAAGCCGGGCTATCTCCTCCAGGCTCAGCTCATCGTTGCGCCTGACCACCACCTCTTGCCCCAGAGCGCCGAAGTATTGCACCAGGTTCCAGGTAAAGGAGTCGTAGTTGTCGATGAGTAGCAGCATGCAAAAAAACCCTGGGAATAAGACAGAGACGGTGATCGGACAGCCCGTTGCGAGCGCGGGCAGACAAACGCCGCGCATTCTGGCATGTCTCATTGCGTTAATAAACCGGCGATCACCTCACCTGCTGTGCAGTCTGTCCGCTCTTCAATGGCGATCCAGGCCTGTCGACCCCACCCGGCGGTGGGCCTGTCCCCGACCGGGCAGCATCAGCCGCTCCATGTCAGGATGGCAAGGTAAAAGAGACGGGAGGCGACCGGGAAAAGGGCACAGGTCGTGACAGGCAGATGGGAAGGAGTCACCTTGGCAAGGGCAGGCAACGGACCTCAGCGGTCCAGATAGCGGCCCTGTTCCAGTTCCCGTTCCCGCTGGCACTCGGCCAGATAGATGGCAGCCGCGATGGCCGGGGTCTTGTGGTGCTTGTCGATGGCGTTGGAGACCATCAACTGCAAGGTATTGAGGCTCTTGGCCTTGCGAAACTTGCGCAGCCAGTGACCCTTGTCACCCAACTCTTCACTCAGGGTTTGTGATTCGACAGACATGCTTTCTCTTGGGGCAAAGCCCGTGTTTGACATTGGGGAGGTTGCGACAAACCGGAAGGTGTAAAACAAAGAAAGCCAGGCATCCACCCAGCTCTCTTCTACTACACCTTCCCAGTATGTCAGGCTCGAGGAACGAAGCCGACGACATCATATACGCTGATCAGGGTTTTTTCAGCCCTTTCACGCGCCTTTTGTGCGCCAGCCGCCAAAATGGCCTGCAGATGGGCCTCATCCTGACGCAGCTCGCGGAAGCGCGCCTGGATGGGTTCCAGCAAGGCGACCACGGCATCGGCCGTTTCACTCTTGAGGTGGCCGTACATCTTGCCTTCGAAGTGCTGCTCCAGCTCCGGGATGGAGCGGCCGGTCACACCGGACATCAGGGTCAGCAGATTGGAGACCCCCGGCTTGTTTTCGGGATCAAAACGCACCACGGCCGGCTCGTCGGAGTCGGTCATCGCCCGCTTGATCTTCTTGACGATCTGCTTGGGATCTTCCAGCAAGCCGATGAAGTTGGCCTCGTTGTCGTCGGACTTGGACATCTTCTTGGTCGGGTCCTGCAGGCTCATCACCCGGGCCCCTTCGGTCGGAATGAAGGGTTCCGGCAGGGTGAAGACTTCGCCATAGAGGTTGTTGAAGCGGGTGCAGATGTCGCGGGTCAGCTCCAGATGCTGCTTCTGGTCATTGCCAACCGGCACCTGATTGGCCTGATAAAGCAGAATGTCGGCCGCCATCAGCACCGGATAACCGAACAGGCCGACGTTGACGTTGTTCTCGAAACGAGCGGACTTGTCCTTGAACTGGGTCATGCGCGACAGCTCGCCCATCTGGGTGTAGCAGTTCAGGATCCAGCCGAGCTCGGCGTGCTGGGGCACGTGGGACTGGATGAAGACGGTGCTCTTGGCCGGGTCGATGCCCACCGCCAGATAGAGGGCGGCTGCGTCGAGGCACGCCTTGCGCAAGGCGGCCGGATCCTGGCGGGTGGTGATGGCGTGCAGATCGACGATGCAATAGAGGCAGTCGAAGTCATCCTGCATGCTGACCCACTGACGCAGGGCTCCCATGTAGTTGCCGATGGTCAGCTGGCCCGAGGGTTGGGCACCGCTCAATACGATTGGTTTAGTCATCAGAGTAGTAATCCTTGTTATCCGCCAGCCCGGTCTGGATCAGACCAGCAGGGCGTCGAGTTCGGCAAACTGCTCGCAAACCCAGTCGGGGCGGGAGTCTGCGATAGGGCGGCCATAGTTGTAGCCATAGGTGAGCCCCACCACCTTCATGCCGGCGGCCTGGGCGGCCAGCACGTCATTTTCGGAATCCCCCACCATCAGGGTGCGGGACGGGCTGACACCCAGCTCGTGGCAGGCGTGCAACAGCGGCTCCGGGCTCGGTTTCTTGACGGGTACGCAGTTGCCCCCGAGCCAGAGTGCGAAACAGTCGCTGATGCCGAGGGCCTCCAGAATGGGTTGCACGAAGTGACTCGGTTTGTTGGTCACCACGGCCTGCTGGTAACCCAGCCCCTGCAGACGGCGCAGGCTACGGGCCACTCCGTCATACATGGCCAGGCCTTCCAGCAGACAGGCCTGATAGTGACGGTCGAACAGGGGGCGGGCCTTGGCAAACTGCTCCGGGGCGTCGCGGTAATCGAGAGCCCGCTGGATCAGCTTGTCGGCGCCGTTGCCGACCCAGGTACGCACCACGGCCTCATCGGCCTCGGCCAACCCCAGCTCCGCCAGGGTACGGTTGACCGCCAGCGCCAGTTGCGGGGCGCTGTCAATCAGCGTGCCATCCAGATCGAACAGCACCAGGTCAAAGGGGCGATCAGCGACGGACATGGGCAAGCTCCGCGCGCATCTGGTCGATCACCGCCTTGTAATCCGGCTTGCCGAAGATGGCAGAGCCCGCCACGAACATGTCGGCACCCGCCTCGGCAATCTCGCGAATGTTGTCGACCTTGACCCCGCCATCGATTTCCAGGCGAATGTCGCGGCCGCTCTCGTCGATCAGGCGGCGCACCTGGCGCAGCTTGTCGAGGGTGCCGGGGATGAAGCTCTGACCGCCAAAGCCCGGGTTGACCGACATCAGCAGGATCACGTCCAGCTTGTCCATCACGTACTCCAGGCAGCTGAGCGGGGTCGCGGGGTTCAGCACCAGACCAGCCTGGCAACCCTGCTCCTTGATGAGGCCCAGGGTGCGATCCACGTGATCGGAGGCTTCCGGGTGGAAGGTGATCAGGCTGGCACCGGCCTTGGCAAAATCAGGCACGATGCGATCCACCGGCTTGACCATCAGGTGCACGTCGATGAGCGCTTCGATGCCGTAATCGCGCAGCGCCTGACAGACCATGGGGCCTATGGTCAGGTTGGGGACATAATGGTTGTCCATCACATCGAAATGGACCACGTCGGCCCCGGCGGCCAGCACCTTGGCCACATCCTCACCCAGACGGGCAAAGTCGGCGGAGAGGATAGAGGGGGCAATCAGAAAGTCTTTCATCAGCGTCATCCATTGGCAGCGTGGCAGAAAAAACGGCGCAATTTTATCGCAAAAGGGCGATGAAAACGACCCGCATCTACAGAACACGCCGCTCCGGCACCATGGCTGGCAAACGATGCCAGGCGCGGCTCACGGAATACCAGCGGCAGCATCAGAAATGACAACGGCCCCCTCAGGGACCGTTGTTCACTCAGCCGACGGCAACCAGCTCCGCCTCACCGGGATAATAGCCCTGTTCGGGCTCGATGCCGGGCGGATAGAGCGCCAGCAGCTCGGCCACCTTGTTGCGACCACCGCCGTTGCGGCTGATGGTGCGCTTGACCAGGATCTCGTCGAGCCGGGCGCCACGATAGAGCTCGCGGGTCAACTCGATGTCATGGTTGCTGATGAGCACGGGCACCCCTTTATGGGCGGCGGTGTGGCGAGCCAGCCTGGCCAGCAGCGCCTGATCGTCCAGGGTGAAACCGCCTGCCGAATAGGTGGTGAAACTCGCCGTGGTGGAGAGGGGGGCATAGGGCGGATCGCAGTAGATCACCCAGTCTTCCTCTGCACGGGCCATGGCGTCGGCATAGCTTTCGCAGATGAACGTCGCCTTCTGCGCCTTCTCGGCAAACGCCCACAGCTCTTTCTCCGGGAAGTAGGGTTTCTTGTAGGAACCGAAGGGAACGTTGAACCCCCCCTTCTTGTTGTAACGGCACAAGCCGTTGAAACCATGGCGATTCAAAAACAGGAACAACTGAGCCCGTTCAAACCCGGCAGCGGTCTGGTTGAACTGGGTACGCAGCCGATAATAGGCGGTCTTGTGGTTGTGCTCGGCCACGAACAGCTTGCGGGCCTCGCTGATGAAGCTGTCCGGCTGCTGCTTGAGGTGGTTGTAGAGGCCAATGAGATCCGGATTGATGTCGTTGAGCACATAAGCGTCGTAATCCGTGTTGAGAAACACGGATCCCGCCCCGACGAAGGGCTCCAGCAACACACGCCCAGCCGGCAAACGCTCGGCGATCTCTTCGACCAGGGAGTATTTTCCCCCGGCCCATTTTAAAAACGCGCGTGTTTTTTTCATGGAAGTCCGGTGTTGACAAGGCTATGCCCAAAAAAGGGGGGTGATTCTACCCCCTTCTTCGGGTGGCTGGCTATTGCTTCAATTCTTTTTGTATCTGGGCGAATGACTTGGGCCAGGGTTGTCCCTTGAGCAAGGCAGGCGACAGCTTGCGAATGGCCGCCTTGGCCTGGGCACTGCTGGCGTAGTCCCCCTGCACCACCACATACCAGGGGCTGCCACGGAAGCGGGTCTTGTAAACCCACACCTTGCCCGCCAAGCCATGCTCGGCCACAAAGCTGTCTACCGCCTTGGTGTTGCTCGCCCCCATCAACTGGATGCTGTAGTGATTCTTCGGCTTCTTGTTGAGAGTCGCCACCGGCGTCAACGCCACCTTGGCCGCCGGGGCCGCGACCGGCGCTGTCTGCGCGCCACTGGCCGGTTGAGCCTCTGTTCGCGGGGCACTGTTCGGAGCCGGATTCTTGACCTGGGCCGTCGTTCCGGTCGGGACCGCACGGGAACTGCCCCCTACCAGCTCATCCACCACGGCCGTGGGCAAGGCGCCGCTGACGTTCGGCTGGTTCATCAATTTCTCGACCACTTCGTCGGAGATGACGACCCGGCGCCCCTCATAGTTGGTTGACTCCGTGGTGACCGTCTCGCTCTCGACCTTCTTGGGCAAGGGCTTGGCATCGGACTGCCAATCGCGGGCAACCTGATTCCCTGACGGGATGGCAGTGGCGCCACTGCTCGTCTGAGTACTCAAGGCCCCGCTCGCCGCACCGACGTTCACAGGATCGCTTGAGACGGGATCGGGCAACGCCGTCCCCTGGGACGGTGCCTGGGCGGGGTCCTGGCCTGCATTGTCGAACAGGGGCAGATAGCTCAGGGCCAGCAACCCGCCCGCCACCAGGGCAAGCACGATCGCTATCTTCTTGACGGGCAACTCGGCCTGACGTTTCTTGGGCCTTCTGTCGGTCATGGTATCCTCCAGTAACTGCATGATGGCTGACGGATGTCCGCCCGCCCCATTCAGGATCTCTTCCACTTTCGGCTTGGGCAAGAGGGCAGTCGGGATCTTGAGCTCTTTGGCCTTCTCATACAAGAAGATACGTTGCTCAGGAGCACTCAGTGGCGCGACCTCCAGCTCGAGGGCTGGCATGGCTCGTCCCTTGAGGAGCGCCTTCTGGTTGCGACACCAGGCGTCATCACCCGAGAGCAGGATGGCCAGTTTATGAGGAGATGCCAGGGTATCGTTGTGACGACAGAGCGCCCACAACTCCCCCACCAGCTCGGCAGGCAAGGTATCGGCACGTTCGATGATGAGCAGCAGTCTGGCAGGCTTGTCACCTACCATGCGAAAGAAGCTGTCCGCCAGGGCATCCTGCGCGTTGAACAGGGGACGTGCCACCACCTGCTGCAACAGCAACTGGCGCACATCCGCCATCTTCATGGACGGGCTGCCGATGAGGCTGGCCACCCGCACCGCATCGGGCAGTTGGGCAAGCAGCGACTCGCACAGTGTGCCACGGCCACTGCCTGGCTTGCCGGAGAGAAAAACAAAGGGGTGGTTGAACTCGATCAGGTGCAGCAGCCGGTCAACCAACTGCCGCTGAGAAGGCAGTTTGAGCAATTTATTAGTGGTCACGACCAGACTCGATCACCGCCATCAATTGCGCATCCGTCACATCGGCCACGACCTGGGCCTGTCCGATCCCGATCGGCAGCACCAGCCTCAGTTTGCCTTCCAGCACCTTCTTGTCACGGCGCATATGGCGAATGAAGGCGGCAAAATCCATATCGGACGGTGCCTTGACCGGCAAATCGGCGGCCAACAGCAGATCGCGAACTCGTGCCACCTCTTGCGCCGTCATGTCGCCACGGGCCAGGGCCGTCTCGGCCGCCAGCATGGTTCCCGCCGCCACGGCTTCACCGTGCAGCCAGTTGCCATAACCCTTCTCCGCCTCGATGGCATGGCCGAAGGTATGTCCCAGGTTCAGCAAGGCGCGCACGCCGTGCTCGGTCTCGTCCTGACCGACCACATCGGCCTTGATCTCGCAGCAGCGGCGAATGGCATAGGAGAGTGCATCACCGTCGAGGCGCTGCAGGCGAGTCATGTTGGTTTCGAGCCAGGAGAAGAAGGCGGCATCCCAGATGATGCCGTATTTGATCACCTCGGCCATGCCGGCGGCAAATTCCCGGGCAGGCAGGGTCTTGAGGCAGTCGGTATCGATGATCACATGCTTGGGCTGATAGAAGGCACCCACCATGTTCTTGCCGAGGGGATGGTTGACGGCGGTCTTGCCGCCGACGGAAGAGTCAACCTGGGAGAGCAGCGTGGTAGGCACCTGAATAAACGGAATGCCTCGTTGGTAGCTTGCCGCAGCAAAGCCGACAACATCACCTATCACACCGCCCCCCAGAGCGATCAGAGTGGTATCACGACCATGACTGGTTTCCAGCAGAGCAGACATGATCCGCTCGAAGGTCGCCAGGGTTTTGTAGGCCTCGCCATCGGGCAGGATCAGGTGTTCCACCTGAAAACCGGACAGCAACTGAATGATCTGTTCAAGATACAGGGGCGCGACCACGGTATTGGTCACTATCATGACCCGCTTGCCCTTGATCGTCTGCGCCAGTACCTCGGGGCGTTGCAGCAGACCGGCAGCTATCTCTATCGGGTAGCTGCGTTCACCCAGTTCGACCTTCAACCTTTCCATGGACGTCCTCTAATGAATTACATACCAATCAACTTGACGATTTGATTAGCGACAACTTTGGCACTCTGGTCATCCGTCTGGATGACAAAATCGGCAACCTCTTCGTACAGGGCGTTGCGCTCTTGCGCAAGACGCTCAAGCACTTCACGGGGCGGCTCTTCGGTTTGCAGCAAGGGACGACGCTTGTCTCTCTGGGTTCGCGCCAATTGCTTTTCAATGGTGGTTTCGAGGTAGACCACGATGCCGCGTGCGGAGAGTTTGTTGCGGGTTTCACGGCTCTTGATGGCACCGCCACCCGTTGCCAGCACGATACCCTGCTGTTCGGCGAGCTCACCGATCACCTTCTCTTCGCGGATCCGGAAGCCTTCTTCGCCTTCAACATCGAACACCCAGCCGATATCGGCACCACTGCGGCGCTCAATCTCATGATCTGAGTCGAAAAACTCCATGTGCAGTTGTTCTGCCAGATGTCTACCTATGGTGCTCTTGCCCGCACCCATGGGACCTATCAGGAAAATATTGCGTTTCTCAGCCATGTCTTTTCGTTAGTAATTACAAACTGTATGGCCCCGGTAAACACTCGACCGGGGTACCTATGAACCTTATCTTGCGTTGGATCAGGAGGGGGATTATCTCAGTAGAAACCAGGACTGGCAACCGCAGCCCTTACGCCCCAGCCTCATCGGGGCGTAAGGTTATATGTGTTTTACTCTCACAAGTAAAGTTTTCAGAGGGCGTCGGTCACTATCCTCGGGGTCACGAAGATCAGCAGTTCACGCTTCTTGTTTTCACTGGTGGTTTTCTTGAACAGATAGCCCAACCCGGGGATATCCCCCAGCAGCGGCACCTTACTGACATCGCTCTTGATGGTCTGTTGATAGATGCCGCCAAGCACCAGAGTTTCACCGTTGTTGACCAACACCTGGGTGGTGATGGACTGAGCGTTGATGGACACCGCATCCCCGGTTCCGGTCGGCACGGTTTCCCCCTTGGTATCCTGAGTCACGGTCAAGTCCAGAATCACCCTGTTGTCCGGGGTGATCTGCGGTGTGACCTTGAGGCTCAGCACCGCCTTCTTGAAGGTGACCGAGGTCGCCCCGCTCGAAGAGGACTCCACATAGGGGATCTCGGTCCCCTGCTCGATCAGGGCCGGCTTCTGGTTGGCCGTGGTGACACGCGGACTGGCGATGATCTCGGCCTTGCTCTCCTTTTCCAGAGCTGAGAGCTCAAGATCCAGAAGAGTACCATTGGCAAGACGGGCGACCTGGAACGCCAGCGTGCCGGCCGCGTTGGTCACCGGCAGGTTAACGTTGAGTCTGTCTTCTACGTTGGGGCGAGTGATGGTGGAACTGCCATCATTGTTTCCGGCGCCATCATTACCCTCTATGGTGCCTGAGGTGCCGTTGCCATGACCGTCTGTCTTGGTCACCCCCCAGCGCACCCCCAGAGCCTCATCGAAGCCATCATCAATGGTCACCATGCGCGCCTCGATCACCACCTGCTTGACCGGGATATCGAGGATATCCAGCATCCGCTTGACGTTGCTGATGACATCCGCCGTGTCCTTGACCACCAGCACGTTGGTACGTTCATCCACGCTGACCGCCCCTCTGGGGGAGAGCAGCTTGGTACTCTCGGAGGAGAGCAGGGCCGCCACTTCCGATGCCTTGGCATAGTTGATCTGCAGATACTCGGTGTAGAGGGGAGCGAGATCCGCCACCTGGTTGCGGCTCTCCATCTGCTGTTTCTCGCGAGCGGCAATCTCGTCCGCCGGCGCCACCAGCAGGATGTTGTTGTCCAGCCGTTTGTCCAGCCCTCTGACCTTGAGGATGATGTCCAGCGCCTGCTCCCAGGGCACGCCATCGAGACGCAGCGTGATGTTGCCGGAGACCGAGTCCGTGGTCACCAGGTTCAGATTGTTGAAATCGGCGATGATCTGCAACACGGTACGAACAGGAATATCCTGGAAGTTCAATGAGATGGGCTTGCCTTGGTACTGCTTCGCCGCCGTGGTGGCCACCCGTTTTTTCACCTCGATGATGAACATCTTGTTGGCCTGATCGTAACGGTAGTCAAACTGGCCGTTCACCGAGAGCTCGAACAGGGTGTCATTGCCCTGGCGGAACACCTCCACCTGGGAGACCGGGGTAGCAAAGTCCTGCACATTGATGAGGTTGAGCTGATCATCAGGTACCCGGGTACCGTGGAACTTGGCCAGCACTTTCTGACCACGGCTGCTGACATCCACCGCCGCCGAACTGTTGTCCAGCGTCACGAGGAACTCCCCCTGCCCTTCCTTGCCACGGCGAAAATCCACGCCCTTGACCGAGTTGAAGTAGGCCCCCCCCATGTTTGCCTGAGACACGGACAACACCGGCTTGCCGGGGGCAACGGGCGAAGGAGCCACAGTAGGTGTGGAAGCCATGGCCGGCTGAGCCTGATATTGGGACTGGTTCTGGGCAACTCGCTGGGTGTCAATCAGCGCAGATTGGGTCACCGGCTGGCTTCTGACGAGCGCAGACTGGCTGGCTGCAACAGGCGCCGCCGAGGAAGCGACCGGCTGCCCTGCCTTGTCTCCCAGCGCCACCAGCAATTTATTGCCCTGCTGATGGACCTGATAGGGGGTGAGCTGATCGAGGGCGATCTTGATGTCGAGCCCCTGCCCCTTCCCCTCCACCAGGAGGTTGTTCACCCCTTGCTGCTTGATGGGCAGGGGATTGACCGTCAGGGCACCGATGGCCCCGGGTACGTGCAGCAGAAGCTGATTGGGTTCATAGGTCAACCTGTCCGTAAAACCGCTGACCGGTTCGCTGAAGCTGAGCTCCAGCAGGAGTTGATCGGCCAGCAGGGGATTCACCTTGACCTCCTGCAACGCGGGTACTGCCCACACCTGAGTGCATCCGCCCAGCCACAGCAGCGCCACACCGGTCATCCTTCTTATTGTTGTTCTCATCTCTGCTCATCCCTGATCATAGTTTTGCGTCGAGATTGGCCATGGCCAGCTGGGTTTCTCGGGTGACCCAGCATCCTTTGCCATCCGGTACCGTCTCCATCAAGTCAACATGCGTGTTCGTTATCTTGATGACCCTGCCCTGATCCAGCCCCATGTGCTGGTTGAGCCCGACGCGCACGGCTTGCCCGTCCGGGGTTTTGATCAATGCCCACAACTGCCCCTGCTTGCCGATGGAGCCTTTCATGCTCAGGCTGGCAAGCGAGTAGCGTTCCAGCACCTCCTTTTCCCGATTGGCCACTATCTGGGCACAGTCCGGCTTGGCCTTGGCGTCCAGCCTGGAACTGGTTTCCGGCTGGGGTGCAATGAACGGGCTGCGCTGATCGCTGCGTTGATAGACCATGGGAGAGAAGGGCTTTATCTCCGGCAAAGGTTCGATCGGTACCGGCTTTCTGGCCTTGGTCTGTTTGACATATTCATCCATGTCCTCCTGTCCCCCACAGGCCGTCAACAGCAGCGCCGACAAGAGAAGTACGCCCGCTCTCATGCTCATGGCTTTTTCTCCACGGTTTTGCCGTTGTACTTGTAGGTCTTGGCCTGCATGGACATACCGATCAGCTCCCCCCCCTTCCCCTGGCTGAGCTGGAAAGAATCCAGGATCACGATGCGCGGCAAAGCAGCCATGTCCGCCGTGAACTTGCCAAGTTCGTGATAGGTGCCCACGACCTCGATGCGCATGGGCAGCTCGGTGGAGAACTCGTGTTTCACCTCTGGCTCCCAGTTGATCCTGTTCAATGTCAAACCGTTGTCGGTGGCAATGAAGCTGATGTCATCCAGCAAACCGGCGACTTCGTGGGTGTTGGGCAGCTGTTTGAGCTGGGTGTCGACCAGATGTTCCAGCTGGACCATCTGCTTTCTGTATGCTTCCAGGTTCGCGGCCAGCATGGCCTTGCTCTCGAATTGTCCCTTGAGCTCGGTCTCTTTTGCGGCTTCACGACCCAGAGCCGCCAGGGAATTGGCAATCACGTAGTAATAGAGTGCCCCGCCAAGCAGAGCACTGCAGAAGAAGACAAAGATGCCCTTGGCGATCGGCGGCCAGCGGGCAATGTCATTGAGATCCAGGTCGTTGAGTTGTTGCAGGTTCATTTTTGCCCCTTAGCCACGTTGGGTAGCGCCGTGGCAATCTGGAACATCATGGAGAACTGGCTCAGGGCGATGGGGGCCACCTCGGCCGTGAAAATGGTGCTGAGCTGGGATTGTGTCAGCCAGCCGGAACCGTCGATTCGGCGCATCATGCTGGCTACCCTGCCATAGGCTTCAGTCTTTCCCTTCACGTCTATCTTGTTGTTTTGCAGAGCAAGGCTATCAAGATACACCCCGTTGGGGACCAGCACCGGCAGCTGATTGAACAGACGCACAGGGATGTTGCGGCGCATCTGCAACTGCTCGATGAGTTGCATGCGGTCAATCAACTCCTTGCGCCGTTCCTTGAGAAGCCTGATCTCCCCAAGCTGGGTGTCCAGGGTTGCCATCTCCTGCTGCAACCGCTGATTGCGCTGCTGCTGGTAACCGATCTGCTGCTGCACCAGCCAGTCTGCGGCAAAGGCGATGGCTGCCGTCCCCGCCAGGAACAGACCGAACAGGATGCCGAATTGTTTCTTCTGACGCTGCGCCCGAGCCTGCCGCCAGGGCAGAAGGTTTATATTTGACATGGTGTGAAGCTCCTCAGTGCCAGCCCGAGCGCCGTCATGTACTTGGCCCCATGAGTCAGCCCCCCCTCTCCCTGCGGCTTGCCAAAGAGTGCAAAGGGATCGGGATGCAGCACCTCGCAGTTGAGCTCGCTGCCGATTTGTCCGGCCAGCCCCGGCAGCAGGCTACCCCCTCCGGTCAGCACCAGCCTGGAGAGCTCCTTGTTCCCCGAAGAGCTGCAAAACAGCTGCACGTTGCGCCGTATCTGCAACACCAGGGTGCTGAGGTGAGGCAACAGGACATCCACCTCATGATCCGCAGGCAAGGAGCCCTGGAGCTTGGCCAGTTCCGCCTCTTCCATACTCATGCTGTAAAAAGAGGCTAATGCCTGGCTGTATTGATCACCACCAAAATTCTGCAACCGGGAATAGATGACCTGGCCCCGTAGCAGGGCGGCGAAAGTCAGGGCGCTGGCACCGATGTCGACGATGCCAACCGGTTTCTCCGAGGTTTGCAGGTCGGGCAGGCAGGCCAGCACGGCGCGTCCGAGCGCATGGGCCCCCACATCCACCACCATGGTCGTCATGCCTGCCTCCGTCAGGGCACTGACCCGGCCACTGACGCTCTCGGTCCGCGCGGCACTGAGCAGGACCTCCTGACGCCCGTTGTCGCCCGCCATGCCGAGGATTTCAAAATCCAGGCTCACTTCATCGAGGGGAAAGGGGATGAGCTGCTCAGCCTCCAGGTGAACCTGGTTCTCCAGCTCGCTCTCGTTGATGTTGGTATCGACCTGAATGATCTTGGTGATGACGTTGGAACCGGTCACGGCCGTGGCCACGTTCTGGCAATCCCCTTGCACGAGCCGCTTGAGCGACTTGAGAGACTGACTGACCCGTTCAATGTCCTGAAGTTGATAGTCGACCAGCGTTCCTCTTGGCATGGGGATCTCGGCAACCGAGCCGAGGTGCACCTTGCCGGGACGTCCGCTGATGGTGACGGCCTTGATGGTTTGACTGCCAAAATCAATGCCCGCCATGGAGACGAGGGATCCCTTACTTAATAGCCCAAACATATACACATCCATGCGTTATTGGGTTTTCGGACTTATTGTAGGACAGCGCGTCATGATGTGACGGCTTAACTCAATATAATGCTCTATCTATCAATGTCATAAAGTTTGTGTCAAAAGTTGACGCTCCTCTCCTTTCGGCCTTGATTGCGGCCCCCTTGGTAATTGTGCCCTGGAGTGCTACCCTCCCGCCTCTTCTCGGGGTCGCCTGTTTGCGGACAGGAAAACCTCGAATCCGCGAGGGTAAAAAGGCTATACTCTGCGCCCGTTGGCTAATTTTAAGACGATTGGTAGTTCTTCCATGCTGAAATGGCTCGTTCGCCTGTTTATTGTCATGATGCTGGGTGCTGTGCTGGGCGTTGCCAGCCTCATCGGCATCTACTTCTACATCAAGCCCCAGTTGCCGGACGTCAGCGCCTTGCGCGATGTCAAACTGGCTACCCCCATGAAGGTCTACAGCCGGGATGGGGAATTGATCTCCCAGTTTGGCGAAATTCGTCGCATCCCCCTGCGGCTGGACGAAATTCCCCATTCCATGATCGATGCCGTACTCGCCACCGAAGATGCCCGCTTCTATGAGCACCCGGGCATTGACCCCATCGGCATCATCCGTGCCGCCACCGTCTGGGCCGTCTCCGGCCAGGCGCGTCAGGGCGCCAGTACCATTACCCAGCAGGTGGCCCGCAACTTCTTCCTGAGCAACGAGAAGACTCTTGTACGCAAGATCAAGGAAGTATTCCTCGCCTGGCGTATCGAGCAGAACCTCTCCAAGGACGAGATCCTCACCCTCTATCTCAACAAGATCCCCCTCGGCTACCGGGCATTCGGGGTCGGCGCGGCCGCCCAGGTCTACTTCGGCAAGGAGGTCAAGGATCTGACCCTGGACGAGATCGCCATCATCGCGGGTCTCCCCAAGGCCCCCTCCATGCTGAACCCGATCCGCTCCCCGGAGCGCGCCTTCGCTCGCCGCAACGTGGTACTGGGTCGCATGCTGGAAACCGGCAAGATCACCCAGGCCCAGTATGACGAAGCCTCCAAGATGCCGGTCAAGGCCCGTTTTCACGGTGCCGAAACTACGCTGAACGCCCCCTATCTGAGCGAGATGGTACGCCAGAAGATGGTGGAGCAGTTTGGTGAAGATGCCTACACCATGGGGCTGCACGTCTACACCACCGTCACCGCCAAGCGTCAGCGCGCCGCCCATCAGGCGCTGCTGGATGGTGTCTTCGACTACGACACCCGCCACGGCTACCGTGGCCCGACCGCCTTGCTGTGGAAAGCCGGTGAAACGGCCTGGGACTACGAGCAGATCATGGCCCATCTGGCCAAGCAGCCGACCTATCAGCCCCTGATGGCCGCCGTGGTCACCCAGCTCGGCGACAAGAGCGCCACCCTGGTGCTCAAGAATGGCAAACAGGCCGAACTGGGCTGGAATGGCATCAAGTGGGCGCGCGCCTTCATCACCGACGATCGCCAGGGTTTTGCCCCGAAATCGGCGCGGGATGTACTCAAAGTCGGCGCCCAGATCTGGGTCAGGGAGAAAGGGGAAGAGTTGCTGCTCTCCCAGATCCCCGACGTCAACGCCGCCCTGGTGGCCATGAACCCTCAAGACGGCGCCATCGAGGCCCTGGTCGGCGGCTTCAGCTTCGAGCTCTCCAAGTTCAACCGGGTCGATCAGGCCCGTCGTCAGGTCGGCTCCAACATCAAGCCTTTCCTCTATGCCACCGCGCTGGAGCAGGGCTATACCCTGGCGTCCCTCATCAACGATGCACCGATCAACCAGTGGGATCCTGCCAAGGGCCCCATGTGGCAGCCCAAGAACTCGCCCGCCATCTATGAAGGGCCGACTACCTTGCGCCTCGGCCTTGCCAAGTCCAAGAACGTGATGTCGGTCCGCCTGATGCGCGCCATCGGGCTGGATACCTATATCGACGGCCTGACCCGCTTCGGCTTCGCCCGTGATCACATTTCCGCCAATGAATCCCTGGCGCTGGGTGCGGCGGAGTTTACCCCGCTGGAAGTGGTGCGCGGCTACTCGGTGCTGGCCAATGGCGGCTTCCAGGTCACCCCCTACTTCATCACCGAAGTGACCGACAGCTTCGGCACTCCCCTGTTCGAGGCCAACCCGGCCGCTGCCTGCCGCGACTGCGGCGTGCTGGCCGCCGCCGGTCTCGACAGCGCGGATGCCTATGCCAATACCACGGCAGACTGGAAGGCCCAGTGCCCCATCGATCCTGTCGTGCCCAACAACATGGCACCGCAGACCATCAGTGCCCAGAGCGCCTTCCTCATCACCGACACCCTGACCACCGCCATCTGGGGTGGCAATGGCTGGCGTGGTACCGGCTGGCGGGCAGCCCGTGACCTCAAGCGTCACGACATCTCGGGCAAGACGGGGACCACCAACGAATCCCGGGATGCCTGGTTCTCCGGCTATACCCCGAATCTGGTGGCCACCTCCTGGATCGGTTTTGACAATCACCAGCGCGGTCTGGGCCGGGCCGAGTTTGGCGGCGGCGCCGCCCAGCCCATCTGGATTGACTTCATGAAGACGGCTCTGCACCAGGTGCCCGAACGCAAGATGCCGGTCCCCGAAGGGATCATGCAGGTCCGCATCGATCGTGAAACCGGTCTGCTGACCAATCGCGCCGATGGCAGTACCACGGAGGAGTTCTTCAAAGAGGGCACAGAGCCCACCCGCTACGCGAGCCAGATCTCCGATGGCAACCAGGTGTATGGCGGTGACGATGCGACCACAGACGGTCCCGTCTCCACCGACGACATCTTCTAGGTCCCCCTGGAAACAACAAAAACCGGCGCCCAGGCGTCGGTTTTTGTTTCGGGATGACGAGCGGGCTGCGTCAGCCCAGCAGGGCTTTCATCAGACTCGAAATGCGGGCCGCCAGCTCATTGAAGCAGGGACGGCGCACCGAGTAGTGACGATAGAGCAGGGAGATGGTGCGCCCTGGCACGGGGTTGATCACCGGGCGATAGCTGACGCCCCCCTCCTCCGGGTTGGCGGGCACGGCGAGCCTGGGCACCAGCGTCATGCCGCTGCCAGCAGCGACCATGTTGCGCAGGGTCTCCAGGCTGGTGCCCTTGAAGCGCTGATCCTCACCGATGCCCGCGGCAAAACAGAAACCCATCGCCTGATCCCGCAGGCAGTGACCGTCGGCCAGCATCAGCAATTTCTTTCCCTTGAGATTGTGCAGGGGCACCGCCTTGGCGCTCGCCTCCGGGTGATGCTGGGGCACGGCCAGCCACATGGGCTCCTGATAGAGGGGGATGGCGCCAAACCCCTCCATCCCTTCCAGCTCCGCCAGCACAAGGCAATCCAGCTCCCCCTCCTCCAGCCGCTTGAGCAGCACCTGGGTCTGATCTTCGTAGAGGTAGAACTCCAGCTTGGGGAAGTGTTCACGCAGATCCTGGATGATGTGGGGCAGCAGGTAGGGGCCCACGGTGGGAATGAAACCGATGTGGATCTCGCCGGACATGGGCTCGGCGAAGTGCTGGCCTATGTTCTTGAGCTCTCGCGCCTCTTTGAGCACCTTGCGCGCCTGACGGGCCATGGCATCGCCGGCGGGCGTGAACAGCACCTTGCGGGAAGTGCGCTCGATGAGGATCACCCCCAGTTCATCTTCCAGCTTGCGCAGCTGCCCACTCAGGGTCGGCTGGCTGACAAAGCAGCGCTCCGCTGCCTTGCGAAAGTGTTTCTCCTCTTCCAGCGCTACCAGATATTCGAGATCGCGAAGGTTCATAGGTACTGCATCCTGCCGTTCAATGAGGCCGATAGCATGCACAAGAACGGTGCGGGGGACAAGGGAGGCGCGCAGACGGGCCTGCCCTCTCCCTCTCCTTTGACAAGCCGCAGGCGATGGGCGAGAGACTCACCCCATCAGGGAGGCGATGTGATCCGCGAATGCCGATGGCTCTCCCAGATAGGAGGAGACAGGCAGCGCAACGACGCGCTCCCCTTGTATCAATCCCAGGGTCGGGAACCCCTGCCCGCCGAGCCGACGCAGCCACGCCTGGCTTGTGGCCAGATGGCCCACAAGATCGACCCGACCAAAGGCCAGGGCGAATGCCTCCGGTGTCAGCCCCTGCTCCAGCGCGAGCGCCGCCAACCGTGTCGGGGAACCGACCCATTCCCCATCCCGGTAGTGGGTCTCCTGAATGCGGTGCAACAAGGCAAGGCCGTCGCCGCCAAGCTCGCTCACCGCCAGAACGGCGCGAATGGGCGGCTCGGAGTCAAGGAGCAGCGACTCGTTGAGCAGGAGCTCGTTGAAGTAGCGCTCACCAAAGCGCTGTCCGGTGAGGGCGTGGATGCGCTCGTCATGGGGGCGCACATAGTCCCGCAGGGGCTGGCCCATGGCCTGGCGCCTGGCGCCCATCCAGAGGCCCCCCCCATGCAGTTCGATGCGAAGACCCGGGATCTCGGCAGCGGCTTTCAGCAGGGGGGCGGCGCCATAGCACCAGCCACAGAGGGGGTCATAGACATAATGGAGGGTTGTTTGCGCTTCGTTCATCATCATTCTCGCTTCAATGCTGGATAAAAAACCGGGCCCTCGGGCCCGGTAAAAAAACACAGGGAAGTAGGCGTCAGGGAGTTACCACTTCATCTCGCCGGTATTGACCTTGGCACCGATGGCCAGGCCATCGTCGACCGGCAGGGAGGGGTAAGCCTTCTTCAGCGCTTCAATCAGCTGGCCGGAGTGCTTGGCTTTGGCCAGCTCCTGCTCAAAGCGCTGCACGTAGTCACGGGTGAAGGTCACGGCTTCGGTACCCTTGGGCGCAGTCCCCAGGAAGTGACCCGGCACCACACGCTCGGGTTTCAGGGCCAGCAGGTTGTTCAGCGCTTTGACCCAGTTGCTGCGAGCAGCCTTGGACTGGCTGTCCGCCATCCAGACGTGCACGCCGCTGTAGACCGGCACACCGCCAAAGGCCGTCTTGATGGAAGGGGCCCAGAGGTAGGCATTCGGGGTGTTCATCTCTTTGATTTCAATCTTCTCGCCATCCAGGGTCAGGTGGCTGGCCGTCATCACTTGCGGCACGGTCAGGCTCTTGGGTGCATCCTTGCCCAGGATCGGACCCCAGTAGCTCAGCTTGGCATCCTTGGTCTGCTTGATATGGTCGACCACATGCTGGTCGGCCAACACCTTGACATCCGGGAACGCAGCCATGACGGGTTCCAGACCGAAGTAGAAGTCGGGGTCACCGGCACTGATATAGACAGTGGTCAGCTTCTTGCCGCTCTTCTTGATCATGTCCACCAGCGCCTGGCCATGTTGCACGTCGAACTGGGCATCGATCAGGATGGCCTCTTTGTCACCGGTTACCAGTGAGGAGGAGACGGGGAAGATCGCCTTCTCGCCGGGGTTGTAGACGGTCACGGTCAGGGGGGCCGCCAGGGCGGATCCCGTCATCAGGAGGCTGGTCAGGGTCAGGGTACGCAGTGTGTTGTTCATCAGATAACGCTCATCGGTGTGGATTAATGGAATGAGCGCAGTTTATTGCATCACCATCGATACAAATACCGCATAATAAGCGCATCACTGTTGCACAAATCGAGCATATAGGGGCACAAGATGGATAGGCTGACCGCATTGCGGGTCTTCGTCTGCGTCGTGGAACAGGGCAGCCTGAGCGGCGCCGGGGAGAAACTGGAGATGTCCCGCGCTATGGTGTCGCGCTACCTGGCCGAGCTGGAACGCTGGATGGGGGCCAGATTGCTGCACCGCACCACCCGCCGGCTGAGCCTGACCGGGCCGGGAGAAGAGGCGCTGAACCGGGCCAGAGCCATGCTGGCCCTGGGGGAAGAGATGGAACACCTGGCCATCCGCCATGACGAGGCCCCCAAGGGGCAACTGCGCATCACCAGCAGCTACTCTCTCTCCGAAGCCCTGCTGGTCGGGGCGGCGAACGACTACCTGGCCCGTTACCCCGGCACGGCGATCGACATCCTGCTGCTGGACCGGACGGTCAATCTGGTGGAGGAGCGAATCGATCTCGCCCTGCGCATCACCAACGACCTCGATCCCAACCTGGTGGCCCGCAGGCTCGGCACCTGCCACTCGGTGGTGTGCGCCAGCCCCGCCTACCTGGCCCGCCATGCTCCGCCACAGCAGGTGCAGGATCTGGCACTGCACAACTGCCTCACCTACACCTATTTCGGCAAGAGCCTGTGGGAGTTTCTGGGGCCCGATGGTCCCGAATCCGTCCCGGTGAGCGGCAACCTCAGCGCCAACATATCCAACCTGCTGCTGGCCGCCACCCTGGACGGGGCGGGGATCAGCCTGCAACCCGCCTACTCTGTTCACCCCCATCTGGCAAGCGGCGCCCTGGTCCCCCTGCTCACCCCGTGGCAGCCCAAGCGCCTCGGCGTCTATGCCGTTTATGGCACCCGCAAACAGATGTCCCCCCTGCTGCGCAGCTTCCTCGACTTTCTCGTGGAGCGGATGGCGGACGATCCCCTGTGGCAGGAAGCCCCTCCCTCTCTCTGATCCCTGCGAGCCGCACAAAAGAGGGGCCTCGCGGCCCCTCTTTGCTCCATCCTGTGCCGGTCAGGCTTCGAAACCGAATGCCTTGACCGGGGTCTCTCCCTCCTCGGCCTCCTGATCCTCCAGATAGATGTCGTGATAGGCGGCATAAATGGAGTAGTTGATGGCAGGCAGCACCACCAGCAGGCCCACCAGCATCAGGAGTGCGCCAAAGAAGATCAGCACGGCCCCGAGCAGCCCCCACCAGAGGAAGGGCCACATGTTGCGCAGACATCCCTTGAAGCTGAGCCTGGCTGCCTGCCAGACCCCGACCTGATGGAAGAGGATAAGGGCGGGGGCGAAGGTGATGGCCATCAGCACGGGAACGAACAGTGCCAATCCCACCAGGGCGCAGACGAGGAAGCCCTGTGCCTGCTCCTGGGTCAGCGCCAGGGAGCCCGGATCCGCGGACAACAGGCCGGTGAGTCCCCACTGGTGCAGCAGGAACACGCAGATCATCAGGATCCCCATGATGAGGCCGAGCACCATCAGGCCCCCCAGCATCAAGGGGGTCAACCGATGGCGGAAACCGGCAAAGAAGTCGCCAAACTGCAGCGCCTCCCCATGGTGCCCCCGCCGCGCCACCGCCACCCAGCCAGCCCCCCACACCATGTAGAGCAACTGGGAGATCAAGCCCCCCGCCGGCAGCTGATCCAGCACGATGCCTACCACAAACCAGAGCACTATCATGGCCACGCTGGCACCCATCCCCTTGTTGAAGATGTCGAATCCGGTGCGGATCCAGATCCAGCCCTGTCCTATGCCATGGCGTTTGGGTTCGTGGCGCAGGGCCCTGTCACTGTTCATCATTGACCTCGTCGAAAAATAGGGGCGAAGCGGCGTCTCCCCAGGGCACGCTCACCGTGACCATGATGGGGCCGGTGCGTACTACCTGGCCAGGCCGCCGGGTCGGGGAGAGCCTCACCTTGTAGTCGGTGGCCTGGGTCGCCGCCGAGTAGGGTACCGCGATGGCGGTATCGAATGGAATAGGGGTCAGGGCCCCTGTCCGGCCATGCCCACCGCGACCCGGCCTGGCTGGTGGTGATGAAGCGGTTGTCGCTCGCGAGCGCCCCCAAGATGCGGTAGCGCAGCGGCCCCCTGCTCAGGCTGGCAAGGTCGAAGGGAAGGCTGGCACCCGCAACCAGAGCATTCACCTCGCTGCAATGGCGTGTCCGTTGCGTCCTTCTGGGCCGCAGCCGATGAGTTTATCGGCCACGGTTGACGGACAGCACCGCCAGAATGTGGCATCATCTCCCCCCTCTTGCTTTCCCCCTGATCCGATGGAGCCATCATGCGCCGCCTCTTCTTTCTTCTCCTGCTGCTCGGCAGCCCTGCGCTTCACGCCGAACCGGGGTTTATCAGCCGCCTGCTCAACCACCCGGTGCCGGGGGGCGTGGCCGTGGTACCACTGGGAAGCGGGGCCAAGGCGCCCGCAGTGCGCTATCAGGACAAGCCTGTGCTGGTGGTACAGGAAGACGGGAAGACGTGGATCGCCATCGTCGGCATCCCGCTCAAGAGCGCGCCCGGCCCCCATCAGGTGACCACCAGCGATGGCCGCACCTTGAGTTTCAAGGTCGGCACCAAGCACTACCGTGAGCAGCACATCAAGCTCAAGAACAGCCGCCAGGTCAATCCGCTGGCCGAAGACATGACCCGCATCAACCGGGAGCTTGCCGAACAGACCCGCGCCTACCAGACCTTCAGCCCGGCTCAGCCGAGCAACCTGCTGTTTGACAAGCCGGTCCAGGGCCCGCTCTCCAGCCCCTTCGGGCTGCGCCGCTTCTTCAACGGCGAGGAGCGCAACCCCCACTCCGGCCTCGACTTCGCGGTCGGAGCCGGCACTCCCATCAAGGCACCAGCCGCTGGCAAGGTCATCCTCATCGGCAACTACTTCTTCAACGGCAATACGGTGTTCGTCGACCACGGCCAGGGCCTCATCAGCATGTTCTGTCACATGTCGAAGGTGGACGTGAAGCTGGGCCAGAGCCTGCCCCGCGGCGGCATCGTCGGCCGGGTCGGCGCCACCGGCCGCGCCACCGGTCCCCACATGCACTGGAACGTCAGCCTCAACGACGCCCGCGTCGACCCCGCCATCTTTATCGGCGCCTTCAAGCCCTGAGGCCGGCGACCTGCCGCCCACAGGCAGGGGCACTCAAAATGAAAAAGGCAGCCAAGGCTGCCTTTTTCATGGACGCATGACCACATCTCAGGCAGCGCTGTGCTGGCGCCCCTCCCTGTTCATCGCCCGCCACATCACCAGGACCAGCAGAGTGCTGCAAGTGGGCAGCGCCAGCCAGACACCGGCCACTCCCCACAGGGAGGAGAAGCCCCACAGGAAACCGCCGATCAGCACCAGCTTGCCGCCGGTGAGCAGGGAAGCGATGCGGGCCCGGTTGATGGCCTGGAAATAGGTGGCCCCCACCAGCAGCAAGCCTTCCATGGGCAGTCCCCAGAAGTAGAGCCAGATACCGAGGCTGGCCACCGGCAACAGGGCAGCATTGTCCCCCGCAAACAGATAAACCACTGCCTCCGGCCACAGATACAGCGGGATCATCCCGCACAGTGCCACCGCCATGGTCACTCCCAATGCCAGGTTACGCACCCGCAGCACCCGTGCCCAGTTGCCCGCCCCGGCATTGAAGCTGGCGATGGGTTGGATGCCCATGGCGATCCCCTCGAAGATGAGATAGAAGAAGGCCTCGCTGTAGCTGATGACCCCATAGGCGGCCACGTGCAGCGAAGTGCCCACCGAGAGCAGCGCCTTGTTGTGCAGCGCCAGCACCACCGAGAGGTAGAGGTACATCAGAAAACTCGACACCCCGAGTCGCAATGTCTCCCCCATCAGCCGCCAGTCGGGCACCAGGGTATCCCAGCGAATGCGCAACTGGCTGCGGGGGGTGAAGAAGTGCCACAGGCACAGGCCCCCGGTGACCGCCTGGGAGAGCATGGTCGCGATGGCGGCCCCCGCCAGCCCCCAGGGGATCACCGCCATCAGCAGGTAGTCGAGCAGCACGTTGAGCACGCCGCCCCCCACCAGGATCCAGGTGGTGAGGCCGGGTCGCCCGTCGTTGCGCAGCAGGGCGGTAAAGGCCATGGAGAGCACCGCGAACACCCCGAGCCAGGCGTACCACTGCAGATAGGCGAAGCCTGCGTCGAAGATGACCCCCTGCGCCCCCATCCAGACAAGCATGGCCTTGCCGTAACGAATGCCAATGAAGGCGAGCAGCGCGGAAGCGATGAGCACCATCACCAGGGCATTGCCGACGATGTGGCGCGCCCTGGCCTGCTCCCCCTTGCCCAGATAGAAGGAGGCCAGCGACGAAGATCCCATGCCGATCAGGGCACCCACCGCGTAGAGCACTGCGCAGATGGGGTACGCCAGCATCATGCCGGCCAGCCCGTCCTGGCCCAGGATATGGCCGACGAAGATGCCGTCTATGGTGACATAGATGCCGGTGACCAGCATGGCGGCCACCGTGGGGGTGACGTAACGCAAGAAGAGGCGGGAAAGGGGGGCCGTGCCCAGATCGACGGAGGACATAAATTGCTCAATGAAGGGGAACGGCCAGAATAATAGCCAAACAAGACCCGGATCACCCGTTATTTGTGCCGTGGATCATTCATCTTGAGGGCTTTACCCGCCCCGGCCCCTGCTTTAGGCTAGGGCGACTTCTCCTGAACGGAAACGTGCGCCATGTTGCAACGCCTGCTCTGTCTGATGCTCTGTCTCAGCCTGTTCCCCTTCTCCGCTGTCCAGGCCGATGATGCCATCACTCAGGTAGAGGAGCTGCTGCAAAGCGTCCCCAAGACGGATACCCCGGAAAACCAGCAACTGCGGGAGAGCTACCAGCAGGCGCTGCAATATGCTCGGGATGCCCAGCGCTACCGGGAACAGGGCAAGGCCTACCAACAGATCCTCATCGACTACCCCAAGGAGTCCGCCCGTCTCAAGGAGGGGCTGCACAACTATCAGCCCCAGTCCCGCCCGTCCCTCTCCTCCCTCAAGGAGGATGCCCTGCGCCAGGCCATCAGCCTGAGCAGCAACCGCCAGCTCAACCTGCGCAAGGAGCGTCAGGCGGTGACCGACAGCCTCAACCAGCTGGAGAGCACGGGCCAGGAGTATCACCTGCGGGTCGACGAGTTGCGCAAGCAGTTGCTCCAGACCCGCTCCCTGCTCGATCGCCTGAGCTTCAGCAACGAGTCGGACAGGTTGCAGGAGGCCCAGCAACTGGCCACCCGACTCAAAGAGCAGAGCCTCTCCGACCGGATCCAGATGCTGGAGCTGGAGCAGCTCTCCGCCCAGCAGCGCAACGATCTGGGCAAGCTCAAGCTGCAGGAGCTCAACCTCGCCATCACCGACGAGGATGAGTGGCAGACCAGTCTGCTTGCCCAGCAGAACCAGCTGCGCCGGGACAAGACCGAGCAGGCCCTGGCCGAGAGTGAACGCCTGCGCCGCCAGCTCACCTCTGACCTCCCCCTCTTGCAGGAGCAACAGCAGCAAAACCAGGCCCTCTCCCTCCAACTGGGGGCCCTCGAGGACCAGATTGAACGGGTGCAGGACGAGCAGCGGGGGGTGGACACCTCCCTCTCCGGGCTCAACGAGCTGGTCAATTCGGTGCGCGAACAGCTGGAGTGGTTGCAGATAAGCAACGCCTACGGCGAGAACCTGCGCAGCAAGCTGGCCGATCTGCCCGCCTACTTCCCGCTGGAGCGGCTGGAGTCCGCCATCGTCAAGGCGCGTATGGCCAAATACCAGTACGAGACCGAGCAGGATGCCCTGAAGGATCCGGTCCAGCTGCGCAACAGCCTGCTCAGTGGAGACGGCATCACCCTGGACAGGGCCCAGCGCGCCGTGCTGGACAACCTGCTCAAGGCGAGGCGGCAACTGCTGACCCGGCTCAACGATGCCTCCGACACCCTCATTCAGGAGCAGACCCGCCTCAAGCTGCTCTACAGCCGTCAGAACAGCAAGATCGACGAGATCCGCGAACTCAGCGCCAGCCATCTGTTCTGGATGCCGGACGTGCGCCCCCTGAGCCCGGCGGTGCTGCTCGGCGTCCCGGCCGCCCTCGGCCTTGCCTTCAACCCGGCCAACTGGCTGCAACTGCCCAGGGCCATCGCCGAGAACAACCCCCTGAGCCTGACCCTGGCTGGCCTCGGGCTGCTGGGGCTGGCCTGGTGCTGGCTGAAACTGGCCCGCCACCTCATTCAATACAGCCAGTACATTGCCCCGCGCATCGGCAAGGTAACCCAGGACAAGTTCAGCCTCACCAGCCGGTTGCTGGTGCGCTCCGTGCTCGCCGCCCTGCCGCTGCCCGCCATGGTGCTCATGGTGCACGGCCTGCTGGACGGCGCCTGGCAATATCCCTTCGCGGTGGCGGTGGCCCGGGGCCTGGGTGAAATCTGGTTCCTGCTGCTGGCCCTGCTGGTGGCGCGCCACCTCACTCTGGAGAAGGGGATCCTCATCCTCCACTTCCGCTGGCAGAAGGAGCGGGTGCAGCGAGTATGGGGACAATTTCGTACCTTGCTGCTGGTGCTGATCCCGAGCTTCTTCGTGCAGGGCATGGCGAGCAGCTATCAGGAGCACGCCTTCTACGACTCCCTGGGACGCCTCGCCTTCATCATCGGGGCCCTCTGGCTGCTGCTCTTCTTTGCCCGCCTCAACCGGGAAAAACTGCCCCTCACCTGGGGTCAGGCAGACATGACCAAGCCCCATCTGCTGCACCACTTCATCTGGAACAGCCTGATGCTGGCCCCGCTGCTGGCGGTGCTGGGCGCCCTGTTCGGCTACTTCTACACCTCCCGCACCCTGCTGCGCCAGCTGGAGCTGAGCCTGCTGGCGGGGCTCGGCTGCCTGCTCGTCTACTATCTGGCCCACCGCTGGATGCTGATCCAGCGCCGCCGACTCGCCTTCGATCGCGCCAAGCAGAAGCGGGCCGAGATCCTGGCGCAGCGGGAGCGGGAAGAGGACGATCTCAGCTCCGAGATCCCCGATGTGGTGGAGGAGCCCGAGCTGGATCTGGATACCATCAGCGCTCAGTCCCTCGGCCTGGTGCGCACCCTGCTGATGCTGGGCTTCACCATGCTGGTGGTGGTGCAATGGTCGGATCTCAACTCGGCATTCAGCTTCCTCAGCAGCATCGAGGTGTGGCAGGTGAGCAGCAAGGTGGCCGGCATCGAGCAGCTCTCCGCCATCACCCTGCAGGATCTGATGCTAACCGTCTTCGCCTTCATCCTGACGGTGGTCACCGCCCGCAACCTGCCAGGGTTGATGGAGCTCACCCTGCTCCAGCACCTGAGCCTCTCCCCAGGCACCGGCTTCGCCCTCACCACGGTGAGCAAGTACCTGGTACTGCTGATTGGCGCCCTCACCGGCTTCTCCATGCTCGGCATCGACTGGTCCAAAACCCAGTGGCTGGTGGCAGCACTCTCCGTGGGGCTGGGCTTCGGGTTGCAGGAGATCTTCGCCAACTTCGTCTCCGGCCTCATCATCCTGTTCGAAAAACCAATCCGCCTGGGTGACACCGTCACCATCCGGGATCTCACCGGCACCGTCACCAAGATCAAGACCCGCGCCACCACCATAGTGGACTGGGACAGGAAGGAGATCATCGTCCCCAACAAGGCCTTCATCACCGAGCAGTTCATCAACTGGTCCCTGTCCGATGCCATCACCCGGGTCCGCTTGCGCATTCGCATTGGCCTGACCCAGAATCCCAAGCAGGTACAGCAACTGCTGGAGCAGAGCGTGCGCGAGTCCACCCTGGTGCTGGATACGCCCGCCCCGGAGGTGTTCCTCATCGAGTTCACCGACTCGGCCCTCATCTACGAGATCCGGCTCTACGTCAACAACATGGATCACCGGATGCCCATTACACACGAGGTACATTCCCTGATCCTGGAGAAACTCGGCCAGGTCGGCATGCATCTGCCACATCAGCAGATCGACATCCGGATGAGCCGGGGATGAAGCCGCCAAAGACGACAACAGGAGCCATCATGCAGATCATTGCCCATCGCGGTGCCAGCGGCCTGGCCCCGGAGAATACCCTCAAGGCGATGAGCCTGGCGCTGGATCTGGGTGCCAAAGCCATCGAACTGGACGTGCAGTGGGCCGACGGAGAGCTCTGGGTCTTCCACGACCGGCGGCTGGAGCGCTGCACCAACGGCCAGGGTGTGCTGACCGGGCAATCCCGGGAGTACCTGGCGAGCCTGGATGCGGGGGACGGGGAGCGGATCCCGACCCTGTGGCAGGTGATGGCACTGGTGGCGGGGCGCTGCGAACTGCACATCGAGCTCAAGGGCGCCCACACCGCCGAGCCGGTGGCCGCCCTGACCAGGCGGGCCGAGGCCGAGCTTGGCTTTACCCAGGCGCACTGGATCGTTTCCTCCTTTCATCATCCCGAGCTGTTACGCTTCAAGGGACTGCGACCGGAAATCAGGATCGGCGCCCTCACGGCCAGCCTGCCTCTCGACGGCGCCGCCTTCGCCGAGACGCTGGGGGCCTGGTCACTGAACTGCGACGTGGATTTCGTCGACGAGACCCTGGTGGCGGATGCCCATCGCCGGGGGCTCAAGATCCTGGTCTATACAGTCGACGAAGTGAGTGATGGGAGCGCCCTCGCCAGCATGGGTGTCGATGGCATCTTCACCAACCGACCAGATCGATTCAGCTGAGTATCGGCGCGGCCTGGCAGGCCACAAGGAGGTGAAAAGAATTGAAAAAATGCGGTGCACCGGGATACATAAAGTCCATAGCCAGCCGATACAGAGTTGGCTCATAACAATAACAAACACCATGGATCTCTGACTGACGCTCACAAGGATGTAAACATGAACCTATCCATCAAGAACAAGCTGGTCCTCTCCATCGGGGCCATCATTCTGGTCATCACCGGCCTGCAGGTCTGGTACAACACCTCCCAGTTGCGCAGTGAAACCCAGCGGCTGATCTGGAGCTTCATCGACGACAGCTCGGTCGCCAACGTCAAGGGGATCTCCCGCTGGCTCGACGCCCGCATCAATCTCGTCACCGCCACCAAGGAAGCCTTCGCCAAGGAAGACGAGCCCCTCAGCCACCTGGCCCAGTCCATGAATGCGGGCAACTTCGATCTCGTCTACGTGGGCACCAAGGATGGCCGGATGATCCAGAGCAAGCCGACCGATCTGCCGGCTGGCTATGATCCGCGCCAGCGCCCCTGGTACAAGGACGCCATGGCCGCCGGCAAGCTCGCCATCACTGCCCCCTATGCCGACATCACCACCGGCCAGCTCATCATCACCATCGCCGAGCCCTTCAGTCGCGGCAACACCGACGGCGTCATCGCCGGTGACGTCTCCATCGACGGCCTGGTGAAAGACGTGCTCGCCATGAACTCGGAAGGCACCTATGCCATTCTGGTGGACAGCAACGGCACCATCATCGCCCACCCGGACAAGGATCTGACCCTCAAACCCGCCACCGCCATCTCCCCGGAACTGACGGCAGCCAAGGTCAACGAGCTGGCCCATGACAACACCATCTCCGAGATGGATATCAGCGGCAAGGCGAGCGTATTCGACCTCACCGAGATCCCCAACACCAACTGGTATTTCGGCATCGTGGTGGACGAAGCGGTCGCCTACCAGTCCGTCTCCCGCATGGTCACCTCCGCCCTCATTCAGGGATTGCTGACCATCCTCATCGTGGCGGGCTTCTCCTATGTCGCCATCAACGGCTCCCTGGCGCCGCTGAAAACCCTGGGCGAGGCAATTGCCGATCTCTCCCGCGGCAACGGCGATCTCACCCGTCGCATCAAGATCGAGCGTGAAGACGAGGTCGGTACCGTCGCCAAGCACGTCAACACCTTCATCGAGCGCATCCACGTCATGGTGCAGGACATCTCCAACTCCTCCACCCAGCTCAACCAGCAGGCCAGGTCTTCCCACGACATGGCGGAGAAATCCAACCAGGGGCTAGCCCGCCAGCAAAACGAGATCTCCCAGATTGCGACCGCAGTGCACGAGATGTCCGCCACCGCCGTCGAAGTGGCCAGCAATGCCGAGCAGACCGCGGAAGCGGCCCGCAGCTCCTCCAGCAGTTGCGAGCACGGCAAGCAGGTGATTGCCCGCAACCAGCGCTCCATCACGGATCTCGCCACCCAGGTCAAGCAGGCCTCCGGCATCATTCAGGAACTGGAGAAGAACGCCCAGGAGATCAACACCATCCTCTCCACCATCCAGGGCATCGCCGAGCAGACCAACCTGCTGGCGCTCAACGCCGCCATCGAGGCCGCCCGGGCTGGCGAGCAGGGACGCGGCTTTGCCGTGGTGGCCGACGAGGTGCGGGTGCTTTCCCAGCGCACCCACAGCTCCACCGTCGAGATCCGCAGCATGATCGAGACCCTGCAGCGCAACACCCAGGGCGCCGTCAGTACCATGCACGAGGGTCAGTTGCTGGCCCAGAACAGCGTGGAAGATGCCAACGATGCGACCCAGGCGCTGGAGCAGATCACCACCTCCATCAACCAGATCTCCGACATGGCGACCCAGATCTCCAGCGCCGCCGAGGAACAGCGTGCCGTCACCGACGAAGTGAGCCGCAACATCCAGGCGGTCAAGGATGTCTCGGACGAGCTGGCAGTGGATGCAGACAGCTCCCGCAATCTGTCGGCCCAGCTTAAAAATATTTCAGGTGAATTGAATAATCAGGTCGGCATGTTCCGCATCTGATCGACCATGGGAAGAAAGGGGCCGTTCAGGCCCCTTTTTTTATAAACCCTTTTTGTTTCAACGGTTATAATCCCCTTTCGAGACCCTCAACCCTGTGATCGACATCTCCTTTTGCCCATGTGTGGGAGACGGGCCCAGTCTGTCATGGCTATATTCGCATTACTTTTTTGATGCCTAACCTCGATATGTCATCGTGATAATAGTTATCATTAAACTGTTTTGATAAAAAACTTAAAAACTTTATGGGTAATACCCAAAAAGAGAGGCATTTCTCATTTTTTTGAAAGAAAACTACGTATAATCTTGGAGTTAAAATCACCAGAGTAGCGAGTACGGCTGATCCAGATCACTGATGGATGGCGATAATGACGGCATTTTCATCCAAGGAATGGGGTGGTTGTAATAAAAATCACCGTTGCCAAGCACTAAAACAAAGCAGTTTGACTTGCATCAAGCCTGAATTTTTTTCATAGAGCAAAATCGTGCCCAGCAAATCTATCCCTAAGGAGGCAGATGTGGATATTATCAAGACCGATGTTGCCATCATCGGTGCCGGTGGCGGTGGCCTGCGTGCCGCAATCGCCATTGCAGAAGCCCACCCGGAGCTGGAGATCGCCCTGATTTCCAAGGTCTATCCGATGCGCAGCCATACCGTGGCCGCCGAAGGTGGCGCCGCAGGCGTCGTCCGTGATGACGACTCCCTGGAAAACCACTTCAACGACACCGTCTCCGGTGGTGACTGGTTGTGTGAGCAGGACGTAGTCGAGTACTTCGTCAACAACGCCACCAACGAGATGATCCAGCTGGAGCACTGGGGTTGCCCCTGGAGCCGCAAACCGGACGGCAAGGCCAACGTGCGCCGTTTCGGCGGGATGAAGATCCCCCGCACCTGGTTCGCCGCCGACAAGTCCGGCTTCCACATCCTGCACACCCTGTTCCAGACCTCCATCAAGTACCCGACCATCAAGCGCTTCGACGAGCACTTCTGTCTGGATCTCATCGTGGAAGATGGCCGCGTCCAGGGTGTCGTCACCTTTGACATCCAGAACGGCATCACCCGCTTCATCCAGGCCAAGTCCGTGGTGCTGGCCACCGGCGGCGCAGGTCGTGTCTATCGCTACAACACCAACGGCGGCATCGTCACCGGTGACGGCATGGCCCTGGCCTACCGCCACGGCGTACCGCTGCGGGACATGGAGTTCGTCCAGTATCACCCGACCGGTCTGCCGGGCACCGGCATCCTGATGACCGAAGGTTGTCGTGGTGAGGGTGGCATCCTGCTCAACAAGGATGGCTATCGCTACCTGCAAGATTACGGTCTGGGCCCGGAAACCCCGGTCGGCCAGCCGAAGAACAAGCACATGGAGCTGGGTCCGCGCGACCGTCTCTCCCAGGCCTTCTGGCAGGAGCAGCAAAAAGGCCGCGTGATCCAGGGCCCCATGGGCGATGTGGTTCACCTTGACCTGCGCCACCTTGGCGAGAAGTACCTGAAAGAGCGTCTGCCCTTTATCTGCGAACTGGCCAAGGCCTACGTGGGTGTGGATCCGGTCAAAGAGCCGATCCCGGTCCGTCCGACTGCCCACTACACCATGGGTGGCATCGAAACCGACGGCAAGTGCGCCACTCGTCTGGCCGGTCTCTATGCCGCTGGCGAATGTGCCTCCGTCGGTCTGCACGGCGCCAACCGTCTGGGTTCCAACTCCCTGTCCGAGATCGTGGTCTTCGGCAAGGTGGCCGGTGAGCAGGCAGCCGAGTTTGCCGCCACCCAGCAACATGGCAACACCCAGGCGCTGGTCGCCAAGGCCGAGGCGCTCATCAAGCAGCACCTCTCCCTGCTGGACATCGACGGCACCGAAAACCCGGCGGATATCCGCAACGAACTGGGCATGTCCATGGAAGCCGGTGTCGGTATCTACCGTACCGAAGAGCTGATGCAGGGCACCATCGACAAGATCAACGAGCTGAAAGCCCGTTACAAGAAGATCAAGATCAACGACAAGTCCTCGGTCTTCAACACCGACCTGCTGTACGCCATCGAGCTGGGCTACATGCTGGACGTGGCGGAAGCCATGGCGCACTCCGCCATCAACCGCAAAGAGTCCCGCGGTTCCCACCAGCGTCTGGACGGTTACGAGGAGCGCGATGACGTCAACTTCCTCAAGCACACTCTCTCCTTCTACAACGGCGAAGGGGCCCCGACCATCGACTATTCCGATGTGAAGATCACTAAATCCCAACCGGCCAAGCGCGTGTACGGTTCCGAGGGTGAGAAACAAGACGAGGCTAAGAAGAATGGCTGAGATGATCGAAATTGAAATCCTGCGCTACCGTCCCGAGCAGGATAACGAGCCCTGGATGCAGACCTTCCAGGTGCCCTACCTCAAAGAGATGTCCCTGCTGGATGCGCTGCAATACATCAAGGATCATCTGGACTCTACCTTGAGCTTCCGCTGGTCCTGCCGGATGGCGATCTGCGGCTCCTGCGGCATGATGGTCAACGGCATTCCGAAACTCGGTTGCAAGACCTTCCTGCGGGATTACCTGCCGGGCAAGATGACTATCGAGCCGCTCAACAACTTCCCCATCGAGCGCGATCTGGTGGTCGACATGTCCGACTTCATCGAGAAGCTGGAGAGCATCAAGCCCTACATCATCCCGTCCGAGCCGCGCAGCCTGTGCGACGGCGAGTACACCCAGACGCCGGCTGACATGGCGAAGTATCACCAGTTCTCCATGTGCATCAACTGCGGTCTGTGCTACGCGGCCTGCCCGCAATATGGCATCAACAAGAAGTTCACCGGTCCGGCGGCCCTGGCACTGGCCTACCGCTACAACGCCGACAACCGCGACAGCGCGTCCAGGGAGCGGATGAAGATCATCAGCCAGGACGAGGGCGTCTGGGGCTGTACCTTCGTGGGCTACTGCTCCGAAGTGTGCCCGAAAGGCGTGGATCCGGCCGCCGCCATCCAGCTTGGCAAGGTCGAGAGCGCCAAGGACTACATGATCGCCATGTTCAAGCCGGACTGAGACCAGGAGTGAGACCATGAACAACACTGAGAGCAAACGTAAGCCTTACGTGCGCGAGATGAAAAAAGACTGGTGGCTGAAGAATGCCTTCTACACCGGTTACATGATCCGCGAAGGCACCAGCATCTTCGTCTCCATCTACGCCGTCGTGCTGATGTGGGGTCTGCTGCGGCTGGTACAGGGTCAGGAGGCATTCAACGGCTGGCTGGAATCCCTGCAGAGCCCCATTGCCATCCTGTTCCACGTCATCGCCCTGGCAGCCTGCCTGTTCCACGCCAAGACCTGGTTCGCCCTGGCACCGAAAGCCATGCGCATCTTCCGTGGCGAAGACCTGGTGCCGGAGAAGCCGATCGTCATCGCCCAGTATGTGGCGCTGGCGGCGGTATCCCTGCTTGTCCTGATCATCGTGGCCTGAGGAGAAAACCATAAGACGTTCTGACGAACCCGGTTATTGGTGTCTGTTTGGTACCGGGCTCTCACTCAGAAACGTTGGCCACGATCACTCAATCATGATTTGAGGAAAAAATATGAGACGTTCTGACGAGCCAATTTACTGGGGTCTGTTTGGTGCGGGTGGCATGGTGGTTGCCATGCTGCTGCCGGTCATTGTCCTCATCACAGGTCTGCTGGTGCCCATGGGCATCATGGACGTGGAGACCATGAGCTACGAGCGCGTGCTGGCATTCGCCAGCTCCTGGTGGGGTGCCTGCATCCTGCTGGTGATCATCGCCCTGCCCGTCTGGCACGGCATGCACCGCATCTACCACGGCCTGCATGATCTGGGGATCCACACCACCAAGCTGCACCACTATGTGTTCTATGGCTTCGCCTTCCTGGTGTCCGCCATCACCGTCGGCCTGCTGATGGTGCTGGTGCTCCAGTAAGCACATCCTGACTGCATAACAAACCGGGCCCAGTGCCCGGTTTTTTTATTTGCGGTTTAATTCTGGCCTTCATCCACGTAGTTCCAGTGCGTGAATCTCTATGGTATTGACGGAGGTCTTAACATAGCCGACGCCAGGCTTACCAAGAATGGCCACCAGTAACCGACAAACCAATGCTTCCATTTGCAGTAGGGTGTTTTCCTGTTCTGCTGAGCGCAGGTTACCGTCGTAACTAGCAAATCCCAACGGCCCATCAAAGAATATGGCTTCGTGGAAAGTGTCATTACGGGCGACCGATAGCGATGAGGGCTCTGTTTTGCTGTTCTTAGCCCAATCAGGTACTGGCATACCAAATTTTTCACACATCCATTGAACACGTCCAGCATGAGAAATCTGGAGTTTTTTCGCTTCTTTGACTTCAACTAGCCTGAAACAAGCATCCAGTGCCATGTACAGGTACTGAAATCGCTCAAAAGAGAGATTCTGTGGATACTGCGCCAAAAACAAGGCATGGATGACAGCAGTCACCCGCTTAGGCGCACGAGCATCACCACGCTCCGATTCCAGATAGTCCAGCGCCAATTCGATGACATCGGCGATAGTGCTGCGACTCAGGATAAAATCAACGAGCTTTCCCGGCTGGATGGGGGTTGCATCGAGAAAGCCAGCCTCTGTTGTAGTTAGTCTCATACCGGTGAAAAAGGATAAGCACCACACCACAAAATCGAGTTCCTCTCTGTTTCTGCGCTCTGGAAGCGTCAGAACATGGGTTTTGGGAAGCCCAAAAACACGAACGTTATAAGGCATTGAACGAACATGTCCGCTCATGAATTCTCTATATTGCTGCGCCCCCGGATAGATCCAACCTTTGAGGACATTCGGGTCCCCTGATACGAGCGCCACAATGCGTTCATGTTCGGGAAGTGTTCTGATTGAGAATCTATCGGTCTCAATATCACAAAACTCTGGGTAGTAACCGAACTCTGCTGAAAGCCCGCAAAGTGCGGTATTAAGTCGTTGTCCTGTCACCATCCTAATATCTCTCACGATTTGAGCTTGTCGTTGTACGCTAACCAATTAGCGTACCAACACTTGAACAAGTACTTATTAATCCCCGTAAGTTTGACTACAGAGGCGACGATATCTCCTGCCACAGGGCCAGCAAGGGCGCAGGAATGGCGCCGTAGCGCAGGGTCGGTGTCTGGTGCCACTCCGCCAGCTTCTGGATGGCCTTGCCCAGATCCTGGGCCAGGGTCCGGGTCACCCTGACCCCGTCTTCCAGATAGAGGCTCTTGACCTCGAACACCCCCTCCTTGCGATGGGCCTTGGCGTCCATCCTGCCCACCAGCTTGCCGCGATGCAGCAACGGCAGCACGAAATAACCGTACTGGCGCTTGGGGGCCGGGGTATAGCACTCGATGCGATAGTCAAAGCCAAACAACTCGCTGGCCCGCTTGCGATCCCACACCAGCGGGTCAAAGGGCGAGAGCACGGCGGTGTGGCTCGCCTTGAGGGTGCCCGCCTGGGCCCGGACCAGCTCATCGGCCAGGGAGGCGTGAACGAAGGCTCCGTGCTGCCACCCCTCCACTCGTACCGGCAACAGCTCCCCCTCGTCCGCCAGCTGGTGGAGCAGGGCGTCGTATTTCCCCCGTTTAAGGCGATAGTAATCCGCCACCCAGCCGGTCTTGACCAACCCCAGCGCCCGGCAACTGGCTCGCACCATGTCCCGCCGGGCGAGATCAGGACTCGGCAGATCCCGCTCGTCATTCCACTCCGGCATGACCCGCTCGGCGAGATCGTAGACACGCTGGAAATTGCGCCGTTCGCGCACCATCAGCTGGCCTGCGGTAAACAGCACCTCCAGGTGGCGCTTTTCGGGCTTCCAGTCCCACCAGCCGTTGCCCTTGTCCCCCTTGCGCTCGAAGTCTGCCGCCCGCACCGGGCCATCCTGGCGAATGCGCTCGACTATCTGCGCTATCTCGCCGCCGTGGGTCTTGAGCCACTGGGCGGAGAACTTCCAGCCCATGGCGGCGGGATCCAGCATGCGATGGCGCAGCAGCCGGTAATCTTCCCGGGGGACGAAACAGGCCTCGTGGGCCCAGTATTCGAAGAGATCACCATCGGCCAGCAGTTGTTCCAGCCAGCGCGGATCGTAGTGGCCAAGGCGGCTGAACAGCACCAGATAGGGGCTGCGGGCCACCACGGAGATGGTGTCTATCTGCAGCAACGCCATGCGGCGAATGCAGGCGAGCAGGTCGGCGGGGGTTACTCTGGCGCGGCGCGGGGTCAGCAGCCCCTGGGCCGCCAGTTGCAGGTGGCGGGCGTCTTGCAATGAGAGGTGGGGGATCGACATGGAGATAGGGGCATCCGTTCCTGGGTATCAGGCCACCAGCATGCCCAACTCATGGCCAAATGAAAACGCCCGGCTCAGGGTTTGGTGAACACCGCCACATCCGCATGAGGAAACTCGACCTCTGCCTGCCAGCGGACCGCCAGGGCACGGAACGAGGCCTCGGCGAAGAAGACGATATGGGTGGGATCGTGGCGATAGCGCCAGGTCTTGAAGCGCTCGTCCCCCAGCACCCGCTGGGTCTGCAACACCAGCACCCCGCCGGGCTTGAGACAGCCCCAGAGCGTGTCCAGCACGGCGCGGGGGGTGGCGATGTGCTCTATCACCTCGGTGCTGGTGATGAAGTCGTATTGCCTTGTCAGGCACTCGGGGTCGTCGGCATAGAACTTGTCGTAGCCCGCCATCTCGAAGCCCGCCTCCCGCCCCATGGCGATGAGGGCAGGCCCGGGGCCGCAGCCAAAATCGAGGCCGCTGGCAGGAGGCAACACCCGGGCCAGCACCTCGCCAAAGGCGCGCATCAGAAAGGCCCGGTAGCGGGGATCGTCCACCCGGTTGTCGTGCCCGTCATAGACCGCTTTCTCGGCCCCCTCGTCCAGGTGGTCCGCCTCGTCCATCCAGACCAGCTCGCACGCCAGGCAGCGGTAATAGCCCTTGCCCGCCACCGGCAGGGCATGGTGCCGAGGGGAGAGACACAGGGGACAGTGAACAGGGGATGACATGGCAGCTCCTCGGGTGGCGACAGCGGGGCAGATTGCCTGCCACGCCCGCTGCTGGCAACTGTTTTGTCTGGTGCCCCCATCGCCCCCCATTCACCCCCCGCCAGTTTTTTTCGTCTTTTTTTGCGCCTTAAGGGTTTCTTAAGTTTGCCCTTTTACTCTCATCCCATCGCAAGAGAAGGAGCCAACCATGACCATCGAGATCCAAGCCCCCTACCGGTTGATCCTGGCCGAATCCCCGCAGCAGGTCATGGCGCTGCAAACCTATATCCAGGCCGCCTACACCCTCGAGTTCAACGCCCGCATTCCCCATTTCCTGCCCTGCCTGCTCGGGCTCTACCGGGCTGATGGCGTGCTGGTCGGTGCCTGCGGCCTCAATCAGGCCTGCCATGGCGAGCACGAGCAACCGCTCTATCTGGAGCAATATCTGGAGCAGCCTGTCGAGGCCGCCATCGAGACCCGTCTCGGGGTCCGTCCGGCCCGCCACCGCATCATCGAAGTGGGCAATCTTGCTTGCAGCGAACCGGGTCACGCCCGCCTGATGTTTGCCGCGCTGTGTCGTCTGCTGTGTGATAACGCCCTGGACTACGTGGTGTTCACCGGCACCGCCAAGCTGCGCAACAGCTTTACCCGCCTGCGTCTCAACCCGGTTGAGCTGGCCCCCGCCCAGGCCCATCAGGTGGGAGAGGATGCCAGTGCCTGGGGCGAATACTACCGCTGCCAGCCCAAGGTGATGGCAGGCGACATCAACCAGGGGCGCGAGGTGCTCGCACAAAGCAGCCTGCTGCTCAACCTGCTGGGGCCCATGCCCCGCCTTTTTAACCATGCCGACATCGACAGGAGGTGCGCGCAATGACGCTGTTCGACACCATCGCCCACCATGCCAGCCAGACCCCGCACCAGCCTGCGCTGCTAGGCAGCCAGGGTGAGCTGGATTACCAGAGCCTGTGGCAGCAGATCCAGCAACTGGCAGGAGTGCTGCAAGGGGCCGGCATCCGCCGCCTGGCCCTGCAACTCGACAACGGCCTGCCCTGGGCACTGATCGATCTCGCCTGCACCTGGGCCGGCATCGTGGTCATCCCGGTTCCCCACTTCTTCAGTCCGGCGCAGCAGACGTGGCTGCTGGAAAGCAGCGGAGCCGACGCCCTGGTCGGCCCGGAGCACCAGGGGTGGCAGGCCGCCTCGCCCCTCGTGCTCATGGCAGGCAGGCCCGATGAACAGGCCGTGCCCCTGTGGCGCCGCCTCCCGGCCCGCCTCCCCGAGCTGCCGGCGGGCACCGCCAAGATCACCTATACCTCTGGCACCACGGGGCAACCCAAGGGCGTCTGCCTGTCGCTGGAACAGATGACGGCGGTCTGCGGATCCCTTGCCCTGCGGGTGGCCCCTGCCCGGGTTGAGAAGCACCTGACCCTGCTGCCCCTCACCACCTTGCTGGAGAACCTGACCGGCTTGTATGTACCGCTGCTGACCGGCGCCTGCAGCCGCATCCCTTCCCTGGGGGAACTCGGCTTCTCGGGCTCCAGCAAGCTGGATCCTGCAGCCCTGGCCCAGGCACTGCTGCGCTGGCCCAGCCACAGCCTGGTGCTGGTACCCGAGTTGCTGCGCCTGCTGCTGGCCCTGTGCCTCAATACCCCTGCCCTGGCGACACAGCTCGGCACCCTGCGCTTCGTCGCCGTGGGCGGCGGCAAGGTCGCCCCCGAACTCATCGCTCACGCCCGTGCGGCGGGGCTGCCGGTCTACGAGGGATACGGTCTCTCCGAATGCGGCTCCGTGGTCGCCCTGAACGGCCCACACGGGGATCGTCCCGGCAGCGTCGGCCTGCCCCTGCCTCACTGCCAGGTGACGATCGCCGCAGACGGCGAAGTCATGGTCAGCGGCAGCGCCATGCTGGGCTACCTGGGGGAAGAGGGCGAGACGGGCAGCCAGATCGCCACAGGGGATCTGGGTCGGATCGACGAGGAGGGCTACCTGCACATCACGGGGCGCAAGAAGAACGTGCAGATCACCGCCTTTGGCCGCAACTTCTCCCCGGAGTGGGTGGAAGCCCAGGCCCAGATCTGCCCGGCCATCGCCCGCATCGTCATCTTCGGTGACGGTCAGCCCGCCAACGTGGCCCTTATCCAGCCGCTGCCGGGCAGCCAGTCCCAATTGCCAGAGCAGATTGCCCGGCTCAACCAGCAGTTGCCCGATTACGCCCGCATCCATCACTGGTTGCCGGTCGCCCTGGATCAGCTCCCCGGCCTGCTGACGGCCAACGGGCGCCCCCGTCGCAACGAGATTTATCACCATTTTTCCCGGCAGATCAGCCAATGCCTCACAGGAGAGACCTCATGAGCTTCTACCAGACCCTGCAACAAGCCACCGCCTGCGAGCGCGAACGCCTGTTCAACGCCCCCATCATCGAGGCCTGCCGCCGCGGCGACATCAGCCGTGACACCTACCTCGCCTTCCTGGCACAGGCCTACTACCACGTGCGCCACACGGTGCCGCTCCTGATGGCCACCGGCGGCAAGCTGGGGCAGGAGTACGAATGGGTGCGTGGCGCCATCAGGGAGTACATCGACGAGGAGTACGGCCATCAGGAGTGGATCCTGAACGACATCCGTGCCTGCGGCGGTGATGCCGAGGCGGTGCGCCACGGCCAGCCGGGCCTGCCCATCGAGTTAATGGTGGCCTTCCTCTACGACCAGATCCAGCGCGGCAACCCCATGGGCTTCTTCGGCATGGTGCAGGTGCTGGAAGGCACCAGCGTCGCCATCGCCCTGACCGTCGCCGACCAGCTCAAGAGCGGTCTGGGTCTGCCGCCCCAGGCCATGAGCTACCTGAGCTCCCACGGGGCCCTGGACCAGGAGCACCTCAAGTTCTTCGAATCCCTGATGAACCGGGTGGAAGATGCTGCCGATCAGGCCGCCATCATTCACGCCGCCAAGGTGGTCTACCGCCTCTATGGCGACATGCTCTATCAGCTCACGGGATCCTGCCAATGAAGCTTGAAGGCAAACGCATACTGCTGACTGGCGCCAGTGGCGGCATTGGTGAAGCCCTGGCCCATGAACTGGCGGCCCAGGGTGCCCATCTGCTGCTGCACGGTCGTCGGGCCAGCGCCCTGGAGCGCCTGCGCCGGGAGCTGCCTCATCCGGATCGCCACCAGACGGTGACGGCCGATCTCGGCTCTCCCCATGAGCGGGCGCAGCTACTGCAACATCCGGCCCTGGACGAGGGGCTGGACGTGCTCATCAACAGTGCGGGCTGCAACCAGTTCGCCTGGCTGGAAGATCAGAGCAGCGAGCAGGTGACACGCCAGTTGCTGCTCAACGTCGAGGCGCCCATCCAGCTCACCCGGGCCCTGCTGCCCCGGCTGCGCAAGCCCGCCATCATCATGAACATCGGCTCCAGCCTCGGGGCCATCGGTTTTGCCGGCTACAGCGTCTATTGCGCCAGCAAGTTCGCCATGCGCGGCTTCAGCGAGTCCCTGGGGCGGGAGCTGGAGGGAACCGGCATCAAGGTGCTGCACTTTGCCCCCCGTGCCACCCGCACCCACCTCAACTCCGAGGCGGCCTATGCCATGAATGCCGAGCTCGGCACCCGGACCGACAGCCCACAGGACGTGGCCGAGGAGGCCGTCATCGCCCTGTGCAACGAGACACGCCGCCGCTGGCTCGGCTGGCCGGAAAAGCTTTTTGTGCGGCTCAACGGCCTGCTGCCCGCCTTGGTGGACATGGCCCTGGCCAAGCAGCGCCCGATCATCGAGCGCCACGCCCGCCGCACCGCCTCCCCAGCCCCCGATCACAGGAGCGATCCCGCCTGTGCGACAAACGAGAAGGAACATTGAGATGAAGCACGCCACTTTCCGTCCCCGATTTGGTCACGGCCCCCTGTTGCTCGCCCTGGGAGGCCTGCTGGCAAGCGGTCTGGCCCAGGCCGCCGATGCCCTGCCCACCATTCAGCAGGAGTGGGCCCACTGCCAGTACCAGCAGACCGGAAAAGCCAAGGAGAGCTGCCTGGAGAACCTGAGTGCCAAGGCCGATGAGGCGAGCGCCAAGGAGGCATTTCGCACCGATCTGCTGATCTGGTCCGCCATCGTCAAGAGCACCTGGGCGGGGGCCAAGGGCGGCCTCGGCGCCCTGAGCCTGGTGAAGGAGGCCAAGGCCAAGCTCGAGATCGCCATCAAGCAGGATCCCAAGGCGCTGGAAGGCTCGGCCTACACCAGCCTGGGCTCCCTCTACTACCAGGTGCCGGGCTGGCCGGTGGGCTTTGGAGACGACGAGAAGGCGGAGAAGCTGCTCAAGCAGGCGCTGGCCATCAATCCCACCGGCATCGACCCCAACTTCTTCTACGGCGACTTCCTGCTGGATCAGGGTGACAAGGCACAGGCGAAGGTCTATCTGGACAAGGCCCTGGCCGCCCCGGCGCGCCCTGGCCGCGAGGTGGCGGACGAGGGCCGCAGAATGGAAATTCGCGAGCGTCTCGCCAAGCTGTAAACACAAGCAGCACAGTGCGCTATTTCAACTCTGCCCACCAGCTTGCATACTGGTGGGCAGTGTCGTTTGAGGGAGAGAACAATGCGGATCCTGTTGGTGGAAGATGATGTGATGCTGGGAGACGGCATGGTGGATGCCCTGCGCAGCAGCGGCTACACGGTGGACTGGCTCCAGCAGGGGATGCCGGCCCTCTCGGCGCTCAAGAGCGAGGAATTTGCCGCCCTTGTCCTGGATCTCAACCTGCCGGACATCGACGGCATCAGCCTGCTGCGCAAGTTGCGCCGGGAGGGGCAGACCCTGCCCGTGCTCATCCTGACCGCCCGTGATGCCCTGGACGACCGGGTGCTGGGGCTGGATGCAGGCTCCGACGACTACATGGTCAAACCCTTCGCCCTGCAGGAGCTCAACGCCCGGCTGCGCGCCCTGGTGCGGCGCAGCAAGGGGCAGGCCCAGGCGGTGCTGGAGTACGGGGAGCTGCAGCTCTTCCCCGCGTCACAACAGGTCACCTATCGGGGCGAGCCGGTCAAGCTCACCCCCCACGAGTACAAGCTGTTGCAGGAGCTCATCACCCAGAGCGGCCGGGTATTGAGCCGGGATCAACTGCAACAGAGCCTCTACGGCTGGGACGAGGGGGCAGAGAGCAACGCGGTGGAGGTGCACATTCACCATCTGCGCAAGAAATTCTTCCCCGAGCTCATCCGCAACATTCGCGGCGTCGGTTACATCGTGCCCCAGCTCGACGTCCAGGGCGCAAGAGGAGCCTCCGCCCCATGAGCCGTGTCCGTTCCATCCGCCGTTTCCTGCTCTCCGGCATCCTGGCCCTGGTCAGCCTCAGCCTCGCCATCAGCGGCCTTATCGGCTACCTGCAGGCCAACCACGAAATGGAAGAGCTGTTTGATGCCCGTCTCGCCCAGTCCGCCCGCATCACCAACCAGTTGCTCAGCCGCTATCTCAAGCAGAGCGGCGAGCTGCCGCGCAACGGCACCGTATACCAGGAGTGGGTGCAGGCCGTCCCCGAGACGCCCCACATCGAGAAGGGCGGCTTCTTCCAGTTCGGCCAGGACAACGAGTTCACCCCCTATGGCCATGAATTCGAACACAACCTCTACTTCCAGTTGCTGAGCGAGCAGGGCGCCGTGCTGCTGCGCTCGCCCAATGCCCCGGCCCAACCGTTGACCACCCTGGAGCGGGGCTTCAACAGCGAGACCAAGGATCACCACGAGTGGCGCACCTTTACCCTCTACAACGAAGGTGAACAGACCTGGCTCATCGTGGCGGAGCGGGATGACGAACGCAGCGAACTGGCCAGCAAGATGGCCACCCTCACCATGCTGCCCCTCTTCATCACCCTGCCCTTCCTGCTCGGTCTGCTGTGGTGGCTGATCACCCGGGGACTGTCACCGCTGCACCAGCTGGCGCAAGCCATTGGCGAGCGTCATCCCGCCAACCTGAGCCCCCTCAATCTCGCCATCAAGGCCGAGGAGCTGACGCCGCTGGTGGGGGAGATCAACCGGCTGATGCACGCCCTCGCTGACACCCTGGATCGGGAGAAACAGTTCACCAACGAGGCCGCCCACGAGCTGCGCACCCCCCTCGCGGTACTGCGCATCCACAGCGAGAACGCCATGACGGCCGAGGATGATCAGAGCCGGGAGCAGGCCCTGCGCAAGATGCTCTTGGCCCTCGATCGCAGCGATCGGCTGATCCGCCAGTTGCTGACCCAGGCCCGCATCGACAACCAGCAGAGCCCGGCCCTCACCGCCCTCCCCCTGCACCCCCTGTTGCAGAGCACCCTGGCGACCCTGGCCCCCATCGCCCTGAAAAAGGATCAACAGCTGTCCCTGGAGGGCGCCGAACAGGTGCAGGTAATGGGACAGGCGATGTTGCTGGAGCTGATGTTCGGCAACCTCATCGACAATGCGCTGCGCTACACCCAGGTGGGCGGCGAGGTCGCCGTGGTGGTGAGCCAGGTGGGCAACCGGATCCGGGTGGATGTGCGGGACAACGGCCCCGGCATCCCCACCGCCGCCCTCTCCCGGTTGTGCGAGCGCTTCTTCCGGGTCAATCCCCAGCAGGGGGATGGCGTGGGCCTTGGCATGGCCATCGTCTCGCGCATCGCCCAGCTTCACGGAGCGGATCTCGACATTCACAATCGGCCTGAAGGGGGGGTCGAAGTGAGCGTGCTGCTGCCCGCCTCGCGCCAGGCATGACGGGTCAGCCTTTGCGCACGCCATGAAAAACGGGGGCCAGGCCCCCGTTTTTCATGGCACCACCACCCTAGTCGCAGGTGGGCTGTACCGTGAAGGTCCGGCTCGAATCCACCGGTCCCAGCTCCGCCAGCAGACGGCGCCCCAGCAGCACCGGGTAGATCATCTTGCTGCGATCCCGCAGGGTGAACCACTCCTTGTAGACCTGGTCCCCGACGCAGACGGACATGGTCACCGTCGGGCGCTGCTCCATGCCGCCCGCCCCGCGCACCGTCACGCTGCGCTCCACCGGTCGCTCCACGCTCCGGCGCACAACCTTGTCGGTATTGGCATCGGTCAGCACCAGGTTGAAGCGCACCCAGGGCTTGCCATCCTTCTTGAAATGCTTCAGGTCGCGGGCATCCAGCGACGAAGTGAGGGCACCGGTATCGAGCTTCATCTTGACCGCCACCCCGTAGGGCATCAGCACCCCCTTCTCGATCCAGCCATAGCTGGTCTGGGCCGCCATCGCGCTGCCGCACAGCGCCCACATCATGGCCGCCGCCACCATTCTCTTGCCCATCTTGCTCTCTCGCCTTGTCAGTCTTGCGCCCAGATGTATCACAGCCAACTGCCGGGTCAACCGGATTCTGGCGTGCAGGGGAGCGGGCTCTGGACGCGGTGCCAACAGGCGACAATCCATGCCGGGCACGGTGCGTGAGTGGGGAATGCAGCAGGAAAACGAGGGGAGAACAGGGTGCTGGATGACGCTGGCGGCCATCCTCAGGTTGTGACGCCAAAGGCTACCACAGCGGTGCGTGAATTATCAGTCTTGTTCTGACGGGATTTTTGCCTACACTGCTGTAAACCGGAGGGCCTGAAAACCACCGGTTTTTTTGCGCCTGCCGAAAAGTTGCCACTGCAAAGTGACCTCTCACACAAGGCTCAATAAGGAATTCGCAATGCGTATCGAAGAAGACTTGAAGCTCGGTTTCAAGGATGTCCTGTTTCGCCCCAAGCGCTCTACTCTAAAGAGCCGTTCCCAAGTCAGCCTGACCCGCCAGTTCACCTTCAAGCACACCCAGACCCGATGGCAGGGCGTGCCCGTCATCGCCGCCAACATGGATACCGTCGGCAGCTTCGCCATGGCGCGTACCCTGGCCAGCTTCGAGATGATGACGGCGGTGCACAAGCACTACAGCCTTGCGCAGTGGCAAACCTTCGTCAATGAGACCGACCCGGCCCTGCTGGGCCACGTAATGGTCTCCACCGGCACCTCGGAGGAGGACTTCACCAAGACCCGCCAGATCCTCGCGATGTCCAGCGCCCTGCGCTTCATCTGCGTGGACGTGGCCAACGGCTACTCCCAGCACTTCGTCGAGTTTTTGCGCAAAATTCGTGACGCCTGCCCCAACCACGTCATCCTGGCGGGCAACGTGGTGACCGGCGAGATGGTGGAGGAGCTGATCCTCTCCGGCGCCGACATCGTCAAAGTGGGCATAGGCCCGGGCTCGGTCTGCACCACCCGGGTCAAGACCGGGGTCGGCTACCCGCAGCTCTCCGCCATCATCGAGTGTGCCGATGCGGCCCACGGTCTGGGCGGCCAGATCGTCGGTGACGGCGGCTGCACCTGCCCGGGGGATGTGGCCAAGGCGTTTGGCGGCGGCGCCGACTTCGTGATGCTGGGGGGCATGCTGGCCGCTCACGAAGAGTGCGGCGGCGAAGTCGTCGAGGTCGATGGCGAGCCCTTCATGAAGTTCTACGGCATGAGCTCGGCCAGCGCCATGGACAAGCACGCCGGCGGTGTCGCCGAGTATCGCGCCTCCGAAGGCAAAACCGTGCTGCTGCCCTACCGCGGCCCGGTGGAGAACACGGTGCGCGACATCCTGGGCGGGGTGCGATCCACCTGCACCTATGTGGGGGCCAGCCAGCTGAAAGAGCTCACCAAACGCACCACCTTCATCCGGGTGCGCGAGCAGGAGAACAACGTCTACGGCAAGGAGTAACCTGCCACAGACCCCGTCACGCGCTGACGGTTAGAAGCCGACCAACCGGTGTGCTACCCTGCGCACCGGTTTTTTTGCATCTGGGATCCCGCGCCATGACAAGCCCTCTCCCCCCCTTCGACTGGGACATCTTCTGCTGCGTCGTCGACAACTTCGGTGACATCGGCGTCACCTGGCGGCTCGCCCGCCAGCTCAAACAGGAAGGCGCGCTCCCGGCGCAGAAGAGTGAGGTGCAGGTGCGGCTCTGGGTGGACGATCTGGCTAGCTTCGCCCGCATCTGCCCGGCGCTCGACCCCGCACAGGACGGTCAGTGGGTCGATGGCATCTATGTCCAGCACTGGCACGAGCGCCTCCCCGCCGACATGACCCCGGCCAGGGTGGTCATCGAGGCGTTTGCCTGCGAGCTGCCTGCCCTCTTTATCGAACGCATGGCCGAGCAGACCACGCCCCCCTTCTGGATCAACCTCGAATACCTCTCGGCCGAGAGCTGGGTCGAGGATTGCCATGGCCTCGCCTCGCCCCAGCAGGTCGGCAGCCAGCGCCTCGACAAGTACTTCTTCTTCCCGGGTTTCACGCAGAAAACGGGCGGCCTCTTGTGCGAGCACGGCCTCATCGTCGAGCGCGAGCGCTGGCAACAGGATGAAGCGGGACTGACCGCCTACTGGGCCAGCCTCGGCCTGCCACCCCAACGAGAAGACGAGCTGCGGGTCAGCCTCTTTACCTACGAGAGCGAGGCGCTCAGGAGCCTGGTCGAGGGCTGGCGCCAGAGCGTCACCCCCGTCACCCTGCTGCTGCCGCTGGGGCGCTCCCTCGACGACGTGCTCATCGGCGCAGGGCTGGCAGAGGCCATTCCCGGTGCCCGGGCCGGAGATCTGCTCCAGGCGGGCAACCTCACCGTCAAGCTGCTGCCGATGACCGATCAGAGGGGCTACGATCGCCTGCTGTGGAGCTGCGATCTCAACCTGGTGCGCGGGGAGGACTCCTTCGTGCGGGCCCAGTGGGCGGGGCGCCCCTTCCTCTGGCATATCTACCAGCAGGAAGAGGATGCCCACATGGTCAAGCTGGACGGTTTTCTCGACCACTACCTCTCCCCCTTGCCAGCGCCGGCCGGTCAGTGGCTGCGCCGCTTCAACCATGCCCTCAACCGGGGGGAGCATACGGGTGAACTCTGGGCACAATGGCCTCAATACGCGGCCATATGGCAGCAACATGGGCGCACCTGGCCACAGAGGCTGCTGGCGGACGGGGATCTCGTCACGAGGTTGGTGAAATTTTTAGAAAGCCGTATATAATCTGGCAGTTTTTATCCGTCCGTTTCACGAACAGGAATTTTTTACATGAAAACCGCACAGGAAATCCGCGCTGGTAACGTAGTCATGATCGGCACCGAGCCGATGGTGGTCCAGAAGGCTGAATTCAACAAATCCGGCCGTAACTCCGCCGTGGTCAAGATGAAGCTGAAGGGTCTGCTGAACGGCAGCGCCACCGAGACCGTCTTCAAGGCCGACGACAAGCTGGAAGTCGTTCAGCTGGAGCGTAAAGAGTGCACCTACTCCTACTACTCCGACCCGCTGTATGTCTTCATGGACACCGAGTACAACCAGTACGACGTCGAGAAAGACAACCTGGGTGATGCCCTGAACTACCTGGTAGACGGCATGGAAGACCTCTGCGAAGTGACTTTCTACAACGAGAAAGCCATCTCCGTAGAACTGCCGACCACCATCGTGCGTGAAGTCGAGTACACCGAGCCGGCCGCCCGTGGCGACACCTCCGGTAAAGTGACCAAGCCTGCCCGCCTGAAGGGCACCTCCTACGAGCTGGCCGTTGCCGCCTTCGTGGAGATCGGTGACAAGATCGAAATCGACACCCGTACCGGTGAATTCAAGCGTCGCGTCAACTAAGTTGACCCCTTGATGTGATTGCAAAAAAAGCGAGCCAAGGCTCGCTTTTTTATTGGCTGGCACCTCACGGCCGGCCTGATGAGAAGCCGTGCCCCTAGCGGCGATGGGCCAGTGCCCGCACCAGCCTGTCCCCCACCCCCTGTACCAGTTGCACCAGCAGCAGCAACATGACCACGGTCCCTGCCATCACCTTGTCGTCAAAGCGCTGGTAGCCGTAGCGGATCGCCAGATCCCCGAGCCCGCCACCACCGACCACCCCTGCCATGGAGGAGAAGCCAATGAGCATCACCACCGTCAGGGTGAGTCCGGCCAGCAGCGCCGGCAAGGCCTCGGGCAGCAGCGCCTTGACGACCACGTGCCAGCCGCTGCCCCCCATGGCGAGCACGGCTTCGACGCGCCCCTTGTCCACCTCATCGAGGGCGCTCTCCACCACCCGGGCAAAGAAGGGGAAGGCCCCCAGGGTGATGGGGACGATGGCGGCGGTGCTGCCCAGTGAGGTGCCGACCACCAGCCGGGTCAGGAGGATCAGGGCGATCAGGAGCACCACGAAGGGGAGCGACCGCCCGATGTTGATACCGATCCCCAGCACCATGTTGAGACGGGGCAAGGGCAGCACGCCCCCGGGACGGGTCACCACCAGCAGCACCCCGGTCGGCAGCCCCAGCAGCAGGGTGAACACGGCCGCCACTCCCACCATGTAGAGCGTTTCGAGCGACCCCTGATACATCAGTTCGAGCAAGGCATCGGCACTCAGGCGACTCTGCATAAACGCACCTCCTCTGTGACTCCGTGACGCGCCATGAAACGCCGCAGGATCTCGGGATCCGGCAACAGGGCCTGCCGCACGCGGGAGTCTGGGTTGGCCAGCAGGGTGCCCAGAGCGCCGCTTTCCACCAGCTGACCCCGTTCAAGCAATGCCGCGTGATCGCAGATGGCCCTGACCACCTCCAGCTCGTGGGTGATGAGCACTATGGTGATCCCGAGGCGGCGGTTGATGTCGGCAAGCAGCGCCAGCACCGACTCCGTGGTCTCCGGATCCAGGGCACTGGTCGCCTCGTCACAGAGCAAGTGGCGCGGATTGGCGGCCAGGGCGCGGGCGATGCCCACTCGTTGCTTCTGTCCCCCCGACAACTGGGAGGGAAAGGCGCGACGGTGCTCGCCAAGCCCCACCAGTTCCAACAGCTCGCTGACCCGGGCCGCCCGCTCCCGGCGCGCCACTCCGGCGATTTCCAGCGGGACCGCCACGTTCTCCTCCACGCTGCGGGCGTGCAGCAGATTGAAGTGCTGGAAAATCATGCCGGTCCCCTGACGGTGGCGGCGCAAGGCCGCCCCCTCCAGTGCCGTGATGTCGCGGCCATCGAACAGGATGCGGCCCCGGCTTGGCCGCTCCAGCAGATTGAGGCAACGAATGAGCGTGCTCTTGCCCGCGCCGCTGCGCCCGAGAATGCCGTAGATGGCCCCATCCGGAATCTCGAGCGACACTCCCTCCAGAGCGGGTTGCCCGTGCCCCGGGTACTGCTTGCCGAGCCCCTCCAGCACTATCATGACTGCCGCCCGGCCACCGGGATCACCGACCCCTTGTAGCTCTTGCGAATGAAGTCGGCGATCGCCCTGGACTCCAGGTCCCGCGCCAACTGGCGGATCCGCGGATCATCCTTGAGCGCCGGGGTGGTCACCAGGATGTTGGCGTAGGGATTGTTCTGGGCGCTCTCCAGCCCCAGGGCATCGCGAGCAGGCTCCAGCCCCGCCTCCAGGGCATAGTTGCCATTGATCACCGCCAGATCCACGTCGTCGAGGGAGCGCGGCAGCTGCGGCGCCTCGATCTCCAGGATCTTGATCGCCTTGGGGTTGGTGGCGATGTCGTGCACCGTCGCCAGATCCCGCGCCGGATCTTCATGGCCGGCCTTGAGGGTGATGAGCCCCTCGTGCTGCAACAGATAGAGGGCCCGGCTCAGGTTGGTGACATTGTTGGGCAGGGCTATCACCGCATTTTCCGGTACCTCCCTCAGGTGCTTGAACTTCTTCGAATAGATGCCAAGAGGCTCCACGTGTACGGTCGCGGCCACCACCAGCTCGGTGCCGAGCGCCTTCTCCTGATCCCGCAGGTAAGGGACGTGCTGGAAATAGTTGGCATCCACATCACCCGCCACCAACAGGGCATTGGCATTGATGCCGCCGCTGAGCTCGATCACCTGCAGATCCAGCGAAGGGTCCTGGCGTTTCACCTCGCCGAGGATATCCGCATGGGGCAGTGGATCCGCGGCAACCCGCAGCGCCTGGGCTGCCTGGGCGGAGAGAGAGAGTCCGAGGGCCAATACCAGGCCGCTCAGGGAAAACAGTCCGTGCTTGTTCATCTTGTGCTCCTTGCCATGCAATCAATGGGTGGTTTCGCCGACCGCCAGCGCCCGGGGCGCCGGCAACAGATCGGCATGGTGGCGCAATGCCACATCAGGGTGGGAACGCAGCCGCCCCTTGAGGTAGTTCCAGCCCACCTCCCGCAGCAGCGGATTGTGCGGGTCGGTGGCAGGCCCCCTGGCTTCACGGGCCAGTGCCTCGGGCAGCGGATAGACGGGCACCACGGCGTCGAGCTGGGCCCCCAGGAAGAAGGCGATGGAGAGACGCTCCTGCCCCGGCGCCGACGGCACCACCCGGTGCACGGTCGCCCGCAGGTAGCCGTTGCTGGCGAGCTCCAGCAGCTCACCGATGTTGACCACGAAGGTGCCGGGGAGCGGGAGCGCGTCGATCCAGTGATCCGGCGCCACCTCCACCTGCAGGCCGGGCTGGTCATCCTGCAGCAGGAAGCTCAGGAAGCCCGAATCCTTGTGGGGACCGACCCCCTGGGTGGCGCCCCGCTCACCGGGATAGCGGATCAGCTTGATATGTTCGTTGGGACGCTCTCCGTGCAGGGCATCGAAGGCATCTGGCGACAGTGCGAGCGCCTCGGCAAAAGCCCCGAGCAGGGTACGGGACATGCGGGTCATCTGCCCACGCCAGCGCGTCAGCACGGGTTGCAGTGTCGGCAGCGCCTCCGGCCACTGATTCGGCCCCTGCAACCGCCACCAGGGCGGGTCGCCCGCCGCGCGCGGCAAGGCTGGGCGATCGGCACCGATATCAAACTGCTCTCGCCAGTCGGGTTGACCCCGGGTCAGCTCCGCCCCCGGTCGGTTGTAGCCACGAAAATGGGGAGAGTGGATCATGGCGACCTGCTGCTTGGCCGCCAGAGGCAGCGCAAAGAAGGCCCGCGACAGCTGCTGTACCTCCTGTTGCAGCTCGGGATCGATGCCGTGGCCGGTCAGGTAGAAAAATCCCGTCTCTCTCGCGGCATCGCGCAACGATGCCAGAAAATCGGCCCGGGCGTCGGGCGAGGCATCCAGCTGCCTCAGGTCGAGGATGGGCAAGTGAACCAAGGTGCTCATGGCGATAACGCTCCCTGTCGATGGAAAGTGAGGGTGAATCTCTCGTTCTGACGAGATAGGGGGAAGAATTCTCCGCCTGCGGCCAGTGACAACATGCCCCGGCCCCCCTGTCTGCCTGCCCTTACTGAACCATGTATGGGTCACGGGATGGAACAATCAAAACCGGGAATGCTTTGCCATTTGGAACAATCCCGGGCCCGTGTCCGGCCCGCCGGTCAGACCCTCTTCGCCACCGCCGATGCCGATGTGCCCCCTTGCCCTAAAGAAACCCCCGGCGAGGCCGCTATGAGGGAGTGCTGGAGGATCCCCCATGACATTTCGCCCCTATCTGCTGCTGACCCTGCTTGCTTTTGCCGCCCACGGCGCCGGGCAGGCACCGTCAGGCGCCGCCCCGGATCCAGCCCCCCTGGTTCCCCCCGACTACTGGCAGAGCAGCGACTGGCAGGGAATACCCGACAGCACCAGGGTGGACAAGCAACAGGTACTGTTTGCCAAGCACGACAGCGACAACTACGTGGGTCTGGTCATCCTGCTGCCCGACTGGCAGCGCAGCGGCCAGCTGTGGCAACTGACCCGGGAGCTGGGGCGCCTCGGTTTCGACACCCTGCTGCTGCTCCCCTCGCCGCAGCAGACCGAGCTCGACCCCGCCGCCGAGAAGAAACAGCAGGTCATCGACGATTTTCGCAAGCAGTTTGCCTCCCGCATCAGCAAGCTGGGGGATGCCAAGCTGCAGGAGGGGGGCTTCAAGCTGCTGCTGGCCCAGGGTACCAGCGCCGCCTGGGCCGCCAACCTCATCGCCAGCGAGCAGTTGCCCGCCCCCGATGCCCTGGTGCTGCTCGACGGCTTCTTCCCCAACCAGCTGAGCAACCAGACCCTCGCCAAGCAGATAGCCCAGGGCAGCATCCCTACCCTGGATCTCTATCAGGAGGAGGGAGGACGCTGGCCCCTGCTGGCGGCCGAAGCCCGCAGAAGCGAGAGCCGCCGCAGCCACAAGCTCAACTACCGCCCCTATGCCCTGATGGATCTGGAGGAGACGCCGGGCCGCATCCAGGGCTGGCTGACGCACCTGGGCTGGATCTGAGTCCCTCCGAGGCACAGCCACCCGCCTTTTGCCTTCCCCATCGGACTTGACCCGATGCCACCGCGCTGGTCAGCCGCCCTCCATGTTTGGCATCATGTCCGAACCAATGGCAGGAGGCTTCATGCAGCAAATCGTGTTTCTCGACAGCGACACCCTGGACACCGGCATCAATCTGCGCCGCCCCGATTTTCCCCATCACTGGCAAAGCTACCCGACCACGGCGCCGGATCAGGTGGTGGAGCGGCTCAAGTGCGCCAGCATCGCCATCATCAACAAGGTGCGCATCGGGGCCGATGAACTGGCCCAGCTGCCCGAACTGCGCCTGATCGCTCTGGCCGCCACCGGCAGCGACAACCTGGACCTGGAGGCGTGCCGCGCCGCCAATGTCGCCGTGTGCAATATCCGCAACTACTCGGGCCCTTCCGTCCCCGAGCACGCCATGGCCCTGATGCTCGCCCTGTCGCGCAACCTGTTCGCCTGGCGCCAGTCCCTGCTGGAGGGGCGCTGGCAGCAAAGCGGCCAGTTCTGCTTCTTCGACCACCCCATCACGGATCTGCATGGCAAGCGCCTCGGGATCATCGGCAAGGGAACCCTGGGACAGGCACTGGGACAGCGGGCCAGCGCCATCGGGATGGAGGTTTACTATGCCCAGAGCCAGGTCGGCTCCCCGGGGGATGACGACAGACTGCCCCTGGATGCCCTGTTGCAAAGTTCGGATGTGATCAGCCTGCACTGCCCGCTCACCCCCTACACCCGCCATCTCATCGGGGAGCGGGAGCTGACCCTGATGAAACCGGGCGCCCTGCTCATCAACGTGGGCCGTGGCGGCCTGGTGGACGAGCAGGCGCTGCTCGAAGCCCTCGGCAACGGCCGTCTGGGCGGCGCCGGTTTCGATGTGGCAAGTGTCGAGCCGCCGCCTCCGGATCACCCCCTGATGCAGGCCCTGCGTTACCCCAATTTCATCCTGACTCCCCACGTGGCCTGGGCCAGCGAAGAGTCGATGCAGCGCCTCGCGGATCAGCTCATCGACAACATCAACGCCTTCTCCCTTGGCAGGCGCCAGCACCGGCTGGTGTAAGAGGCCGCTCGCGCCCCTCACGGGCCGGCAGCGGGATCAAAAAAGGGGCCAAGGGCCCCTTTTTGTCGGTCAGCTTGCCGCGGCATCAGTCGTCATGCCATCTGTGCTTGCGGTGCTTTTTGTGTTTCTTGTGGTGCTTGTGATAGCGCCTGTCATCGTAATAGCGATCGCCGCGGCTCTCGTGACCATCCCCGGTCCTGGCTCCGATGGCGGAGCCACCGGCACCACCGATACCGGCGCCGATCAGCTGGCCCGTGCTGCCACCGACGCTCTTGCCGATGGCAGCCCCGCCCAGGGCACCGACGGCGCCGCCGAGCGCAGCTTCGTTCTTGTTGCCCCTATTGGCCGTGGCCGCACCACCGGCCGCGCCCCCCAGGGCGGCCCCCACCAGGGCGCCGGTGTCGCCACCCAGCTCCTTGCCGATCATGGTGCCCGCCACCCCGCCGGCTCCGCCGCCGAGAATGGTATTGAGGGTCTCGGATGCCTGCACCTGTCCTGTGCCCAACAGCAACGCCCCCAGCAGCGCCAGTGCGCTCATGCCAAACGGTTTCATTTTCATGGGGTACTCCTGTCAAACCTGATGATTGATTATTTTTCCCTGCACTATACAAAGCCCCCTGACCTGCGCCACTGCCGCAAGGGGCACCTCACGGCCAGCCCTCCCTGTCTCCGGTTCGCGACACGATGCAAGAAAGCAGGCTAACCACCTGAAACCACATCAAAAAAAAAGGTCACACGAGAAATCATCCCCGTCATGACCCTTTTCCCGGCCCAAAGGCCCTTTTTTGCAGCGATCACCGTCAGACAGATACTGTCACAACCTCCCCGTCAACGGGCGACGACGCCGCCAGATGCCAGCAATCCCGCCCCTGGTGCTTGCTCTCGTACAGGCAGGCATCCGCCCGCTCGAGCAGCGTCAGGGCATCATCCGGATAGCGCGCTCCGCCGGCGCTCAGGGTGATGGCGTCGGCGAACTCCCGCCATTTCAGGGCTTTCACCCGACCGAGCAGGTGGGTCAGGCGGCATTCCACCTCCGCCTGCTCCCAGGGCAGCAAGGCCGCAAATTCATCGCCCCCGATGCGGTAGACCTGCTCATCCCCCAGGGTTCTCGCCATGATGGTGGCCACCCGAAACAGCACCGCATCCCCCACACCGTGTCCCCAGCTGTCGTTGACGCGCTTGAAGTTGTCCACATCGAACAGCACCAGCCAGTAGGGCCTCCCCGCCTGCTCCAGCCCGGCCCGCTGCTGATCGAAGGCTCGCCGGTTCAGGATGCCGGTGAGAGGGTCGTGGAGCAGGGCATCCTGCCCTTGCAGCAGGCTGTTTCGCACCTGTTCTATCTCTCCCAGGCTGCCGTGCACGAACCAGGTTCGCTGACGCCGCTGGATCTCCTTTCTCGCCTCATCCCGGATGAGGCCGCTGAGCGAGCCCTGCACCAGCGCCTGCTCCTGGCGAAAGATCCGCACCAGAAACCACAGGCTGCACAGCCAGATGCAGAGCAATGCCAGGGCGGGCAGCACCACCATCAACAGGGTGTCTTGCAGGTTTTCATGAAAATGGGAGGGGGGGAGATAGACGTTGAGATCCCACTCCATCCCCTCCAGAGCGTGTTGCAGGTGGCGACCTGCCCAGAACCCGTCCAGCCCTGCCGCCTGCGTCTCCCGCTCGAGATGGGGCGGCAACAGCGACAAATTGTGCCCCACCACCAGCTTGCCGCCCTTGCGCTCGGTGATGTAGAGAGCCACCGGATCCTCACCCACCGCCCGGTGCAACGCCCCCTGCAAGGCGCTGAACGACATGTCCACCATCAGCAGTCCAAGCAGTTGCCCCTCATCATCCTTGACCCGCTTGATGAGGGTCAGTACCTGCCGGACCGAATCGAACTCCGGGTAGGGACCGAACCAGACGAGATCATCGCCCTCGCCGGACAGGGTCTGGTACCAGGGCCGCGCCTGTGCCCGGTAGCCCTCTGGTTGCTGCCAGTCGGGATAGCTGTCGAGCCGATGGGTGCGCGCGTTGTAGAAATAGAGGAAGTGGGCATCGAACTTGAACTGATGGGCAATGGCCCAGATGGGATTGATGGCCGATGCCCCGGCAGCGATGGCCTGCTTGTCCAGGGACGCCTCCAGCACGCCAAGCTGGCGGCGGTTGTCCTGCGCCATGTCCTGGAGCAGGGTGGCGTCGAGGGCGGCCAGCATGTGACCGTAACCCGCCACCGTCTTGTCGATGCTGCTCAGGTAGCTGGCTGCCGCCAGCAACAGGGTGGCGATCAGCACCAGCCCTCCCAGGAGAAACGACAGCGGAGTCAGTATGTAATAGCGTTCCTTGATCAGCGCCGCCGTCATGTCACTCTCTATAAAATGTCATATTGGATGAATTTTATAGATTAAAAATCTGCAAAAGATATTGATTGAAGTCATTAACATCCACTGCTAATGATAAAAAAGATATCAAGGTGTCTCACGGCCATATTCACATCCGTCATGTGAATATCCATAAAAAGTAGAAACAGTCATTACTCGTCGTTGACGGTTTATTGCCCGCAAGGTGCTATAGTCGATGACTCGAGAAATCGGAGCCAGATGACCTTTGTCGGCAACGCTGGCGGTGATGATTCATCAACCAAGGAGATGTTATGAGCAGTCCGTTTATCGAACAGATCAAAGCACGTCGTACCATCTATGCCCTGGGCAACCGGGTGACCCACTCCGAGGCCCAGCTGACCGCCCTCATCAAGGATGCCGTCAAGCATAGCCCCTCTTCATTCAACTCCCAGAGTTCCCGCGCCGTCATCCTGTTCGGCGAGCAGCACCACAAGCTGTGGGACATCGTCAAGGCGGAGCTCAAGAAGATAGTGCCGCCGGAGGCCTATCCCCAGAGTGAAGCCAAGATCAACGGCAGCTTCCGCGCCGGGGCTGGCACCGTGCTCTTCTTCGAAGACACCGCCGTCATCGAGGATCTTCAGCAGAAATTCGCTCTCTATGCCGACAACTTCCCCATCTGGTCCGAACATGCCACCGGGATCGCCCAGTTCGCGGTCTGGACCACCCTGGCCCAGGAGGGCATCGGCGCCTCCCTGCAACACTACAACCCGCTCATCGACGATGCGGTGCGCAAGGAGTGGGACCTGCCCGCCAGCTGGCTGCTTCGTGCCCAGATGCCTTTTGGCAGCATAGAGCAACCTGCCGGCGACAAGACCTTCATCGACGACGACGTGCGTTTCCGGGTCTTCAAGTAAGCCTTCACGCCCCCTCCACCAGGGGGCGTTTTCTTCTCTCCCCCTCGTTCACCCTTGTCACGTGCCAGCCATACTCTGAGCAAACCCTCTCTTGTCAGGAGGTCCCCATGGGGGACATCGCACGCCAACGTACCTCATGCACATTGACGCCCTTGTCCGCTCTGTTGTGTGTCGCCGCCCTGGTACTGCTGTTCTCGCTGATCGGCATCTTCACCCGCCCCCCCAACCTGCTGGCGGCCTTCTGGCCTGCCAATGCGGTCCTGCTCGGCTGCATGGTGCGCTATCCACGCCTGGCCACCCCGGCGGGCTGGGCCGGCGGCATACTGGGCTTTTTTCTCGCCGCCCTCTTCACCGGCGAGCCCCTGTTCAAAACCATCCTGCTGACCTGCGGCAACCTGGCCGGCATCGGCGTCGGGTATCTGCTGATGCATCGGCTCGCGCCTGCCGACAAGCTCCTCAGGCGCCCCACGTCCCTCGTGCTCCTGCTGCGAAACACCCTGGCCGCCTCCCTCGCCGCCGGCGTGGTCGGCGCCATCATCAATCCCATCCTGTCTCTGGGCCCCCCGCTCTACGGGCTGGGCTTCTGGTTTGCCAGCGAGCTGGTGAACTACATGACCATACTGCCGGTGCTCCTGACACTGCCTCCCCATGACAGCGTGCCCCCCTGGCGCACCCTCCTCTACCGCACCGAGTTCTCCTGGACCAGATTGATGCCGCTGCTGAGCCTGGTGGCCTCCCTGCTGCTCACCCTGCTCGTCGAGGGGCCGGGATCCATCGCCTTCCCGGTACCGACGCTGCTCTGGTGCGCCGTCACCTACTCCGTCTTCGCCACCAGCCTGCTGACCCTGAGTTACAGCACCCTGATCCTGATCGCCCTCTCAAACGGCCACCTCGTCATCAATCACGATGTCCAGACCCAGTACTGGATGTTCTCCGTCCGGATAGGGGTCATGTTGATCGCTCTCACCCCCCTGACCGCCGCCAGCATCATGGCGGCCCGCAACAGCCTGCTGCGGGAGATGAGACACCTGGCCCACCACGATCACCTGACCGGTGCGCTGAACCGGGCCGGCTTCTGGTCGGCCGCCAACGAACTGCTCCAGTACCTCACGGTGCAGCGCTACCCTGTGGCGATCTGCATGCTGGACATCGATCATTTCAAACGCATCAATGATCGTCACGGTCACGAAGAGGGTGACAACCAGTTGAGCAGCTTCGCGGCCCGTGTGCGCGACCAGCTTCGACCGGGGGATCTCTTCTGTCGCCTGGGGGGAGAGGAGTTCGTGGCCATCTGGCCCGGCCTCAGCGAGGAGCAGGCCATGGCAGTTGCCGAGCGGCTGCGAAAAATCGTCGCGCAGCCAGGGGAAGAAAAGGGAGCCGAGCCCGCCGTCTGCATCACAGTCAGCATCGGTATCGCCTCCCAGAAAGAGGGCCCCTTCAATCTGGACGAGCTGCTCTCTCGCGCCGATCAGGCGCTCTATCTGGCCAAGCACAATGGCCGCAACCGGGTGGAACGCTATTCGGCCGAGCAGGCTTCCCCCAGCATCGGGCAATCTTGCGGCGCCTGAATGGCGTGCCCCTTGTCGTCATCATCCGGCCTCTGCCGGCAGCGGGGCGGGCAGATGAAGATGGAGCCCGTCTGGTGCCACCTCGATCTCGATCCCGCGCCAGTCCCGCAGCCAGCCCTTGAGCCTGTCGTCATACCGCCTTGTTCCCCCCATCTGCACCACCTGGCAACCCGCCTGCAGGGCGCTGGCGATGCCCGCTGGTGCATCCTCGAACACCAGGCAATCGGCCGGAGCCAGTCCCAACCGGCTGGAAGCCAGCAAATAAGGCTCGGGATCCGGCTTGCCCCGTACCACATCACCGGCACACACCAGGAGTCGGGGCAGCGGCAATCCGGCGTGCAGCAGCCGGTGCTCTGCCACCCTCCGGCTTGCGGAAGTCACCAGCGCCCAGCGCGTCGACGGCAGCTGTTCGAGCCGTCGCCGGGCACCGTCCAGAGGTATCGGCGCCGCAGCGTATGCCATTTCCAGATCGTCGAGCAGGGCCACCTCCACCGCCATGTCCAGCTGGGGAGCCAGGGCCCCTATCACCTCCCGTGAGCGCACGCCGTGACACATGGCGAGCACGGGAGCGGGATCCAGCCCATGGTGCTGACACCAGCGCCGCCACACGACTTCCACGTCGCCGGTGGAGTGGACCAGGGTCCCGTCCATGTCCAGCAGCAGGGCCGCGGCCTTCACGCGCACCGCGCTCACAGGGCTCTCCCCGCCAGCGCATCGGCGAAGACCTGCCGCTGGGCAGCGGCCTCGTAACAGGCGAGCGCCTGCTCCGCATTGCTGGCCCACACCGGCAAGGGGGCGACGACGAACCCCTGCTGCAACAGACTGGTCAGCAGCTCCCCGGTCTCCGGTGCGGCCAGCGGCTGAGCCATCACCAGGCTCCCCTTGATCAAAAACAGATAGCGTTCGCTCGACATGACATGACTCCTTGTGGCTGAACAGCGGGCAAGCAGGCCCGTTTCGAGACCATTAGAACAAGGAGATTAGATAATTTATAATCAATAAATCGCCACATTGGATAACCAAATGGAATGAGATTCGACCTGAGACAATTGCAGGCCTTCGTCATGCTGGCCGAGAGTGCCAACTACCGGGAAGCGGCCAGCCGGCTTTTTGTGACGCAACCGGCCCTGACCAAGCAGATCCAGGGGCTGGAGCAGGCCCTCGGCAGCACCCTGTTCAACCGGGGCCGCCACGGGGCCGAGCTGACCGCCATCGGCCTCCAGTTGCTGCCCCAAGCCAGGGCTCTGGTGGATCACGGCAAGGGATTCGAGCAGCATGCCCTGGCGCTGGCAAGCGGTGCCGCCGGACGCCTCCACATCGGGTTCGGGCTCTCCAGCTTCGCACTGGCCCCCTCCCTGGTGGCCCGTTTCAAACAGCAGGCCCCCGACGTGCTGGTCCACCTGCGGGACACCACCTCCGCCATCCAGCAGGAACACTTGCTGGCGGGTCGGCTGCAACTGGGCTTCATGCGACGGCCTGATGCGCCGCAGCTGAGGGAACACAGGTTGCTGACGGACAGACTGGTGCTGGCCGTCCCCACCCAGGTGGCAGGGCCGGACTTCGACCTGGAGCGGGCGCTGATCCGCGATCCCTTACTGCAGATGGTGGGCCATCGCTGTCCGGGTCTCAGCCAGCAGATCGCCCGCTTTCTCGGCGCCAACCGGCTGACCAGTCTCATCCAGGAGGCGGAAGACATCCAGACCCTGGTCGCCCTGGTGGCCGCCGGTATCGGCAACGCCATCCTGCCGCGCAGCGTAGGGTTCATCGCGGGCAAGGAGGTGACCCTCTACCCTCTCTCCGGCCCCTGGTCGGAATGGGAAATCAGCCTGGTGTGGAACCCGGAATTTGCCGATCCCATTCGGGATCGCTTCCTCGCCATGGTGAGAGAGACGCACCCCGAGCCCGCATGAGGTGCATGAGATGCCTGCAGGAGAGGATGGCCGGGCTCAGTCCCGTTCCGCCAGCTCCGCGACCTTGATGATCTCGGCAATGCGACCGAGCATGCGCAGGGAAGCCTGGTGTTCTGCGGCATCCGCCGCCGCGCAGGCATCCTCCAGGATGGTGATGGCGTAGTCCCGATCGTGGCCATCTCGCACCGCCCCCTGAATGGCCCAGCTGGTGCTCACGCCGCACACATAGAGATGCTCGATGCGATTGGCCCGTAGCGCGGGCTCCAGCGCCGTGCAGTAGAAGGGGCTGACCCTGGGTTTGGTCAGCACCAGATCCCCGGGTTGTACATCGAGATCCGGGTGAAAGTCGGTGCCGCTGTCCGCCAGGGAGAGGGCCCCGAACTGCCGGGCACGGCCAAACATGGGGGAACCCCTGGGTTGCAGCAGATAGCCCTCGTCAAACCCCACCTTGATGAGCACCACCAGCCAGCCGTGAGCGCGAGCATGAGCCAGCGCCTGATTGGCGTGCACAATGGCGTTCTGCTCGATCACCTGGGCCGCCGAGGCGGCGATGCGCCCGTCCGGGTGGGCGATGTCGTTGATAAAATCGATCACCAGCAATGCCTTGTTCATGGTGTGCTCCCCCCTTGCCTGAGGCCGTTTTGCCCCTGCGCCGCCAGGATCACTCCTCGCGGCCATATAAAAAACCGGCTGGCACCATCACACGGATTGATATGCCACCCGATTGGCACCTGGCAGTGCCACGCACTGCCTCATACCAGCCCAAGCGCATAGCGTAGCGCCATCTCCTTGAGGGGCCCCGCCTTGTCCGCCAGATTCAGCGCCAGGTTGCGGGCAAGCCTGAGGGGGCCTATCTCGTTGCTGAAGACCCCGTAGAAGAGATCCATCCCCGACTGCATCAGCAGGTTGTCAGGGCGGCGTCGCCCCTCGTAACGCCCAGCCAGCGCCAGCTCGTGCCACTGTGCCCCCGCCTTGCCGAGCAACCCGGCCCAGCAGGCCACGTCCTTGAAACCGAGGTTGACCCCCTGCCCCGCCAGCGGATTGATGGTGTGGGCCGCATCCCCGAGCAGCACCACTCGCCCGGCGTGATAGTCGTTGGCGTGGCGGCGCACCAGGGGGAAGCTCCCCTTGGCCGTCACGGTGAAACCGCCAAGGCGGCTCGGGAAGTGGCGGCGCACCTCGACGGCCAGGGCCTCGTTGCTCATGGCGGCCAGCGCCCGGATGCGGGCCGGGCTGTCATACCAGACCAGGGAGCCATGGCGGCCCGGCAGCGGCAGGAAGGCGCGCGGGCCGCTCGGGGTGAACTGCTGCCAGGTGATGTCTTCCTGGGCAAAATCGGTGTCGATGTTGATCAGCATGCAGTGCTGGCGGTACTCGAAACGCGACACCCCGATGCCGGCCAGTCGCCGGGTGTGGGATTCGGCACCATCGCAGGCCAGCACCCAGCGCGCCTGCAGCTCGGTGCCGTCATCCAGGGTCAGCACGGCGTCATCCGCACTCTGGCGCAGACTCGTCACCGCCGCCGGGGTATGGGCCTGGATGGTCGGGAAATCCTCCATCCTTTTCAGCAGGGCGAGCTGGATCAGCCGGTTCTCGATGATGTAGCCGAGCTGGGGCAGCCCGAGATCCACCGCGTCGAAGCGGGTAGCGAAGCCGTCCAGCTCCCAGGTCTCCAGCCGGCGATAGGGGCACAGCCGCATCTGCTGCAGATATTGCCAGGCACCGGCCCGGGTCAGCAGCGCCACCGAGGCCTGACTGATGGCGGAAACCCGCAGATCCAGCGGCTGCTCGGGGGCATAGGGCTCGGGCAACCGGGTCTCGATGACCCGCACCGAGAGCCCCTCTGCCGCCAGCAGGCAGGCGGTGGCGGCACCCACCATGCCGGCGCCGACGATGGCAATATCACACTGTTCCATAACTTGATTCCTGCAAGGAGTCCCCGCGATAAGGGGCAAGGGCCGAACCGAATGGGGCATGATAACGCAAGGAGGCGGCAGAAACAGTGAGGGGGATGCGCAATTGCCGACGACAAGCCGGCCCTGATGGCGGCGGGCGGCCCCAGACTGGTCAGCACCGGGATTGCGGAGTAAAATGGCCGGTCCTTTGACCCTGCCGATTTCAAAACCAGTCACGAGAAGCAATGAGCAAGAAACTTCATATCAAGACCTGGGGCTGCCAGATGAACGAGTACGACTCGTCCAAGATGGCGGACCTGCTGGATGCCAGCAATGGCTACACGCTTACCGAGGAGCCGGAAGAGGCAGATGTGCTGCTGCTCAACACCTGTTCCATCCGCGAGAAGGCCCAGGAGAAGGTGTTCCACCAGCTCGGTCGCTGGAAGAAGCTCAAGGCGAAAAAACCGGGGCTGGTGATCGGGGTGGGCGGCTGCGTCGCCTCCCAGGAAGGGGAGAACCTGCGCAGCCGGGCGCCCTATGTGGACATCGTCTTCGGACCCCAGACCCTGCACCGCCTGCCGACCATGATCAAGCAGGTGCAGGAGGGGCGCGGTGCCCAGGTGGACATCGCCTTCCCCGAAATCGAGAAGTTCGACAACCTGCCCGAACCCCGTGCCGAGGGGGCGACCGCCTTCGTTTCCATCATGGAAGGCTGCTCCAAGTACTGCTCCTTCTGCGTGGTGCCCTACACCCGTGGCGAGGAGGTGAGCCGACCGCTGGATGACGTGCTCTATGAAATCGCCCAGCTCGCCCAGCAAGGGGTGCGCGAAGTGAACCTGCTCGGCCAGAACGTCAACGCCTACCGGGGACCGACCTTCGACGGGGAGGTCTGCACCTTCGCCGAGCTGCTGCGCCTGGTGGCTGCCATCGACGGCATCGACCGCATTCGCTACACCACCAGCCACCCGGTCGAGTTCACCGACGACATCATCGAGGTCTATCGTGATACCCCCGAGGTGGTCAGCTTCCTGCACTTGCCCATCCAGAGCGGCTCGGATCGCATCCTGACCATGATGAAGCGCCCGCACACCGTGCTGGAGTACAAGTCCAAGATCCGCCGCCTGCGCGCCGTGCGTCCCGACATCACCATGAGCTCCGACTTCATCGTCGGCTTCCCGAACGAGACGGACGAAGACTTCGAGGCCACCATGAAACTCATCGAGGAGATCAACTTCGACATGAGCTTCAGCTTCATCTACAGCCCGCGCCCCGGCACCCCGGCCGCGGACCTGCCGGACGACGTCGACATGGAAGTGAAGAAGGCCCGCCTGACCCGACTGCAAAACCGCATCAATCACCAGTCCATGCTCATAGGCCGCGCCATGTTGGGCTCGGTGCAGCGCATCCTGGTGGAGGGGCCCTCCAAGATGGATCCCATGCAGCTCAGTGGCCGCACCGAGAACAACCGGGTGGTCAACTTCGAAGGGCCGCACCGCCTCATCGGCGGCTTCGCCGACGTGGAGATCACCGACGTACGCCCCTACTCCCTGCGCGGCCGCTTCATCCGCGGCGAGGACGAAATGAACCTGCGCATCGCCACGGCCCCGAGCGAGATCCTCGCCCGTCGTCCTGACAACGTGCCCGATGATCTGGGCGTTGCGGCCTTCAGACCCCATTGATGACTCTCTCCCCCGCCCCGTGGCGGGGGAACAACCGATAAGAGGACACCTTGAGCCGACACATCTCCACCCTGAATCTGCATCTGGAACCCGCCGACAACCAGCGCCTCGCCAGCCTGTGCGGACCCTTTGACGACAACCTCAAGCAGCTGGAGCGACGTCTCGGCATCGAGATAAGCTACCGGGACAACCACTTCCAAGTGATCGGCAAGCAGGCCCAGGTGGAGGCGGCTGCCGTCATCCTCAAGCACCTCTATGTGGAAACCCAGCCCCTCAAGGGGAGCAAGGTGAGCGACATCACCCCCGAGATGGTGCACCTGGCGGTGCAGGAGTCCCGCGTACTGGAGCAGGACGACGAACCCGCCCCTTCCCTGCCGTATGGCAAGGAGGTCACGGTCAAGACCAAGCGCGGTCTCATCAAGCCCCGCAGCCCGAACCAGGCCCAGTACATCGCCAATATCGTGCGCCACGACATCAGCTTCGGCATCGGGCCCGCCGGGACCGGCAAGACCTATCTCGCCGTGGCCGCCGCCGTGGATGCCCTGGAGCGCCAGGAGATCCGCCGCATCCTGCTGACCCGCCCGGCGGTGGAAGCCGGTGAGAAGCTCGGCTTCTTGCCCGGCGATCTTTCCCAGAAGGTGGACCCCTACCTGCGCCCCCTCTACGACGCCCTGTTCGAGATGCTGGGCTTCGAGCGGGTGGAGAAGCTGATGGAGCGCAACGTCATCGAGGTGGCGCCGCTCGCCTACATGCGCGGCCGCACCCTCAACGACGCCTTCATCATCCTGGACGAGGCCCAGAACACCACCACGGAACAGATGAAGATGTTCCTGACCCGCATCGGCTTCAACTCCAAGGCGGTGGTGACCGGCGACATCACCCAGGTGGACTTGCCTCGCAGCACCAAATCCGGTCTGCGCCACGCCCTGGAGGTGTTGCAGGGGGTCGATGGCCTCTCCTTCAACTTCTTCGAGTCCAAGGACGTGGTGCGCCATCCCGTGGTGGCCCGCATCGTGCAGGCCTACGAGGCATTCGATGCCCAGCAGGCGGCCGAGAAGAGCGCAGCCACTCCCCGCAACGAGAACACCAGCAAAGAGAGTGCCCAATGAGCGTGACCCTGGATCTGCAACTGGCCTGCGCCAGCCCGGACGGCCTGCCGACCGAGGCCCAGCTGCAAGGCTGGCTCGACGGCACCATTCTGGGCTTCCAGCCCGAGGCCGAGGTGACGGTGCGTCTGGTGGACGAGGCGGAGAGCCGCGAGCTCAACCACACCTATCGCGGCAAGGACAAGCCCACCAACGTGCTCTCCTTCCCCTTCGAAGCGCCACCGGGTCTCGAGCTGCCCCTGCTCGGGGATCTGGTGATCTGCCGCCAGGTGGTCGAGGCCGAAGCCGTCGAACAGGGCAAGCCCCTGATGGCCCACTGGGCTCACATGGTTGTGCATGGCAGTCTGCATCTGCTAGGTTATGACCATATCGAGGACGAGGAAGCCGAGGAGATGGAGCAGCTCGAGCGCGACATCATGCAGGAACTGGGCTTCGCCGATCCTTATCTGAACGACGAAGAGTAACGAACCGGATGGTCATCGTCTTGAAACAGCCGATGCCCATCCTCATATAGCCACAACGATTTCAAGTGTGTTCATACGAGTAACCAAGAGAGAAAATGACCGACGATCACCCTAGTACCGGCTCGCCGAAGAAAACCTGGCTCGACAAACTCAGCCAACTCTTCCAGGGCGAGCCAAAAGACCGCAACGATCTGGTAGAGGTCATCGCCGATGCCGAAGAGCGGGACCTCATCGATCAGGACACCAAGGACATGATCGAGGGCGTGCTCGAAATTGCCGAGCTGCGCGTGCGTGACATCATGATCCCCCGCTCCCAGATGGTGACCATCGAGAAGTCCCAGCCGGTGGACGAGTTCCTGCCGGTCATCATCGAATCCGGCCACTCCCGCTTCCCGGTGATCAACGAAGACAAGGATCACGTGGAGGGCATCTTGCTCGCCAAGGATCTGCTGCCGTTCGGTTTTGGCGGCCAGCATGCCAGCGAACCGCTCCAGCTGGAGAAGATCCTGCGTCCCACGGTGATCGTGCCGGAAAGCAAACGGGTCGATCGTCTGCTCAAGGAGTTCCGGGAAGAGCGCTACCACATGGCCATCGTGGTGGACGAATTTGGCGGTGTCTCTGGCCTCGTGACCATCGAGGACATTCTGGAGCTCATCGTCGGCGAGATAGACGACGAGTTCGACGACATCGAGGACGAGCCGGAAGAGATCCGCCGCATCAGCAAGCGGGTCTTCTCGGTGAGCGCGCTGACCGAGATCGAGGACTTCAACGACTTCTTCGGCACCCAGTTCAGCGATGAAGAGGTGGACACCGTCGGCGGTCTGGTGATGCACGCCTTCAGCCACCTGCCCAAGAAGGGTGAAGAGATCGAACTCGACGGCTACCTGTTCAAGGTGATGCACGCCGATCGCCGTCGCCTGCAACAGTTGCAGGTGAAGATCCCCGAGCATCATGCGGCGGCGCAGCCGGAGTCCTGATCCCGCCCAGCACCACGCACATCCCGCGCCCCTCTCGTCAGGGGCGCTTTTTTTGCCTCTCTCCCGCCGCGCGACCGCCCCTGGACCCACGCCGACCGCGAGGCTCGCCGTTGACCCGGTTTGCGGTTAAGATGTCGGCCATTGTGTTTCCATTCAGTCCAATTCGAGCCCCGATCCCCCGTGAAATCGAAACTCCTGACCAGCCTGTTTGCCATTGCCAGCGGCGCCATCGCCGTGTTGGCCTTCTCCCCTTTCGGCTACTGGCCCCTGGTGATCCCCTCCCTGCTCGGCCTTTACGCCCTGCTGGACAAGGCCACCCCCAAACAGGCAGCCTGGCGCGGCTTCGGCTACGCCATGGGTCTGTTCCTGCCCGGGCAGTGGTGGATCCACGTCAGCATGACGGAGTTTGGCGGCATTCCGCTGCCGGCCGCCTTCGTGCTGCTGGCCGGGCTCTGCGCCTATCTCTCCCTCTACCCGACCCTGGCTTGCTGGCTCTTCGCCCGCTTCTTTGTCGGCCGCCACTGGAGCCGCTGGCTGCTCGCCTTCCCGGCGCTCTGGCTGATGGCCGATTGGCTGCGGGGCTGGGTGATGACAGGCTACCCCTGGCTCTGGTTCGGCTACACCCAGATAGACGGCCCCCTCAAGGGCTTCGCTCCCCTTCTCGGGGTGCAGGGCATCACCCTCGCCCTGCTGCTCACCGCCTCCGCCCTCTGGCTGGTATGGCAGCACCGCAAGCCGGCATGGCTGCTGCTCCCCGTCGCCCTGGTGGGCGCCGCCCAGGGGCTGATGCAGCTCAACTGGGTGACCCGGGGTGAGCCGGTCAAGGTCGCGCTGGTGCAGGGCAACATCGAGCAGTCCCTCAAGTGGGATCCGGAGGCCCTGGTGCCGACCGTGCGCAAGTATCAGGATCTCAGCCGCGAGAACCAGGATGCCGACATCATCGTCTGGCCGGAGTCCGCCATCCCGGCCATCGAGAAGGAGATGGGTACCTATCTGGAGAGCCTGGACAAGGCGATGAAGGTGAACGACACCGGCCTGCTGGCGGGGATCATCCATTACGATCTGAAACAGCAGCGCTTCTTCAATACCGTGCTCGGCATGGGGGTACAGGATGCTGAGGGCAAGGAGTCCTACTACTACGAGCACAAGAACCGCTACTACAAGTACCACCTGCTGCCCATCGGCGAGTTCGTGCCCTTTGAAGATCTGCTGCGTCCCATCGCCCCCTTCTTCAACCTGCCCATGTCCTCCTTCAGCCGGGGTGACGAGGTGCAGCCGAACCTGATCGCCAAGGGGCTCAAGTTTGCCGCCGCCATCTGTTACGAGATCATCTTCCCGGACGAGGTGCGCCGCAACGTGCAGCCGGATACCGACTTTCTGCTGACCGTCTCCAACGACGCCTGGTTCGGCACCAGCATCGGCCCCTGGCAGCACATGGAGATCGCCCGCATGCGCGCCCTCGAGCTGGCCCGCCCGCTGCTGCGCGACACCAACACCGGCATCACCATCGTCACCGAGATAGACGGCAGCATCATCGCCCAGATCCCGCAATTCGAGGCTGGAGTATTGCGTGCCGAGGTACGCCCCGCCCACGGCCAGACCCCCTATCTGCGTTTTGGCAGCTGGCCCATGTATGGCCTGGCCGCCGCCCTGCTGGGGCTGGCCCTGTGGCTGCGCCCACGTGCCCACCCCTGGGCACGCAAGGGCTAAGACCACACAACGCCGATAAACAAAAGAGGCGCCCTTGGGCGCCTCTTTTTATGGTTTGGCTTATGGCTTGGCACAGTCTGGCGGCTCAAGGAGACAGCGGCTCACGGTGATACTCATCGGCCCCGCACTCGGGGCAGGTGCCAAGCTGCTCCGGGTGCAGCACGGTATGGCGCCACTCGCAGTGATCGCACACCAGCACCCCGAGTCCCACCCAGTCCCCCGCCCGGTAGACCCCCTTGTGTTCCAGCTCGTCCGCCAACTCCTGCCACTCCATCTGGGTGCGGTCGGTCACGTCCGCCAGCCAGGACCAGGCGGTGTCCTTGAGCGCCAGCATGAAGGCCGACTCCTCCACCTGCTCATCCTTGCGCCCTTCGTCATAGTTGCCCAGATCCCGCTTCACATACTCGGCGATCAGCGCCAGCTCGTCTTGGGTCAGATCCCCGGCCGCCTCCAGATAGGCCTGCACCTTGGCGATCATCCGGTTGAGGCGCTCTCCCTGAAACGCTTCCGTCTCTTCCCACTGCTTCTTGAGCTGGGCGATAAAGGCTTCATACCCTTGTCGACGTTTGTCCATGGCCATCACTCCTCTGCTGAATCCCGATCGAGCCAGACCCTGACCTCGGGCTCGGCGGATACGGGCGGCGGTTGCCATTCTCACTTCGTTGCGACTCTCGCGGCTCTTGCGGCTCTGCAAATCCTCGCGGGTACCGGACCTGGCCCGAGACCGGGCGGATGCTGGCGGTTGTTGCCGCCGCAGGATATGGGTATTCTATCGGGATTTCCCAGCCGTTTTATCTATTCATTTCACAGATCCGGATGTCACCAATGCAAGAGCAATACGTTCCCCAATCCATAGAACCAGCAGTGCAGAAGCACTGGGATGCCAAGAAAACCTTCAAGGCGGTGGAGAAAGTAGACAAGGAAAAGTTCTACTGCCTCTCCATGTTCCCCTATCCGTCTGGTCGTCTACACATGGGGCACGTTCGCAACTACACCATAGGTGATGTGATCTCCCGTTATCAACGCCTCAATGGCAAGAACGTGCTGCAACCTATCGGTTGGGACGCCTTCGGCCTGCCGGCGGAAAACGCCGCCATCAAGAACAACACGGCACCGGCGCCCTGGACCTACGAAAACATCGAATACATGAAGAACCAGCTGAAGATGCTGGGTCTGGGTTATGACTGGGATCGGGAGCTGGCCACCTGCAAGCCGGACTACTACCGCTGGGAACAGTGGTTCTTCACCAAGCTCTACGAGAAGGGTCTGGTCTACAAGAAGACCTCCTCCGTCAACTGGTGCCCGAACGACATGACCGTGCTGGCCAACGAGCAGGTTGTCGACAACTGCTGCTGGCGCTGTGACACCCCGGTGGAACAAAAAGAGATCCCTCAGTGGTTCATCAAGATCACCGACTACGCCGAAGAGCTGTTGAACGACATCGACAATCTGGAAGGCTGGCCGGAGATGGTCAAGACCATGCAGCGCAACTGGATTGGCCGCTCCGAAGGGGTCAACATCAGCTTCAATATCGACGGTCAGGCCGAGCACCTCGAGGTCTACACCACCCGTCCGGACACCTTCATGGGTGTGACCTATGTGGGCATCGCCGCCGGTCACCCGCTGGCGCTGCAAGCAGCCCAGAACAATCCGGAGCTGGCCGCCTTCATCGAAGAGTGCAAGAACACCAAGGTGGCCGAAGCTGAACTGGCCACCATGGAGAAGAAGGGCATGGCCACCGGCCTCTACGCCATTCACCCGCTGGATGGCCGCAAGGTGCCCGTCTGGGTCGCCAACTTCGTGCTGATGAACTACGGCACCGGCGCCGTGATGGCGGTTCCGGCCCACGATCAGCGTGACTTCGAATTCGCCACCAAGTACGGCCTCGAGATCAAGCCTGTCATCAAGCCGGTTGATGGCGACGTCGACGTGAGCGAAGCGGCTTATACCGAGAAGGGCGTGCTGTTCAACTCCGGCGAGTTCGACGGCCTCGACTTCCAGGGTGCCTTCGATGCCATCGCCAACAAGCTGGAAGGGCTCGGCAAGGGCAAGCGCACCGTCAACTACCGTCTGCGCGACTGGGGGGTTTCCCGTCAGCGCTACTGGGGCGCTCCCATCCCCATGCTGACCCTGGCGGACGGTACCGTGGTGCCGACCCCGGAAGATCAACTGCCGGTCCTGCTGCCGGAAGACGTGGTGATGGACGGTATCCAGAGCCCCATCAAGGCCGATGCCGAGTGGGCCAAGACCACTTACAACGGCCAGGAAGCGTTCCGCGAGACCGATACCTTCGACACCTTCATGGAGTCCTCCTGGTACTACGCCCGCTACTGCTCCCCAGACTACGACAAGGGCATGCTGGATCCGGCGGCTGCCAACCACTGGCTGCCGGTGGATCAATACATCGGCGGCATCGAGCACGCCTGTATGCACCTGCTCTATGCCCGGTTCTTCCACAAGCTGCTGCGTGATGCGGGCCTGGTGAACAGCGACGAGCCGTTCAAGCGCCTGCTCTGCCAGGGCATGGTGCTGGCTGACGCCTTCTACTACAAGGATGAGAAGGGCGGCAACGTCTGGGTCAGCCCCCTCGACGTCAAGGTGGAGCGTGACGACAAGGGTCGCATCACCAAGGCCATCGACAACGAAGGTCGTGAGGTGATGCACTCCGGTATGACCAAGATGTCCAAGTCCAAGAACAACGGCATCGACCCGCAGCTGATGGTGGAGCGTTACGGCGCCGATACCGTCCGTCTGTTCATGATGTTCGCCTCCCCGGCCGAGATGACCCTGGAATGGTCCGACTCCGGCGTGGAAGGTGCCCAGCGCTTCCTGCGTCGCCTGTGGCGCATCACCTTCGAGCACGTATCCGGTGGCGCCGTTGCCGCACTGGACGTCGCCGCCCTCACCAGCGACCAGAAAGCCGTGCGCCGCGAGCTGCACAAGACCATCGCCAAGGTGAGCGACGACGTGGGTCGCCGTCAGACTTTCAACACCGCCATCGCTGCCATCATGGAGCTGATGAACAACCTGGCCAAACTGGGCAGCGACGCTCAGGATCGCGCCCTGATGCAGGAAGCGCTGGAAGCGGTCGTGGTCATGCTCTACCCCATCACCCCGCACATCGGCTTCGAGCTGTGGAAGATGCTGGGCAAGGAAGGGGACATCGATGTCGCGGCCTGGCCGGTGGCTGACGAAGCGGCCATGGTCGAGACCGAGAAGCTGGTGGTGGTGCAGATCAACGGCAAGATGCGCGGCAAGCTGACCGTGCCGGCCGAGATAAGCCAGGCCGACGTCGAGAAGCTGGCCATGGCCGATGCGTCCGTACAGAAGTTCACCGACGGTCTGACCGTGCGCAAAGTCGTGTACGTGCCGGGCAAGCTGCTCAACATCGTGGCCAACTGATGACGCCTCCCCTGGCGGCGGCCGACAGTCTGGCCGCCAGGGGCTGACGACACACGGATGATGACGGCGGGCCCTGCGCCCGCCGCTCTTCCCTTCATGCAAAGAGGATTTTTTATGGGCACCATCTTCACGCGCTGGATGACCATCGTGCTGGCAGGACTGTTGCTGCAGGCCTGCGGTTTTCAGATGCGGGGCACCGCCATTCCCCCCGAACTGATGACCATGAAAGTGGTCGGTGACAACAAGAGCGACTTCTACCGGCTGGTCACCACCCGTCTCAAGGCCGCTGGCGTGCAGCTCGCCGACAAGGAGGGCATCCCGGTGCTGACCCTGGCCGGGGTACGTAGCCGCAGCCAGGTCGCCTCCGTCGACTCCATCGGCCAGGACCGCGAATACCTGCTGAGTTACAGCACCCAGTTCACCGTGGTCATGCCGGGCAAACCGACCCAGGTCTTCCCCATCACCTTCAACCGCAGCTTCCTGAACAAGCCGGATGCGGCACTCGCCTCCTCCCGCGAGCAGGAGCAGCTCGGCAAGGAGATGCAGGAGCAGGCCGCCAACCTGGTTATTCGCCAGCTCAGTCAGGTCAAGTTCTGATGCGCGTATCTTGATGAGAGGGTGTTGATGAGAGTCTATCCCGAGCAGTTTGCGGATCATCTCAAGGCAGGGCTCAAGCCCTGCTATCTCATTTTTGGGGACGAGCCCCTGCTCAAACTGGAAGCTGTCGACGCCGTGCGTCAGGTGGCACGCAAACAGGGCTTCGATGAGCGCCACAGCTTCGTGGTGGAACAGGGGCTGGACTGGAACCAGGTCTACGATGCCTGCCAGGCCATGAGCCTGTTCTCGGCTCGCCAGATCATCGAGCTGGAGCTGCCCGCCAAGATCGACAAGGATCTCGCCGCCCGCATCAGCGATATTGGCAAGCAACTCCACCCCGACCTGCTGCTGGTGCTCTCGGGCCCCCGCCTCAACCAGACCCAGATGAAGGCGGCCTGGTTCGACAAGCTGAGCCAGAGCGGCACCTATGTGCCGGTCAACCACCCCGAGCCCCGCTTCTTCCCGCGCTGGATGAGCGCCCGCTTTCAGCGCTTCGGCCTCAAGGCACTGCCGGATGCGGTCAACTTCATGTGCCACGCCTACGAGGGCAACCTGCTGGCCGCGAGCCAGGAGATCGAGAAGCTGACCCTGCTCTCCCCGCCCCAGCCCATCAGCGTCGCCTATCTGCAGGAGACCATCATCCGCCACGCCCACTTCACCCCCTTCCAGCTCGTCGATACCCTGCTGGAAGGAAAGGTGAACCGGGCCCAGCGCATCCTGCTGGCCCTGCGCGCCGAAGGTACCGAACCCGGCATGCTGGCCTGGACCCTGTGCCGCGAACTGGAGCAGCTCACCGAGCTGGCGCTGGCCGCCCGCGCCGGACAGCCCCTGGTGGAGCATTTCAGCCGCCTGCGCATCTGGCAGAGTCGCCAGCAGCTCATCCAGCAGGCGCTGACCCGGCTTCCCTTCCCCAAGATCCGACAGCTCTGGCAACTGATGGCCCGGCTGGACCATGCCCAGCGCCATTTCGACACCGAGCAGGCCTGGCTGATGCTGCAAACCATCGCCCTCGGCTTTCGTGACGGTATCCCGCTCCCCCTGCTGGAGACGGAATCATGCTGACACCGCCCATCGGGATCCTCGGCGGCACCTTCGATCCCATTCACATCGGCCACCTGAGGCCCGCCATCGAGGCACGGGACGCCCTGGGTCTGGCCGAGGTGCGCCTGCTCCCGAACCATATCCCGCCCCACCGGGCCAATCCGCTCTGCTCCAGCGAGCAGCGTCTGGCCATGGTCCGGCTGGCTGCGGCGGACAACCCGGGATTCGTGGTGGATGAGCGGGAGCTCAGGCGCAACACCCCCTCCTGGACCATCGACACCCTTGTCGAATTGAGGAGCGAGCTGCCGGACACCCCGCTCTGCTTTTTGATGGGGATGGATTCCCTGCTCGGCCTGCCGGGCTGGCACCGCTGGCAGGAGTTGCTCGATTACGCCCATCTGGTGGTGAGCTGCCGCCCAGGCTGGCAACCGGATTATCCCGTCCAGGTTGCCGCGCTGCTGGCCCGCCACCAGACCCGGGACATTCAGGATCTCCATCGCCAGCGCCACGGTCATGTCTGGCTTTGTGACAACCTGCCCGTCGAGCTGTCGGCCACACGCCTGCGTGCCCTGCTCGCGGCAGGCCAGGATCCCAAATACCTGCTGCCCAACCCGGTCGCCGACTATATTCGGCGCCACGGGCTCTACCGCTCATCGGCAACGCAGTAAACGGCGTCACGCAGGCGGGTCAGCCGACACGTCCGGGCGCACAGGGCCCGGCCCTGACTATTGCCAGGCCGGGTTGCACACTATAGTGATCGTCAAGGGGCCCCTCCCCCACGGGACGGCTCCCCGGGCGATGCTCCCTTTGCCAGGCTGGGAAACGGGAGTGACCATGATATAATCCGCCGCCCTCTGGCGCCGGAAGATAGGAGAAGACATTGCAAGGCCAAGAATTGCTCGCCTTTATCGTCGACAAGATCGATGACATGAAAGGCCGCGACATCATCACCCTCGATGTGCGCGGCAAATCCAGCATCACGGACACCATGATCATCTGCTCCGGCAACTCCAATCGTCACGTCAGTGCCATCGCCCACAACCTCGCCAGCGAGGCCCGTCATGCGGGGCTCGACCTGCTGAGCGTGGAAGGGGAACTCACCGGTGAGTGGGTGCTGGTGGACATGGGGTCGGTCATCGTCCACGTGATGCAGGATGAGTACCGCGACTTCTACCAGCTGGAAAAACTCTGGAGCGGCGCCGCCCAGGTCAATTCGCAATAAAGGGCGACAGCGTAACCAAAGATGAAGATCCAGTTGATTGCCGTGGGCACCAAGATGCCTGCCTGGGTAGAGCATGGCTTCGAAGAGTACCGTCGCCGCTTCCCCAAAGACATGCCGTTCGAGCTGGTCGAGATCGGCGCAGGCAAGCGCGGCAAGAATGCCGATATTCCCCGCATCCTGCAAAAGGAAGGGGAAGCCATGCTGGCCGCCGCCGGCCGCTCCCGCATCGTGACCCTGGACATTCCGGGCAAGCCCTGGACCACGGAGCAACTCGCCGTGCAACTGGAAGCCTGGAAGCTGGATGGCCGGGACGTGGCGCTGCTGGTGGGTGGCCCGGAGGGGCTCTCCCCCGAGTGCAAGGCTGCCGCGGAACAGAGCTGGTCGCTCTCGCCCCTGACCCTGCCCCATCCCCTGGTGCGGGTACTGGTGGCCGAGAGCCTCTACCGCGCCTGGAGCATCACCACCAATCACCCTTATCACAGAGAGTGACCCATGCCGACCCTGAGCATGCATTTCTCCTCTCTCACCCGCACGTCAGCCACAAGGTAACGGCATGCTGAAGAATCGCATTGAAATGCGCGATCACAGTGCCGAGGGACGTCTGTTCTTCCGGCGCACCCTGGTCGCCTACATCGGCATGGTCACCCTCATGCTGGTGCTGCTGGCTAACCTCTACTACCTGCAAGTAGAGTCTTACGAAACCTATCAGACCCGATCCAACGACAACCGCATCCGTGTGGTGCCGGTGGCGCCGCCCCGTGGTCTCATCTACGACGCCAACGGTGTCCTGCTGGCGGAAAACCGCCCGGTCTACAGCCTGGAGATCGTGCCCGAAGAGACCGAGAACCTGGAGAAGACCGCGGACGACCTCATCACCCTGCTGGCCCTGCCGGAGGGGACCAAGGAGAAGTTCCTGGCCGAGGTCAAACGTCAGCGCCGCTTCAAGCCCGTGCCCCTGTTCGAGAAGCTGACCGAATACCAGGTCGCCCTCTTCTCGGTCAACCAGCACAACTACCCGGGGGCCAGCATCGAGGCCTACCTCAAGCGCTACTACCCGTTCGGCGATACCCTGACCCATGCCCTGGGCTACGTGGCCAAGATCAACACCCGTGACGTGGAGCGCCTCGAGAAGGAGGAGAAGCTCGCCAACTATGCCGCCACCAAGGACATCGGCAAACAGGGGGTAGAGAAGTACTACGAGGATCAGCTGCACGGCGTGGCGGGGTATCAGGAGGTCGAGGTGAACAACCGCGGCCGGGTGGTACGCACCCTGAAATTCCAGCCCCCCGAGCCCGGCAAGGACATCTACCTCAACATCGACATCCGCCTGCAGTTGAAAGCCCAGGAGCTGCTGGCCGGCCGCCGGGGCGCCATCGTGATGATGGAGCCCAACACCGGCGCCATCCTGGCCATGGAGTCGAGCCCGAGCTACGACCCCAACCTGTTCGTGACCGGCATCTCCAGCGCCAACTACTCGGCGCTGCTCAACGATCCCGCCCGGCCGCTGGTGAACCGAACCACCCAGGGCATCTATGCCCCCGCCTCCACCGTCAAGCCCATGATGGCGGTGATGGGGCTCAACGAGGGGGCGATCACCCCCAATTACCGCTATTTCGGCGGGCCCAGCTTCTCCATCCCGGGCACCACCAAGAAGTTCCGGGACTGGCGCCGCTGGGGCCACGGCTGGCTCGACGTCTATCGCGCCATCGAGGTCTCGGCGGATACCTATTTCTACGATCTCGCCTACCGGGTCGGCATCGACAAGATCAACAGCTACATGACCAAGTTCGGCTTCGGCCAGTACAGCGGCGTGGACCTCTATGAAGAGACCCGGGGCGTCATGCCCTCCCGGGACTGGAAGATGGCCCGCTGGCGTCAACCCTGGTACCAGGGGGACACCATCTCCATCGGCATCGGCCAGGGCTACTGGAGCGCCACCCCGATCCAGCTCGCCAAGGCCATCAGCATCCTGACCCAGAACGGTCACGACGTGACGCCGCACCTGCTCAAGAGCACCGCCTCCTCCGATGGCGTGGTCAACGCCCCCATCAACCCGAACGTGGCCATCGCCGCCAAGAGCGATACCTACTGGCAGGTGGCCAAGGACGGCATGTGGCGCGTCATCAACGGCCACGAAGGGACGGGGCGCCGCGCCTTCGCCAATACCCCCTACAAGGCGGCGGGCAAGTCCGGCACCGCCCAGGTGGTGGGCCTCAAGGAGAACCAGGTCTACAACGCGGCCACCACCAAGGTGGAGCACCGCGACAACGCCCTGTTCGTCGCCTTCGCCCCCTTCGAGGCACCCAAGGCGGTGGTCGCCCTGGTGCTGGAGAACGCCGGGGGCGGCAGCGCCATGGCGGCACCGGTCGCCCGCCACATGCTGGATGCCTATCTGCTGCCGCCGGAACCCCAGTTGCCACCGGCACCGGAAAAGCCGTCCCAACCGAGTGAGGTCGTTTCCCAATGAGTAATTCTGCCCGCCAGCAGAGCATCTGGTACAAGCTGCACATCGACCTGCCGCTGCTGCTCGGCCTGCTGACCCTGATGGCCCTCTCCATGGTGGTGCTCTACTCCGCCTCGGGCCAGGATCTCGACTCCATCGTGCGCCAGCTGGTGCGCGGCGCCCTGGCCTTCGGTCTGATGATCGGCATGGCCCAGCTGCCGCCCTCCCTCTATGCCCGCTGGTCGGTGCCCCTGTTTGCGGTGGTGGTGCTGCTGCTCATCGCGGTGGACGTGTTCGGCCATATCGGCAAGGGGGCCCAGCGCTGGCTCGATCTCGGCTTCATGAAGTTCCAGCCCTCCGAGGTGATGAAACTCTCCATGCCCATCATGGTGGCCGCCTGGCTCAGCCGGCACTCCCTGCCGCCAAAGTTCAGCCATGTGATGATCGCCCTGGTGATGGTGCTGCTGCCCACCCTGCTGATCGCGGCCCAACCCGATCTCGGCACCTCCATCCTGGTGGCCGCTTCCGGCTTCTTCGTCATCTTCCTGGCGGGGATCAGCTGGTGGCTCATCGGGCTCGCGGTCTTGCTCATCTGCGCCTTCATGCCGGTACTCTGGTTCTTCCTGATGCACGACTACCAGCGCCAGCGGGTGCTAATGCTGCTGGACCCGGAGAAGGACCCGCTCGGTCGCGGCTATCACATCATCCAGTCCAAGATTGCGATCGGCTCCGGCGGCGTGTTCGGCAAGGGGTGGCTGCAAGGCACCCAGTCCCAGCTCGAATTCCTGCCAGAGCGCCACACCGACTTCATCTTCGCCGTCTTCAGCGAGGAGTTCGGTCTGGTGGGAGTGGCCCTCTTGCTGGTCATCTACCTCTACATCATCAGCCGCTGCCTGTTTATCTCCATGCAGGCCCAGAACAGCTTCGAACGCCTGCTGGGGGGCGCCCTGACCCTGACCTTCTTCGTCTATGTGTTCGTCAACATGGGCATGGTAAGCGGCATCCTGCCGGTGGTAGGGGTTCCCCTGCCACTGGTGAGCTACGGCGGCACCTCCATGGTGACCCTGATGGCGGGCTTCGGCGTTCTGATGTCCATCCAGACCCACAGGCGGCTGCTCGCCTGATGCGGCTCGGCTGGCTGGCTCTATCTCTGTGCACCCTGACGGCGGGTGCTGCCGTCTCGCCGGCCCGGCTCAGCCTGCTTGCCGAGCAGCAGCAGGTGCCGCTGGCAGAGTTGCAGGCCGCCGCCGCCCAGGCCAGCCTGCGCCAGGAGGTGCTGGACACCATCCGCCGCCCCTGGGAAGCCAAGCCCTGGCACCGCTACAGGCCGCTGTTCATCACCCCGGAGCGCATCCGGGACGGAGTGGGATTCTGGCAGCGCCATGCCGCCACCCTGGCACGGGCCGAGCAGACCTACCAGGTCCCCGCCTCCCTCATCGTCGCCATCATCGGCATCGAGACCTTTTACGGTCGACAGATGGGCCGCCATCCGGTGCTCGACAGCCTTTACACCCTGGGATTCCACTACCCAGAACGGGCGGATTTCTTCGCCAAGGAGTTTGCCCAGCTGGTGCTGCTTGCCCGGGAAGAGAAGTGGCCGCTCACCAATCTCAAGGGCTCCTATGCCGGCGCCATGGGCATGGGCCAGTTCATGCCCTCCAGCTACCGCCACTACGCGGTCGACTTCGACGGAGACGGCAAGCGGGATCTCTTCGCCAACCCGGCAGATGCCATCGGCAGCGTGGCCAACTACTTCGCCCTGCACCACTGGCGCTGGGGCGAGCCGGTGGTGGAGCCCGCCTTGATCGGATTGGCGCCAGTAGGTACCCTGCTTGCACCCGAGCCCGAGCTAAGACACCGCTGGGCAGAGCTGGCCGCTGCGGGCATAGAAGTCGCCACACCGCCGTCACCCGAGACGCCGGTAAAACTGCTGGCGATGGAGCAGGCCGAAGGACCGGAATACTGGGTCGCGCGCCACAATTTTTACGTGATCACCCGCTACAATCGCAGCCCTCTCTATGCGATGGCGGTGCATCAACTCAGTCAAGCAATCCAGGACGCTTATGCATTACAGCCACAAACTTCTTCCCCTCAGCCTGACCTTGTTGCTGGCCGCCTGTAGCAGCCAACCCGAACCCCAGCCGCTGCCCCCGGAGCCCGTCCCCCAGGAGAAGCCCCAGGTCATCGAGATCCCCCAGGCGACCGGCGCCATTCCCCGTCCCGAACCCATGAGCGAGAGCGGCAACCGGGACTACTGGATCGGCAAGCAGAAGTTTGAGGTGTGGCGCGACGTCAAGCACTACAGCGAGGAAGGCACTGCCAGTTGGCTCTCCCGGGATCTGGACGGCAACAAGACTGCCAACGGCGACGTGCAGGACAGCACCCTGTTCAGCGCCGCCCACCGCAACCTGCCCCTGCCAAGCTACGTGCGGGTCACCAATCTGGACAACGGTCTGGAGACCATAGTACGCGTCAATGATCGCGGCCCCTTCGGCAGCGATCGCCTCATCGATCTCTCCCACGCCGCCGCCGCGCAGTTGGAGATGGTGGAAGGGGGTGAGGCCCGGGTGCGCCTCGAACTCATCACCGATCAGCCGGATCAGATGGTGGAGATGGTGCCCATGACCCCGATGACGCCCATGGAGCCAGCGGCGCCAGCAGCCAATTCCTTCGTCAACGAGACGCCGGCCCCCACGGCACCGGCCAAGGCCGAGCCTGCTCCTGCCGCCACGGCAACCACCACCGTCTCCCCCCCCAAGGCCGGTGCGACCCAGGGCAAGATGATCCAGGTGCTCGCCAGCGGCTCGCAGGCGCGGGCCGAGGCCATGGGCAAGGTGATGACCCAGCGCTATGGCGTGCCGTACCAGGTGGTGGCACATGGCGCCGTCTTCCGCGTCCTGCTCGGACCCGTGGCCAGCGACAAGCAGGCCCCTCTGCTCGAGCAGATCCGCCAGGGTGGGTTGGAGCAGGCCTTCATCGTGCCCTGATACCCGCCCCGACCTCGCGCCGGGATACGACGCGAGGTCGGGGACCATCCCATAAAATCCCGTCCAGGTCGCATCTCGGACTATGACCGACACGCACATCTGGTATAGTGGGGCCCGCTTTTTTTCAACTTGGGTACATCCCATCCAGGCACCAGGAATTTCAAGATGTCCAAATTTGCCCGCTCCGTTATTCTGGCCTCCCTGTTAAGCGCCACCGCTCAGGCCAACCAGCCTGTTCCGACCCCGGATTCGGCCCTGCCGAGTGCCCAGCCGGTCCCCACTTTGAACAGCGCCCCCATGGTGGTGCCTGCCGCGCCCGAAATCTCCGCCAAGGCCCACATCCTGATCGACTACTTCTCCGGACAGGTGCTGGCCGAGCAGAACGCCGACGAGCGTCTGCCCCCCGCCAGCCTGACCAAGATGATGACCTCCTACATCGTCGGCGACGAGTTGCACAAGGGGAACATCAAGGGCACCGACATGGTGACCATCAGCCAGAACGCCTGGTCCAAGAACTACTCCGATTCCTCCAAGATGTTCATCGAGGTGGGCAAGCAGGTCTCCGTCGATGATCTCAACAAGGGCATCATCATCCAGTCCGGCAACGACGCCTGCGTCGCCATGGCCGAGCACCTGGCAGGCAGCACCGACTCCTTCGCCAGCCTGATGAACGCCTGGGCCGCCAAGCTCGGCATGAAGGACTCCCAGTTCAAGAACCCCCACGGCCTGGATGAAGAGGGCCACTACAGTACCGCCCGCGACATGGCCCGCCTGGGTCAGGCCCTGATCCACGATCAGCCGGAGGAGTACAAGATCTACTCCCAGAAGTCCTTCGTGTTCAACGGCATCACCCAGCACAACCGCAACCGCCTGCTGTGGGACCAATCCCTGCAGGTTGACGGCATCAAGACAGGTCACGTCAGCCAGGTCGGCTACAACCTGGTCTCTTCCGCCACCAACAACGAAGGCATGCGCCTGATCGCCGTGGTCATGGGGGCCAACAGCGAGGCCTCACGCGCTGCCGAAAGCAAGAAGCTGCTCACCTACGGCTTCCGCTTCTTCCAGAGCCTGACCCCCTACAAGGCGGGCACCGAACTGGTCACCCAGAAGATCTGGATGGGCGACAAGCCGGAAGTGAAGCTGGGGGTCGACAAGGACGTCTCCGTGCTGGTCACCCGTGGCCAGGGCAACAACCTCAAGGCGGACTTCCAGCTGGAGAGCGAGCTGAAGGCGCCCCTGGCCAAGGGCCAGCGCGTCGGCACCGTGTACCTCAAGCAAGGGGACAAGGAGATCAAGCAGGTTCCCCTGGTTGCCCTGGAAGAGGTGCAGGAAGGTGGCCTGATGAGCCGCCTGTGGGATTACCTGGTCATGCTGGTCTCCAGCTGGTTCAAGTAACAGACCCTTCCTCAAGCAGCGGCGCCAACAGGCGCCGCTGCTGTCTTTTGCGGTCTGTCCAGTCAATAACCCTGTAATCTGCAGGTTCCGCCGACTGACGATTTGTGGTAAAAAGCAGCATTTCCACGTCTTGCCGCACCGCCGGGTCTTGATCCCGAGGCGGCTCATGCCCATATAGACTGGGAACTGTCCCCTGGGGGCAGATGAGGGGACCGTTTCGGCGGCCCTCAAAGACGTAAAGATGACGCCGCTTCCCGGCGACCCAGAAAGGTGAAGTAGATGAATACCAAGTTTGATGAACTGCTGGAGTTCCCCTGCAAGTTCCCGTTCAAGGTGCTTGGCGTGGCCGATCCCGCCCTGCCCGACATGGTGGTGGAAGTGCTGCAGCAACATGCTCCCGGCACCTACAGCCCGACCGTTCAACCTAGCTCCAAGGGCAACTATCACTCGGTACGGGTGACGGTCACCGCCCAGAGCAAGGAACACATCGAGGCCATGTATACCGCCCTTGGCAAGATCGAGCTGGTTCGTTACGTCCTGTAAGTTGCCTCTCTCGCCCCACCACCGGGGCGACTGATTATTTGCCGCCCGGTCGCAGCGGCGACCGTACCGACACCGCGCCGCCAGTGAGGAAAGATGTCACTCGAAACGCCCGCCGAGCCACAACCGTCAGCCGGCCAACTGCTCGTCAGACAGCTGGGCCGTCGCCCCTACCAGCCGGTGTGGGACGCCATGAAGGCGTTCACCGACAATCGCACCCCCGACACCCCGGACGAGTTCTGGGTGGTGGAGCATGACCCCGTCTACACCCAGGGCCAGGCCGGCAAGGCCGAACACCTGCTCGCCCCGGGCAACATCCCGGTGGTGCAGAGTGATCGCGGCGGCCAGGTGACCTATCACGGCCCGGGCCAGCTGGTGCTCTACGTGCTGGTGGATGTGCGCCGCAGCAAGCTCTCTGTACGGGAGCTGGTGACCTGCCTCGAAACCGCCATCATCAACACGCTCGCCAAAAGCAATATCAAGGCCTACGCCAAGGCCGATGCCCCGGGCGTCTACGTGAAGAGCGATCTGGGTATGGAAGCCAAGCTGGCGTCCCTGGGTTTGCGCATTCGCAAGGGGTGCTCGTTCCACGGGTTGGCCCTCAACGTCAACATGGACATGACTCCCTTCCTGCGCATCAATCCGTGCGGCTATGCGGGCATGGCCATGACCCAGACCAGCGCCCTGGGCGGCCCGCAGAGCGTCGCCGAGGCACAGTCCCTGCTGGTGACGGAGCTGGCCCGCCTGATTGGCTACCAAGAGATCACGAATACCGAAGAGGCGGCATGAGCAACCCCATGCCCCGTGGTCACGAGGGAGCCGGGAGGCCCCTGATGACCGTCAACCAGACAATAACAAACACCGAGAGTGAATCATGAGCAAACCCGTTCGTATGGAGCCGGGCGTCAAGCTGCGCGATGGCGACAAGATGGCCCTGATCCCGGTGAAATTCATGCCGGATCCCAACGAGGAAGTGCTGCGCAAGCCGGAGTGGATGCGGATCAAGCTGCCGCCGTCGAGCCAGAAGATCGAGCACATCAAGAGCACCCTGCGCAAAAACAAGCTGCACTCTGTGTGTGAAGAGGCTTCCTGCCCCAACCTGGCGGAGTGCTTCAACCACGGCACCGCGACCTTCATGATCATGGGCGCCATCTGTACCCGCCGCTGCCCCTTCTGCGACGTGGCCCACGGCCGTCCGTTGCCGCTGGATCCGGAGGAACCGAAGAAGCTGGCACTCACCATCAAGGAGATGAACCTCAAGTACGTGGTGATCACCTCGGTGGACCGCGACGATCTGCGGGACGGCGGTGCCCAGCACTTCGCCGACTGCATCCGCGAGATCCGCGAGCACAGCCCCCAGACCCGTATCGAGATCCTGACCCCGGACTTCCGTGGCCGGATGGAGCAGGCGCTGGAGGTGTTCCGCGAGACCCCGCCTGACGTCTTCAACCACAACCTGGAAACCGCCCCGCGCATGTACCGGGTTGCCCGTCCGGGTGCCGATTACAAGTGGTCCCTGGAGCTGCTGCGCCGCATCAAGGAGATGCACCCCCACGTGCCGACCAAGTCCGGCCTGATGATGGGCCTTGGCGAGACCAACGAGGAGATCGTCGAGGTGCTCAAGGATCTGCGCGAGCACGGCGTCAACATGCTGACCCTGGGCCAGTACCTGCAACCGAGCCGCCACCACCTGCCGGTGAAGCGTTATGTGCCGCCCGCAGAATTCGACGAACTCAAGGATGTGGCCATGGATCTCGGCTTCAGCCACGCCGCTTGCGGTCCCTTCGTGCGTTCCTCCTACCACGCAGACCTGCAAGCCAAGGGGGAAGAGGTCAAATAAGCCTCTTTTCCTGCTGGCAGAAAAAAGAGCGCCTCTGGGCGCTCTTTTTTTATCGCCGTCACCTCGCAGGCAGCGGTTGTCCCTTTGTGATTGGCGCCGTTCTGGCGTAACGTGGCCACTCCCCTTCTCTGGAGTGCTGTGCCGGATGCCGACTCTCACCGTTCGCCTGATCCCCCTGCGTGACGCAGACTTTCCCGCCTATCGCGACTACTTCATCGAGGATTACGCCCAGGATCTTGCCAGCAACCACGGGATGGCGCTGCCTGACGCCCACCGTCAGGCCGACGCCTCGTTGCAGCAGCTCCTGCCACTGGGTGTCGCCACCCCGGGTCATCACCTGCTCGCCATGGTACCTGAAGCCTCGAACACACCGGGCGAGCCTCTGGGCTATCTCTGGCACGCCATCGACGGCGCCGCCGGCACCACCTTCATCTACGACTTCTATGTGACACCGCCCCATCGTGGTCGCGGCCTCGGCAAGGCTGCCATGGCCGCCCTGGAGGCGCAGCTCGCCCCCCTAGGCATCCACCAGATCAAGCTGAGGGGGGCCCATGACAACCCGAGGGCACTGGCGCTCTATCAGGCACTGGGCTTCACCATCACGGGCTACAACATGGCAAAGCGTCTGGATTGAGCACCTTCATTGGGCCACCACCCGGCCCATGGCTCAGAGCGAGATGCCGGAAAAAGACATGAAGCCGAGGGACATCAGCCCCGCCACGATGAAGGTAATGCCAATCCCCCTCAACCCCTCGGGCACATCCGAATACTTCATCTTCTGGCGCAACCCCGCAATGGCGACGATGGCCAGCAGCCAGCCCAGCCCTGAGCCCGCCCCGTAGACCACGGATTCGATGAAGTCGTAATCCCGCTGGGCCATGAACATCACCCCGCCGAAGATGGCGCAGTGCACCGTCAGCAGCGGCAGATAGATACCGAGCGCGTGATGGAGCGCCGGGAAATGTTTGTCGAGCACCATCTCCATCACCTGCACCAGCGCCGCCAGCACCCCGATGTAGACGATGAAGTCGAGAAAGCCCAGATCAAACTCCCCGAGGAAGGTACTCTCGGGACGCAGGATATGGCGGTAGATCAGGTTGTTGAGGGGGATGGCGATCACCATGACCACCAGCACCGTCATGCCCAAACCGAAGGCCGTGTTGATGTTTTTCGAGACGGCCAGGAAGGTGCACATGCCAAGGAAGAAGGCCAGCGCCAGGTTTTCCACAAAGATCGCCTGGATGAAGAGATTGACGTAATAGTCCATGAATGAGTTCACCACTTGATTGCAATAAGAGCATGTCCGCGCCCGGCCAACGGCCAGTCGCGAAGATGACGTTTACAGAGAGAGCTGGCGCAGCACCCGGTAATGACCACGGCAGCCGCCAGACTGCCGAGCAGCCCGGTCAGCGGTACTCAATGACGGGGATCAAACGGGCGGGCGCCCGGCTGGTGAACCTAGTCGCCCTGGCAGAAGCGATATTGCAGGTGGTGGCAGCGAAGCCGCCGTGTGTGCAGAGCGCCGAAGTAGTCGGGCCGCTGCCTGAGATAGATGAGGGGCAGGAAAAACAGCAGGCCGCAGAGCAGGCCGAGGATCTCGTGCTGGAACCAGGCCAGCAGCATCTGGTAGAGCTCGGCATGAGCGGCCCCTTCCAGTCGCCGTCCCTGTTCGAAACCGAGCCGCCACTGGGAGGCGGGCGGCAGGCTGACGTTGTCGGCAAGCCCCGGGTTCGCTGGCTCATGGAACAGCATCGGCCACTCCTGCCCTTGCGTCTCCATTCCCGGCGTTGCAACGACCCCTGCCGCCGCCGCAGCGGCAAGCCACAGAAGGCAGGCGATGGCAAGCACCATCGGCCATGACGAGGGGCGGCGAGAGGATGACAAGGGGGCGGTCCGTCAAGAAAAATTACAGGTGGAATATATCACAATACCGTCACTTATTGCATTTTCCACCATGAGATATCAGAAAGGTTGATATTAAACACCGCCCCATTTCCTAAAACCGACAAGGTTGCACCACCTTGAGAAAGCGACTTGCATCTTCCTCAAGGTGAGGGCTCACCCCTGCTGGAAGGCCTGGTGGTAGCGCACTTCACCACTGGGCATGGCAGCGCCGAACGAGCAGGCCATGAAGTACTCGGGCGGCACGCCGAGCAGCGTCAACCCCGGCTCGGGCACGAAACCGAAACGGCCGTAGAAGCCGGGATCCCCCAGCACTACGCAGCCGGCCGCCCCTATCCCCTTGAGCTCGGCCAGACCCGCGTCCATCAGCCGTGACCCCAGCCCCCTGCCCTGAAGCGCAGGGGAGACGGAAATGGGGCCAAGGCCATACCAGTGCGGGCTGCCATCGCTGATGGTGACCGGCGAGAAGCAGAGGTGGCCGACCACCCGCCCCGCCTGCTCCGCCACCAGCGACAGGCTGAGTGCCCCGGCCTGGCGCAAGGCGCGCACGATCAGCTGTTCGTTGTGATCGGTATGGGGGGCATTGAGGAACGCGGCCACGGTCAGCGCTTCAATGGCGTCGTGATCGGCGCCCGTTTCAGGTCGAATGAGAATATTCATAAGGTTTTCTCCGTTTGCTCTCTTTCAATGGATGGCCTGATCAGACTGTCTGCAGGCAGCAGATCACATAGCCATAGCTGCCCAGGTATTGGCGGTGGATGGCCACTTCCCGGCTCAGATCCTGCCAGGCTGGGCTATCCCCCAGCTCGGCACGGTGGCGCGCCAGATTGCGCTCGATGGGATCCAGATAGTTGTCCCAGGCCCTTTGCGGCAACTCGGTGTGCCACAGGCAGCGATAACCCGCCTCCTGCACCGTTTTGAGCAGGCCCGCGAGGGTCTGCATGGCGGGATAATCCCGCTGCCAGAACGCCAGTGCCTCCTCTGGCGGCGTGTCCGTCAGCCACACCAGGTCGCTCAGCACCAGGCAGGCAGCAGGATCGGCAAGGTACGGCCGCCATGCCTGCAAGGCGTTGGCCACCCCGATGGTGTAGGCGCTCCCCTCGGCCCAGATGAGATCGGCGGGGGTCAGGTCTGCCGGCAGCGCCGCCATGTTGGCGCACAGGGTAGTGACCTGACTCAGCCCCGCAGCACTGGCGCTACGGGCCACGGCGGCCAGCGCCTCCTCGTCCAGATCGATGGCTACGATGGTGGCGTCCGTCACCTGTGCCAGCGCCAGGGTGGCGGCGCCGCGCCCACAGCCCATGTCGAGGATCCGGCGAGGCTGGCTGGGCAGCGCGGCAAATTGCTGCTGGGTGAAGAGGCTATCGCCCGGCCCCCAATAGCTCATGCCATCCAGCAGCAGCTTGAAATCCCGGATGTAACGTTCATGTTCATTCATGTCTTTGCTGAGCCACTGCAGGTGGTAGCGCTCTTTTTCACTGAATCCCTGCTGCATCACCCAGGCAAAGTAAGCCTGCGGGGCTTGATGCTGCAGTTGCTGCTGCCAGGCCTTGAACTCGTCGCCGGAGTGCGCACGCAAACCGGCGAGATCTGCCAGCAAATCCCGGGCGCGTTGCATCCGCGCCAGCTCTTCATCCAGCTCCCTGACCCGGGCTTCCAGTGTCGCCTGCTCCAGCTCGCCCGCCAGACAGGCGAGGCACTGCTTGAGGCTGAGGCCACCCGCCTGCAGGGCCTGTACCATCCGCAGCCGCTGCAGATCGTCATCGTCGTAGTGGCGATAGCCGTTGGCGCCCCTCGTGCCCGCAATCACCCCCAGCTTCTCGTAATAGAGCAGGGTGGAGCGGGCCAGGCCGCAGCGCCGGGCCAGTTCGGATATTTTCATGACAACCACTCGCTGAGGGGTCCGTGACCCGATGAAGGGAAGCTTAAACTGTGAAGCAATAGACGGGTCAACGACCACATCCGGGTTCACACCATAAAAAAACGGCCACCCTGAGGTGGCCGTCATCGACAGCAAGAGAGACTCGCGGGATCAGAGGCCGGCGGCTTCCAGATGCTCCACCAACAACTGCACGCTGCGGTTGCCACGCCACTCGTTGACGTCGAGCCGGTAGACCAGCCGCACCCGCTTCACCGAAGCATCGGGCCAGCGCTGCAAGTCGACGCCAAAGGCGATGGCATCCACCGCGTGGCCGGAATCCGTGGTCAGCATCATCTTGAGGTGCTTCTCCCCCACCAACCGCTGCTGCACCAGCACGAACTCGCCGTCAAACAGCGGCTCGGGGAAGGCCTGACCCCAGGGGCCGGAGGCGCGAATAAGCTCCGCCAGCTCGAGGGTGAGCTCGTCCGGCAGCAGTTCGCCATCGGTGAGCAGCACCCCGGTCAAGAGCTCAGGGGTCACCAGCTCGCCGATGACCGCCTCAAAAGCCCGCCCGAAGGCCTCGATATTGGCCTTGGGCAGGGTCAACCCGGCCGCCATGGCGTGGCCGCCAAACTTGCCCATCAAGCCGGGGTGGCGGGTATCGAGCAGTTCCAGCGCATCGCGCAGGTGCACCCCCGGGATGGAGCGCCCGGATCCCTTGAGCTCGGTCTCGCTGCTCTCGGCAAAGGCGATGACCGGGCGGTAGTACTTCTCCTTCACCTTGGAGGCCACCAGCCCCACCACCCCCTGATGCCACTCGTTTCGGTGCAGCACGATGCCGGAGGGCACCTCGCCGTCACGAAAACGGATCTGCTCCAAAGTGGCGAGCGCCTCCTGCTGCATCCCCTGCTCGATCTCCTTGCGCTCCTGGTTGAGGCTGTCCATTTCGGAGGCGAACTGGCGCGCCAGGTTGATGTCGTCACAGAGCAGACAAGCGACCCCGAGGGACATGTCATCGAGCCGGCCCACCGCGTTGAGGCGCGGCCCCAGCGCAAAGCCGAGATCGGCAGCGCACAGGCGACGACCGTCGCGGCCCGACACATCCACCAGCGCCTGGATGCCGGGGCGACAACGGCCGGCCCGGATCCGCTGCAAACCCTGATGAACCAGGATGCGGTTGTTGCCATCCAGCGCTACCACGTCGGCCACGGTGCCGAGGGCCACCAGATCCAGGTAATCTGCCACGTTGGGGGCGCGCAGCCCCTGACGCTCATACCAGCCGCTCTGGCGCAGATGGGTGTTGAGGGCCGCCATCAGATAGAAGGCGACCCCGACCCCGGCAAGCGACTTGGAGGGGAAGTCGCAGCCATGCTGGTTGGGGTTCACTATCGCGTCGGCGTCAGGCAGTTCCAGGCCCGGCAAATGGTGATCGGTAACCAGTACCTGCATGCCGGCCGCCTTGGCCGCCGCCACCCCGGCGATGCTGGAGATACCGTTGTCCACCGTGATCAGGAACTCGGCGCCACGGGCCACTGCCAGCTCGACGATCTCCGGGGTGAGGCCATAACCGAACTCGAAGCGGTTGGGCACCAGAAAATCGATGTGGCGACCGCCCATGGCGCGCAGGGCCAGCACGCACAGCGCCGAACTGGTGGCGCCGTCGCAGTCAAAGTCACCGACGATGAGAATGCGTTTTTGCGCCGTCAGCGCCTCGGCCAGCAGCGGCACCGCCTGCGCCATGCCGAACAGACGTTGGGGCGGCAGCAGCTGGTTGGCGCTGCGCTCCAGCAGGGCAGGGTCTTCTACCCCGCGGCTGGCGAAGATCTGGCGAAGCAGCGGGTGCAGGGTGGCGGGCAGATGGGAATCATCAACTCGCGGACGACGACGGATTAGCAGGGGCATTGATGTGATCCAGTATCTTGAGCAGTTGTTCGGGGCTCTGGTAACCGCGCACCAGGTCGCCATTGGGCAGGACCCAGCTCGGTGACGCCTTGATCCCGAGCCATTGGCTCAGGCCGATATGATGGGCAAGGATCGCATTACAACCGCTCTCAGGCAAACGATCGCTGAAGTTGAGTTCGCGCAGCAGCCCGGGATCGCACCAGCTAGCCTGATCCGAGGCGGCGACAGGCGCAGGCAGCAGTTGCACGCTCACGCCCCTCGCCTGCAAGCGGGGCAACTCCTCCAGCGCGATGCGGCAAGGACCGCAGGCGAGATCGGTAAACAGGGTGAGGCGGTGGCGTTCAGGGGTGGCCTTGAGCCAGAGCCGGGCCTCCCCTATCTGGGAGAGCGCCAGCCTGCGTTGCTGCTGCTGGCTGAGCCGGGTGAGGTTTCTCATGTCGTGGGCCAGATCCAGCATGGAGCCCTGCAGCACATAGTCTCCCCTGGCATCGCTGTAGAGCAGTCCCTGGGCCGTGCCCAGCAGATAGAGGCCCGGCATGGGGGTCTCGTCCACCAGGTAGACCTGCACACCGAGGCGCTGCTCTATGGTCTGTTTCAACACATGGGGGTCCATCCCCGCGCTGGCCGCAAAAGCGCACAGCAGCATCATTCCCAGCAGTAAATATCGCATCAGCTCATTCACTTGGCATGATTGAAGGGTCTCATAAGGTAACCCAGACAATTCCCTCTCCCAAAGGCCTTAATTAGTGATCGATTAATAACGTCCGCAAGAAAAAATCACGGGATGACAGGTTGCCAATCGGGCTTGAGCCCCGCAAGCTAATCAGGACGACGGGAGACATCTTTAGTCATCCCTCTGTTTTGCTGATGTTTTATTATTCAAATCGACGTGCGCTCAGGTGGCACGTCGTCCATTTATAGGGGGAAAAATGAGTCTTATTCAAGAGTTCAAGGCCTTTGCATCCAGGGGCAATGTGATCGACATGGCGGTCGGTATCATCATAGGTGCCGCCTTTGGCAAGATTGTCTCCTCCTTCGTGGGAGACGTGATCATGCCCCCCATCGGGCTGATCCTGGGGGGCGTGGATTTCAGCGATCTCGCCGTGACCCTGAAGGCCGCCGAAGGGGATGCCCCTGCCGTGGTCATCGCCTACGGCAAGTTCATCCAGACCTGTATCGACTTCCTGATCATCTCCTTCGCCATCTTCATGGGGCTCAAGGCCATCAACACCCTGAAGAAGAAGCAGGAAGAGGAAGCCGCTGCCCCGGCCGGCCCCACCAAGGATCAGGAGCTGCTGACCGAGATCCGCGACTTGCTGAAATCCCAGCAGGGGAAATAACCGTTTCCTCCCTGTCGTGTGCTGAAAAAAACCGCCTTCGGGCGGTTTTTTGTTGCAAGGCAGGTGAGGCGATCAGGCTCTGGGGTGGTGCTGGCCGTGCAGTGCCTTGAGCCGCTCGTTGGCCACGTGGGTATAGATCTGGGTGGTGGAGAGATCCGCGTGGCCCAGCAGCATCTGCACCACTCGCAGATCGGCACCGTGATTGAGCAGGTGGGTGGCGAAGGCGTGACGCAGGGTGTGGGGGGAGAGCTCGCCCTGGATGCCGGCGCGCTGGGCATAGAGCTTGATGCGGTGCCAGAAGGTCTGACGGGTCATCATGCGCGCCTGCTTGGAGGGGAACACCACGTCCGAGCTGGTGCCGCCGAGGAGCAGGGTACGCGCCTCCCGGTAGTAGCGCTCCAGCCAGTGCACCGCCTCCTCCCCCATGGGCACCAGGCGCTCCTTGTTGCCCTTGCCCACCACTCGCACCAGCCCCTGGCGCAGGCTGACGTGTTCGGCGGTCAGCCCCACCAGCTCGGACACCCGCAGCCCGGTGGCGTAGAGCAGCTCAAGCATTGCCTTGTCCCGCAGCTCCAGCGGGTCGTCCACCAGGGGCGCTTGCAGCAGCGCCTCCACCTCGGCTTCGCTCAGATCCGATGGCAGCTTTTTGGGGAGCTTTGGCCCCTCCAGCAGCACGGTGGGATCGTCGCTGCGCAGCTTCTCGCGATTGAGGTACTGGTAGAAGCGGCGCAGGGCCGAGAGGAAACGGGCCGTGCTGCTGGCCGCGAACTGATGGTCCACCCGCCAGGCGAGGTAGTGCTGGATGTCGTCCAGCCCCGCCAGCAGCAGGGAACCGCCTTGCTCATCGAGCCAGAGGGCAAATTTTTCCAGGTCGGTGCGATAGGAGCTGACCGTGTTGTCGGAAAGCCCCCGCTCCAGCCAGAGGGCGTCGAGAAACGGCTCGATCAGGGGATGGGGTTCTGCTTTGCTCATGGTGCTCCGCGCTCAGGGAAACAGGTCGCCATTGTAACGTGCCGACCCACCCGGGCCGCAAGGCAAGGCTGCACATCCCCTCAGGCGGTGAAGAGCCCGGCGCAATCTGCTAGACTGGCGCCCTCCCCCCGGGCGCCGCTGTGCCGGTCACGCCCCTTGCCGACTGCGATCAAGAGAAGAGCGATGAAGATAGGTTTGTTTTATGGCTCCACCACCTGCTACACCGAGATGGCCGCCGAGAAGATCCGCGCCCTCATCGGCCCCGAGCTGGTCGATCTCCACAACATCAAGGATGTGCCCCTCGCCCGCATGCAGGAGTACGACATCCTGATCCTGGGCATCTCCACCTGGGACTTCGGCGAGCTGCAGGAGGACTGGGAATCTCGCTGGGAAGACATCGCCGACCTGCATCTGGAGGGACGCATCATCGCCCTGTTTGGCATGGGCGATCAGCTGGGCTATGGGGAGTGGTATCAGGATGCCCTCGGCCTGCTGCACGATCAGCTGGTCCCCAAGGGGGTCAAGCTGGTGGGCTACTGGCCCAACGAGGGGTACGAGTTTGACGCCTCCAAGGCGCTCATCGACGATGGCCGTCACTTCGTCGGGCTGGCCCTCGATGACGCCAACCAGTACGACCAGACTGAGTCCCGTATCGAGCAGTGGGTCGACCAGATCCTGAACGAGATCCACGAACTGCTCTGATCCTGGCCGCCTGGATGTTCGACGACGCCGGCCAATGGACGACCAGACCGACCCCGCATCGAGCCGTGGGTCGACCTCATATCAAGCGAGCGCCATGAGAGGCGCCAACCTCCCCTGCCGGTAGCCTGCGCTCGGGCTGCCGGGCGCATAAATCGCACCGATTTTCTCGTTTGGTATCATCGGCTGACGCTATAGCGACTTTTTGCTTCTGGTCTGCAACAATGAGGTCGACACCCCATAACAACACAACGCCGGGTGTCGGAAGCAAACGGACAGACCAGAAAAGGATATTCTATGACTTCATTCTCCCTGTTGGCCCCCGCCATCGCCCGCGACGTGCTCGATCACGCGCTGGCTCTGGGTGCCGACTTCGCCGAGCTGTTTGTGGAGCGCAAGCGCCGCAGCCAGCTCAGCCTGCTCTCCAGCCAGATAGAGAACATCAGCGGTGGTCTCGACTTCGGTATCGGCGTTCGCCTGTGCTACGGCCACAAGGTGCTCTACGGCTACACCAATCTGGCCGATCGCAACGAGCTCTTGCGCATCGTTACCCTGCTGGCGGCCAAGGACAAGCGTGACCCCGTGGTCACCGCCACTGCCTTTGACTTCACCCGCCTGACCGACCGCAACCCGATCGCTCTGCCGCTGTCGGCCGACAAGCTGCTAGAGCAGAAGATCGCCTACCTGCATGCCATGGACGCTGCGGCCCGCGCCGAGAGCGACAAGGTGAGCCAGTTCTCGGGCAACGTGCTCGGCTGGGAGCAGGAGGTGGAGATCTTCAACAGCGAAGGGGTGCAGGTGAGCGATCGCCGCCACTACAACCGCATCATGGCCCAGACCATCGCCCTGGACGGGGGCGAGCAGAGCGTAGGTTATGAAGCCCCCGGAGCCATGAAGGGATGGGAGCATGCCGAGAGCATCGATCCCCGCGAGCTGGCTCTCACCGCCACCCGCCAGGCACTGGTGAAGCTGGGAGCCGCCCCCTGCCCGAGCGGCAAGCTGCCGGTCATCATGGAGAGCGGCTTTGGCGGCGTCATCTTCCACGAGGCGTGCGGTCACCTGCTGGAGACCACCTCGGTGGCCAAGAAGGCATCCGTGTTCCACGACAAGATGGGCCAGCTCATCGCCAACCCCGCGGTCAGCGCGGTGGACGAGGGCTTGCAGGGCAACGCCTGGGGCTCCATCAACGTCGATGACGAGGGGATGGCGACCCAGCACACCCAGCTCATCAAGGACGGCGTGCTGACCGGCTTCCTGGTGGACAGAATGGGGGCCCTTCGCACCGGCTACGCCCGCACCGGTTCCGGGCGCCGGGAATCCTACAAGTTCGCCCCCGCCTCCCGCATGCGCAACACCTATATCGAACCGGGCAACTACAGCCTCGACGACATGCTGGCAACCGTGGAACACGGCATCTATGCCAAGCGGATGGGGGGTGGCTCTGTGCAGCCCGGTACCGGCGAGTTCAACTTCAACGTGCAGGAGGCCTACCTCATCGAGGGGGGCAGGATCACCCGTCCCCTCAAGTCGGCCACCCTGATCGGCACCGGCCCGCAGGTATTGAAGGAGATCTCCATGGTGGGGCACGATCTAGCCCTCTCCGCCGGCATGTGCGGCTCGGTCTCCGGATCCATTCCCGCCTCGGTCGGCCAACCGCCGCTCAAGGTTGACAGCATTCTGGTCGGAGGGAACGCCTGATGAACATCCATGACACTCTATGCGGTTCCTTCTCCCGCCTCATTCGCGTTGCAGTCGGCCAGCCGCCGCTCAAGGTTGACAACATTCTGGTCGGAGGGAACGCCTGATGAGCCAACTCGACATGAACCAACTGCTTGCCCGTCTGCTGGACCAGGTCGCCGATCTGGGTGCCGAGGCGGACGTCATCGCCAATCAGGAGAAGGCCTTCTCCCTCAAGGCCGACAAGGGCGAACTCAGTGAATACAAGGTCACCAGCAGCCAGCAGATCGGCATTCGCCTCATCAAGGAAGGCCGGGTCGGCATCGCCTATTCCGAGTCCCTCGACGCGTCGGCCCTGGACGCCATGGTGCAGGATGCGCTCGATGCGAGCCGCTTCGCCAAGGTGGACCCGGATCAGCGCATCACAGTGCAGCAGAGCAGGCTCATCACCGACTGCGCCGAGATACATCAGGCCGACACCACGGCGGTGGAAGAGAAGATTGCCCTGACCCTGCGCCTCGAGTCCGACATGCTGGCCCTGCCGGACGTGACCGGCGCCCCCTACAACGGCTTCTTCGAGGGGGAGAGCCGCCTCTGGCTTGCCAACAGCCAAGGCAGCCTCTGCGAACATCAGGAGTTCAGCGTCGGCTGCCACAGCTCCGCTCTCATCGAGCGGGAGGGCCGCCAGTCCATGCACTACCAGGGACAGTACGCACGGCGCTTCGACGAGTTGGAGAGCCAGCCTCTCATCCGCCAGATCCACGCCGTGGCCGATGGCCTGCTGATGGGTGAGGCGGTGCCGAGCGGTCGCTACAGCGTCATCTTCAGCACCCACTGCTTTGCCAGCCTGTTTGGCTGCTTCCAGTCCGCCCTGTCTGGCAAGTGGGCCCAGCAGGGGATCAACCCCTGGCGCGACAAGCTGGGCCAAAGCGTGGCTTCTCGCTGGCTCACCCTGGAGAGTCGTGCCTATATGCCGGGGGGCATGAAGATCAAGGCGTTTGACGGCGAAGGGGCCGCCACTTCGGATCTCCTGCTCATCGGCGAGGGGGAGCTCAAGACCCTGCTGCACAACAGCGCCACCGCCCGCCACTTCGGCGTGACGAGCAACGGTGCAGCCGCCCGCAGTGCCCGCAGTGCCCTGGACGTGGCCCCTCGTCACCTGGTGTTCGGGCTCGGCCCCCACGGCGAGGCCGAGGTACAAAACGGTGAGTACCTGGAGCTGGTCAAGCTGGACGGCCTGCACTCCGGGGCCGATGCGGTGAGCGGCGACTTCTCGTTCGGTGCCTCCGGCTTCCTCTGCCGAAATGGCGAGCGCGTGGCACCGGTACGCGGCATCACGGTGGCGGGCAACTTCTATCGTCTGCTCGGGGAGCTGGAAGCGGTCGGCAACCAGCTGCACCATGACGATGGCAAGGACTTCTATGCCCCGCTGATCCGCTTTGGCGGGCTCAGCATTGCCGGCAAATAAGAGGGGGAGCCTTACTCGGCTCTTCCCCCTTCAAGCGGCGCCATCAGGCGCCGCTTTTTTTATCCATGGCGCCCCCCGACAGCCACTTCTAACCTCAAAGAGCCACCGACCGCGTTGGCCGGGAACTCTGGAGAATACGACGATGGACAACACCCTGGTCTGGGCCGACATTCCGACACGGGATCTGGATCGCGCCATGGACTTCTACTCGGCCCTGCTCGATGTGCAGGTCACCCCCATCCAGGAAGAGACCATGCGCTTTGCCATGCTGCGCCACGACGGCAGCAACGCGGCGGCCTGTCTCGGCCCCATGGACAAATATCACCAGCCCGGCGGTGCCGGTCCCCTCATCTATCTCTCCCTCGGTGACAGGCTGCAGGAAGCGGAACTGCTGGTCCCCCGGCTCGGCGGGCGGGTGCTGGAGCCTCTGCACAGCATCGGCAGCGGTCATGGCTCCCGGGTCATCATCGAAGATACCGAAGGCAACTGGCTGGCTCTCTATGCCCCACCAGCCAGCTGACGTCCGGATATGCAGAAACAACAACGGCGACCTGATGGTCGCCGTTGTTGTTTAACTGCACTTGCCGGCCATTACGCCTCTGGATTGAGGCGGGTCGGGATGCCGGTACGCTGTTCCAGCACCTGCTTGACCACGTTGGAATCGCTGTCAGCATGGGCGATGAAGCGGGTGGTAGCCGGGGTCATGGGCAGCGGCACGGAGGCGGTGGAGTTGAACTCTTCCTCGGTGCGCGACAGCGGCTCGTGCACTTCCATGTAGCGACCGCCATCCGGCTCGACCGTGGTCTTGACCGGCTGGTTGACGAACTGGACGCGGGTGCCGACCGGCACGTGATCGAACAGGTACTTGATGTCGTCGGCGCGCAGGCGCACGCAGCCGCTGCTCACCCGCAAACCGATACCGAAGGTGGCGTTGGTGCCGTGGATGGCGTACAGGTTGCCGATGTAGAGCGCGTGCAGGCCCATGGGGTTGTCCGGGCCGGCCGGCCAGACCGCGGGCAGGGTCTTGCCCTGGGCGGCGTAGCGGCGACGGATATTCTCGGTCGGGGTCCAAGTCGGGTTGGCACGCTTGCGTTCAACCTTGGTGATCCAGTTCTCCGGGGTGTTGACCCCGAGCTGGCCGATGCCGATGGGCAGCACATGCACCACGTTCTTGCCCTTCGGGTAGTAGTAGAGACGCATCTCCGCCACGTTGATGACGATCCCTTCGCGGGGAGCGTTGGGCAGGATCAGCTGATGGGGAATGATCAGCGTGCTGCCCGCCTTGGGCAAGTAGGGGTCGACGCCGGGGTTGGCTTCCATGATGTTGGTCAGACCCAGCTGGAAGTCGGAGGCGATCTGCTCCAGCGGACGGTTGTCTGCGGGCACCACGTATTCCTGGTTCTCACCGATCAGGCGGCTGTTGGCTGCAGGCAGCTGGTATTCAACGGCGGCGGCCTGCTGGCTGACCAGCGCCAGCGTACATAAAAGAGCCGAAGCGGCAATGCGAAGGGGATTCATAAAATTCCTGTATGGTTTCCTGTTCCTGTGGGCCTTTGCCCTGCTCATCATCGGTCTCTTGTGGGCCCGTCACCGGGGACCAACAACCGAGCGCGCATTCTTTCCCGAGCAGGGCAAAATTTCAACTTGGAGATGGTCTTTTTCGCCGAAAAGATCCATTTCACAGCCAACTCAGGGGCATCTTTCACCCCTTGCACTCTAGCAACCCCAGTCTGAGCGTAAAATGAACATGGCGCAGGCATGCCAAGGCCGTCCCAAATTGCATGACGAGGCGGTCACGAGTACAATCTCGCACCCCGTATATCCGGAGTATCGAGTCACCTCCTGCTCCGATGTACCCCCATCGGATGGCCGTGCGTCGAAGACGGTCGCGCCACCGATGAACCCACACGACGCCATCAGGTGGCGCCGTCCTGATTTGCAATCAGAACGCAACATAACATACCGCCATAAATTCAGTCACTTACAACAATCTTCAAATTGATATCCATGGAACTATACACAATGCTAGTATGAGACTGCGTTGAGTATTAGGGGCTTCTCATGAGCGATTTGATCGATGTGTTGAGTAAATTTTCTGTACATGACTTGGCTAGAATGCTGGCAGAGAGGATCGAGGCTGACAGTCAGAGCACGTTCAAAAATCGTCATGATTTGGGCGGGGGCATAACACTATTCAAACAAAAAGGCAGCTCCAGATGGCACTGTAGAGTCCATCAACCAGCAGATGGCATTTATGACTATCGTCAGAGCACACGGAAACTCGACTTACGAGATGCAACGTCCGAAGCACATCAAATAGCACTGATGTTAAAAATTAAATTATCGAGTGGTGTTGCGCTTAAAAAGGGTATTACGTTTAAAACAATAGCGAATGAAATCGTTCAATTCTACTTGAAGCGCTCTAAGCCTATAGATACATACTACATTAGCCTGATCAAGAATCACCTCCTTCCATATTTTGGTGAGCAAGAGATTGCTAGCATCAACGATAGATCAGTTAGACTGTTTTGGAATAAATACTGTGAGACTCATGATGCTCCAGGAAAATCACTTGCCAACTCAATCCATATTGTATTGAGAAGGATCTTGCTTGAAGCAAAAGAACAAGCCCTCATAAGCTCGATACCTGACATGAGCAATAAAGTAGAAACTAAAAATATTATAAAAGGAGAGTGCTGGGAACCTAATCAAATAAAAACAATTTTTGATAAATTAACTAAATGGCAATCATTATCCCCAACAAACACCGATAGAGTAATTTTTAACTTGTATTGCAGGTTTCTTTATTTAACCGGTATTAGAACAGGGAATGAGGCACTTGGTGTTAGATGGGATGATCTAAAAACAGAAAAAGATTATTACTTAAAAGTACGCAAGGGGAAAATGGAGGGCACGATAAAAGAGGGCCGTGAGATGATTATTTCAAGGAGTGGGCAGGAGAGCAAGGTTATAATTGAGGTCATGTCTCCGCTAGCTAAAATACAGGGATTTGAAAAAATTTCTGAAGCCAAAGCTAAGGCTCCAACCCAGTACCTATTCGAACTAAAACGCCCTGCCGAGATTTGGCGATCTTTCGCTGATGAGATGGAAGTTGAAGGAACATTGTATTGGTTCAGGCATACCTATATAACTAATGAGATACTTAGGGGAGAGCCGCTTGCACACATTGCTGCGCAGGTCGGCAACAGCGTAAAAATGATCGAACGGCACTACTCTCATGCAACTATGAGACGAATTCGAACTGCTGAATTGGATAGAAATAAAAAAGACAAATGATAAATAGATAGATTTCTAACGTTGAATAAAAATACTATCACTACCATAGCGAGCGAGTGATATCTGAGCACAATTGAAATTTAAACACCCGCGTGTTAGCTTCGCACACGCTCGTGCCACTTCGTTGTTATTCGATTTGTATTATTAGGCGCTTCGCTTTAAAATTTTAGGGCTTCGCCCCCATTTTAATTTTATCAAAAAATTGATACCCGCATTAATTCTTGGATGTGGTCTGGGACTTTTTTATGGACAGATGGCATTACAATTTTTACTTATGGAAATCGTTAATTGTTCACCAGCCCAAATTGGAAGGTACACGACTTTCCCATGAAGATGTGGTCATTTTATGAGCATCATGATGTGAACCCACTTATCTCAAGATGAGGGGCTAAGGGTGATAATACCATTTTCATGGTCGGTGTTTATTCTGTGCATGGCCACTAAATTTAAAACGCATAGATTAGCATCTATAAATTTACAACCAACAGAAAAAGGAACTGGCCATCCATGATGCTCTGTGTGAAACACTGAGCAATAAAGAAACTAAGTATGGTTTCTTAATAAAATTGGCTATTCTTTAAGTTATTCTTAAACAGCTGAAAAACGAAATGGCTGAAGCCCTTGTAGGGCAAGGGCTGCAAGAGATTTCACAATCAATTTTCGTACCATGAATTAACGTAGCAACGTACCATGCTTTAACGCTGACGGCGTACATCGCTTTAACGTCATGGGTTACTCTTTTCTACAGCCCCATTGATGACTCTTAAACGCTTCACCTCAACCTGCCTATTAGAGCCAACCTTGTCATTAAACCGAACTCTCCAGCCGTCCAACTCGCTGAGCTGCTTCAATGCAGTAACAATCTCAGCACGTTTACGCCTTATCTCTTTTTTTTCATACTCTGTTTTTGATTTAGATTGGTGAGGCTTGCATGGCTCTCCCCAAATCCGCTGTACTAGGGTATCTATATAAGGAGATAAGTGGTAGCCATGATTGATATTGAATGAAAGCCATGTATGAAGCAACTTGGCTATATTTGAGCTAAGCGAACGACGCTCCTCCAAACATATCCTAGCGTACTGTCCCCCATCGAGTGCCCTTGCAATTTTGGAGTTCAAAACAACATAGACGATATCTTCCCCACCAATTGCCGACGTGTTGTTAATTAGATAACTCAGCAGCCCAGATCGCCACTGTCTCTCCCCCTTAGATATAAGTAAACTTACATTCTTCAATCTATTTAAGCATTTCTTCAACCTATTGTATTCATGACCTGATCTATTCCACCCTAGAATGTTTAAAATGTCGGTCTGTGTAGTAGTTACTAAAGCGCATTGTTCAGTTTCAGCATCAAAACTTACATTCAAATCATTCCACAACAGACTCGACTTCGGCCCTGTATTGGCTGACGAAATTATTTTACTATCAATTCCTGCTAGGGCGATTAATACGAGAAGCACGCTTTGGTCTGAACTATCAAGCCCTTCCGCCAATTCAACACGCAGTTTTTCATGACCACTTTCAGCATCTAGTATAATATTTATTGGACGCTTACCACTTGGCATAGGCATGAACAACCCAGGTATTCGCCCTAAAAATGGGGCAGCCAGAGCGAAATTCTTTACATTGTGGTCATTATTTTTAGAAATTTTCATCAACTATTTCTTTAGTTTTTTTATCTTTACGGGGTCGCTGGTTGTTCTTATCTTGTATAGTACTTGGGGCTCCGACCAAACGACTATCATGGTCTATGACAACCAAGGTATCAATGGTTTTTCCTTTTGTAGTTTTCCCTATAGCCTCGATCTGTAGATTTATTTCCATTTTTAATCCGTCACTCCCCTCCTTATTTTTAGTGCATTCTAATTTAGTAGTTATAGTACCATTGCCTTCTATCTTAGTTATAAAATACTCACTGTCTAATGCAGCTTTGAATGAATAGGCACCTCTTGCACCCTGACCTAGGTCTTTCCCTGTGTGATGCACAATGAGAATTGTTGCACCAGTTTTGTATTTTATTTCATCACAACCAGCGATGAATTTCCCCATATCCTCAGCAGAGTTTTCATTACCAATAAAACTGCGTGCAAGCGTATCAATAACGATCAATCTTACAGGCATATTAGTTTCATTTTTAACATTCTCTGTAGCCAAAATCAAATCGGTAACAACCTGTGGCTGTGATACAAATATTGGTTGTGATATACGGTACAGATTGTCCAGATCTTGCCCATTATTGTATTTATTAATCCAGGCGTGCATGCGTTTTTTCATGCCATTGCTTCCCTCGGCAGCAATATATATTACAGCACCCTGTTTTACCTCCCGGCCCTGCCACTTCTTTCCTGATGCAATCCGACAGGCAATATCTATTATAATGAACGATTTTCTCGAACCGCTGGGCCCGTAAAATCCAGCTAACGAATTTTCGTCCAAAAGGTCTTCAACTAAAAATTGGTCGTAATCAAAGTTTATCGACCCTGCGCCCCTTTCCATAATAAATTGGCTTTTCTGGGGAGATATAGTTTCCATTTTCAATCCACTAATAGAGCAATCAAATATAACAACATAATATTTACATTATTTTTTTCAATTTTAATTAGCTGAACAGAAACTCAGTTACGGAAACCAAAAAACGTTCAATATAGTATCATTAGCTATGCAGCTAACAAGCAAAAATAGCTTTTCAATGGGTGCTAGTACCGAGCACCGAGAAGTCGGATAAAAAGTGCGACACTCATGGTTAAACGGTGGGAAGTAACCAACAGCTGACGCTGTGGTACTCTTCAACTTGCCAAAGCAAAAGCAGTATCACCATGAGTTATCAGCAGTTGGCCGAGGGGCAACGATACCAGATATCCGCGTACTTTGCGCAGGGCGTGTCTGTGTCCGCCACTGCGCAAGCCATTGTCGTTCATCGCTCCACCCTTTATCGAGAGCGACGTCGTAATGCCCACCAGGAGGGTTACCTGCCTATCTGGCGCATCAGCAAGCGCACCTTCATCTAGGACGAGCGCTCGGTTGATGAACGTCCCGCCATCGTCGATAGCCGGAAGCAGTTTGGCAATTGGGAGGCAGATACCGTACTCGGCAAAAAAGCTCGGGCGTGCTAGTGACGCTCGCGGAACATAAGAGCCGTCTATCTAACTTGTGCCACTGTCGACCTATGTGATTCACCCAAGGGCTGTAGACTGGCTGGAATACCAAGCATAACTAATAATGGCCCCGAGAAACGACTCCATATGAGCACCAGCATTTTATGTCAGAGACTTGTTCACCTTCTTAGCTCCTGAGGTATCGGCCAATTTTTCTTAAAATCCATAAACTCAGCAACAAACGAACCCATCACACTCTTAACAAATTCATCATATATGGATTGATTGATAGTGACATGTAAGAGTGAATCCACTCTCAGCGAATCTCCTACTGCGGCTAGGAAATCCGCATTGTGAAAAATTAATGTCACTGTGCCACTTTTTTGATCCTGGCTCAGGATGATCTGTTGATTGGACATTATCCACCCTCAAATGATGCTTATATGCCGTGTCATTATACAAGTGTACTAATAGGCGTGTACAGTGCGCCGTATAATGTAGACCATAGCTCCTCTTGTGAGGAGATAACATGGATTCTGACGAGTTTGAGCTGACGATGCTCGCAACTGCATTCGGTAAAAATGTACGAGAACTGCGGTCTGCACGAGGTATGCAACAGGAAAAACTAGCGCTAATTGCTGGTATAGACCGTGGTCATATGGGAAAAATCGAACGTGGGGAGACTAGGGTAACCCTTGAAAAAGTTTATTTGATCGCAAAGGCCCTTGGGGTCTCGCCTGCATCATTGCTGCCATAGCCATAGCCATAGCATGGCTGTTGCTCTTACCCAATGGCCCGCCCTGGATTTGCAATAAACTCGAACACGCCAAACACCTCACCTTATCACTGCATACAAACCGCCCTGAGCTGGTTTGGTACAGTTTCAGCTCCAGCCAGTGCCAGGCGAAACCACACTCGTTGTCATCGGACGCATCAGGGAGATGCGTCACATTCGGCCAGAAGTTTGCCCACAAACGCTACATCCGGTGCTCCGTCGACCCTCACAGAGTAGCGATGATACTAGGCAGTCCTCTCATGAGGCCAGTAGGGAAAGGAGATCTTGTTTAGGAAATCGTCGGTGTCACAACTCACAAACGCATCGTCCAGACGGCCGATTAGGAAGCCGGCAGGTATCTCAACAACCCTGTGCCTGGGAGATATTCTGAAAAAATCGCTGATACCGAGATTGATGTACTGTAAGCATTTCACGATACTTATAATGCAAATGCCTGCGGGCATTGATGTACTGATCACTACGTTGTCAGCTGACAATTGCCATCGCTGGACAGGACGAGTTCCATCTCACGCTACCGATAATCCATCTGCCAGAAAGCACCGAGCCGAAGATCGGCCAGCAGCCAGGATTTCATTTCACGATACCGATAATGGGGTCGCCAGCGACTACTGAGGCGCAGATCACCTCGTTGTCAGCTGACAATCGCTGCCAGCCAGCAGCTTGGTTTCCATTTCTCGATACCGATAATGCGGTTTGCAGCGGCTACTGAGGCGCAGATCACCTCGTTGTCAGCTGACAATCGCTGCCAGCCAGCAGCTTGGTTTCCATTTCTCGATACCGATAAAGCGGTTTCCAGCGGCTACTGAGGCGCAGATCACCTCGTTGTCAACTGACAATCGCTGCCAGCCAGCAGCTTGGTTTCCATTTCACGATACTTATAATGCAGATGACTGCGGGCACTGATGTACTGATCACCTCGTTGTCAGCTGACAATCGCTGCCAGCCAGCAGCTTGGTTTCCATTTCTCGATACCGATAAAGCGGTTTCCAGCGGCTACTGAGGCGCAGATCACCTCGTTGTCAACTGACAATCGCTGCCAGCCAGCAGCTTGGTTTCCATTTCACGATACTTATAATGCAGATGACTGCGGGCACTGATGTACTGATCACTCCGTTGTCAGCTGACAATCGCCATCGCTGGACAAGCCGAGTTCCATTTCACGCTACCGATAATCCATCTGCCAGAAAGCACCGAGCCGAAGATCGGCCAGCAGCCAGGCTGGTAGCTATCTTAGCAGGCGTTACGCCGCAGTTCCCGATAGACAGTGGAACGATAACACCAATGGAGTGAGCCATGGCGGCAACGGATATCCTTTGCCGATATCTGGTATCGTTGCCCTTCAGTCACCTGCTGATAACTCATGGTGATACTGCTTCTACTTTGGCGAGCTGAAGCGTACCACCGTCAGCAGTTGACTACCTCTCACCGCTTAACCATGAGTGTCGCACTTATTATCTGAATTCCCGGACTGCCTTGAAAAAATGCCTGAGGGTGGTAGAAATACCCGCTATCAGATCAAAATTTCTCTGTAACCGTTTTCGCCATCCTTACCGATAAAATCAATTTAAAAATGACCATTTATTACGGTCAAAAAATGAGTGATCACGCCACTGACATAGCTATCATCAAAACTAAAATTACGAACCTAAAAATTTACTCAAAAATAACTTTTCAAAAATCAATAATAACTTCATTGGAAGGGTTGATATCATTTTTATAATTTGCAATAATTAAAACAAGATTATTGATTTAGACTTTTCCTTGTAGCTTAACATCAATATTTATGACAGATTACACTTAAATTATTATGTTCTTGATAATTTTCCTTACCAGCTATATTTAGGTGGCTACTTATCTGGTCTTATTGTTCACAGATAGGAACAAAAACACTAATAACAACTATAAGAAGGTGTTTATGATAAAAAGGCAAAAATGGGGTAGACCCCCCAAAATAGACTCGGACAAACGCACCCTGCGAGTTCGAGTTTCGTTTACAGCGGACGAATATCAGAAATTAAAGGCACGATGCCATGCATCCGGGGTAGCTAAAATTAGCGACCTCGTTCGTGCAATTGCACTCAACGAGAAAAAAATAGACTCGAAGCCAGCTATCCGTCATGTAGAATTGATCCATTGGTTAGCTCAGCTAAATAGGCTGGCGGCAGATATCAACGAATTCATTTTGGAGTGTAGACTCCATTTACATTCTGATGAAGTCAAAAATGATCACTCCAAAAATGTTTTGATCCTCCAGAAAATCCAATCCGTCTATAAATTACTGATAAATATTTCAGGCGTAGCACATGTGGAGGGCAAACATGATCGGTGAGGTTTTTGATCTGACGCCAGGTTTTTCTGGGAGACTAAATTATATATTCAGGAATTCTCCATTCAAAAATTCTAACAACAAAAAGAAAGACCATAAAAAACAGGCCCCAACACAGATAAATTATCTTGGCGGAAATGTATTCAGCTACCCAGAGTTGGCGCTCACTGAAAGCGGTAAAAATTATAATGTCAGTGGGCTGCTCACAGAACTAGAGCAGCAGGCGAATTTGTATTTGGGTTCTGGAGAAATGAAATGTGCGCATTATTCAATTTCGTTACCTGCTGGTGATAGCCTCAGCCCATATCACTGGTTCGTGTCAGCTCGAATTTTCATGGATCGGATGGGATATGGAAATGACACGAAATGGACCTCTGTAATACACAATGACGCTCATTGCCAACATATCCATATCGTTGCATGTCGCGTAAAACTAGATCGCACTCTAGTCAATACCTACAACGATTATGACCGTTGCATACAGGCGGTACGAGATATAGAAAAAATTCTTGGCCTCGTTAAACAAAAAAATCCTAATGAAAACTGGGGAATTGAATATTCTATCACAGACATGAAAACCGGCACTGGTAGAGGAACGTTGTCAGCCCAGCAAGATCCAAAAAATCTTATAAGATCTGTTTTAGATAGAGTGTTTGAATGTAGACCGAGAACCATCTCTGGACTCGTAAAAAAGTTGCGGGGCTATAATGTGATGGTTGCCGTGCGTAGAAAAAATGGTGTCCCAACAGGCATTATGTACAGTGTTGATGGACTGATATGGATTTCAGGAACGCATGTTAAACGCCGCCGTGCGGCCTGGGGCAGGCTACTAGAACAGGGTATTACATACTCACCAACTAGAGATGATAAAATTTTAGAGTTACGTACTCACAATTTAGAGGAACAAAAAATAATAACTGAACTTCAAAAATACAACAAAATTTCACCAGAGCCAAATTTACATTTAAAACAAATCAACCCTATAGCATCAGAGGTTAATTTAAATGAAAGAAAACATAACCAAAAATCACTAACATCTAAATGTGACACATATATAGAAAATTTCATAGCATTGGTTCGCTGTACTCAAAAGCAATATAAGAAAATTATAGGTAGGGTTAAGTCATACATATACAGGGATAAACGATTTAACGCTCATAACCTGCTACAACTTAATTTTTCATGTGAATGGAAAGAAAAACCTTCCGATTCAGTGATTGAGGAGTTCTTAGCCGCGATAACGGCTGCATTAAAACGCATATTCAAGAATGGTTTTGAGTCAGTTAATCACGGATTGGAACCAAACCTACCCGATGGGTACGTTATGGATACAGAGGCACAGGCACAGGCACCAAACATCGTTGTGATTACATCATCCAATCAGGAGGAGTTAGTCACGTCAATTCACAACGCTAACAAATGGATCGATGATTGGACTGGAAGAACCATCCCAAATGGCATTGAGTTATTAAAGATAAAATAATTAAAACAATAAATTATGAGGTTAGTAATATGGCAATAGCAAGATTGAATTCAAACTTAAAAACAATCACATTCAGTACAACAATCAGCATTCAAGAAAATTTAGAACTCAAGGACGGAACCATTAGGTCAATATATAAATCCAAACATGAGCACCTTGGCACTGTTGATATAGATTCTGATTACTCACTAATTTCAAGTCTAACACAAGATGAAGTGATAAAATTTACCGAATGGGCTAAACAGCAACAAAATGACGTTAAAAATTCCTATCTCGCGAATCATGCCAGAGGTTTTTGGGGTGGTTACCCCGTTATAAAAAGATCAGTTTCCGATGATGAAAAGTATCGCGATGAATTTGGATTTATTCAAAATAGACGTATAGGTGAGTTCATAGGCGTTATCGCTGATCCGATAAAAATAAACCACCTCCTCTCGACATCAGACAAGGGTAATTCATTAAATTTCCACCTTATACGTAAGGATGGGACACTGGTCGACATGCTAAGTCCGTTGTGTGATGAAATTATCAGATCTCACAAAAAAACAAAATTAAACATTGAGGAGGCTAAGAATATTTTCCAGGGATTGAAACCCATTACCTACCTGATAACTGAGGTTATTGGATTTAAACAATCCGACCTAGAAAAAAAACTACCTCCTGGTTACAGAGCAAAAACTGTATCATTGTTAAAAAATAAAACTAACGGTAAGTTTGGATAGTAAATACCGATAACAGGTCTGTCTAAAAACTAAAAAATGATGAACAACGGATTGTATGTACGCAGGCATATTAAAATAATAGTATTTTATTATACTGGCATCCTGCCGTTGACTAACGGCAATTTAAAAAATTCTACACTGTGGGCATAGCGTCAAAACTTGCCCACTATTCAGCTGACAGACGGCGATTGTTAGCTGCCCTCATTCATCAGAGGGACACTGATCGCGCCCCTCTGACAATACGCTCCATCAAGCTTGTGTCAGTTCATACCGACAGTTACGACCTCATGGGCCAAATGTTGCACCAGGTGTGGGTCATGACTTACCAGTATGTACAGATCTAGTTATCACTAGACACCGGCCTCAAACCGGTGTCTTGTTGTTTAGATTACTTTTGTGCGCCCTTCCTTTGGTATCAAGTTGAAGCCGTTTGCAACATCGGAAATAACCATAATAATTTAAAGTAATTCCTCATCACACCTTGCTAATTTGTTACTTGTCCAAAATTTGGCAATGAATTAATATGCATTTGGTTTTTAGTAAATTGATTGTTTTGTTAATTTATTTTTTGGCAATTTACAGCATGTATTCAAGGTATTGACTATGGAATTACAGACAAGGCTAGCTTTTATAGATACAAGTGCTTTTGAAAAGAAAAACTATCAATTTGGACAATATGCCCTTGGTCGTCTTCAAGAACTAATTGAGGATGAGAAAATTCACTTGCTCATTACTGATGTGACAAGGAAAGAGATCGACTCTCATCTTAAACGAAAATCTGAAGAAGCAGCTTCTATGATAAGTAAGATGCAAAGAGATGGGATGTTCCTAAGAAACACTCCCAACCTTGACTGTCATGGAATCTTTACCAAGGTTAAAGGCGAGGATATTTATACTGTTGTCAGTAAAAAATTTGATGATTTTGTCGAAAATGGCTACGTTGAAACAATAAATGTAAGCATTGTTAACCCTCAACTTGTATTTGATGCTTACTTCAACAACCACCCACCTTTTGGCAAAGAGTCAAAAAAACACGAGTTTCCTGATGCATTTGCGCTAGAGGCTATTAAACAGGTGAGCTTGGCTAGAGGGAATGCAGTCTATATCGTTAGTGACGACGGCGATATGAAATCCTTCTGTGAGAAAGAGGACAACTTCATTCATCTTGAAAAAGTAGATGACCTAATTGACTTAATTGTTCGAAGCGACAAAGCGTACAAAGAGCCAGCCGAATTTGCTGACGAAGTTTTCGAACAACTCCTAGAGCAAATCAAAGTGGATGCCCTGCAAGCTATAAAAGATGGCGAGTTCAACTATGAACATGCAGACCCTTTCGATGATATTATCAATTCTATAGAAATAAACTCACTGAATGTTGAAAAGAAAAGCTTGCAGAATGTCGGTGCCGAAGGTGCTGAATACGAAGTAGAGTTTGAGGTAGTTGTTACGGCAGAGTACCAATTTTCAGATTATGACCGTTCACCTTGGGATCCTGAAGACAAGCAATATGTATTCATCTTGAGTAATGAGTCAATCGTAAAACACAAAGAAACATATACTGCTCACCTAACACTTGCCTATCCAGATGGATTGAAAACCAACGCGCACATTGAAGAACTTTACTTCCAAGACACATGTTTTGAGCTGACCGATGGTGACTCAGAAGTCATTAGCTTCAAAGAACTAGATATTAATGGTGAATAACATGAAGTTGTATGTAATAGGTAATGGATTTGATGTTCATCATGGCCTTGACACTAGGTATACATCTTTTGGACTTTATCTCAAAAAAAACTACAGGGAAACTTATGAACTACTTCTCGACTATTACGGGTTTGCTGACTTAGACCCAGATTGTCCAACAATAATGTCAGACCCTTTATGGTCTGAATTTGAAACAAGTATGTCACTACTTGATAAAGATTCTGTTTTGGAAGCAAACACGGATGCAATGCCAAGCTATTCTTCAGATGACTTTAGAGACCGAGACAGATACACATTTTTAATTGAAATGGAGAGAATACTTGGCCTTCTAACCACTGAACTGTATAAAGCATTCGAAGAGTTCATTTTGGCAGTGCAGTTTCCTATGTTTGATCATGGCCGTTCAGTAAATATTGATAGGGACGCTGTTTACCTCACATTCAACTACACAGATACACTTTCTCAATACTATGCAGTCCCCGATGAGAACATATTATTTATTCACGGAAAAGCCAATACACATGCTGGTGAGTTAATTCTCGGTCATGGTGTTGCCCCTGAAAATTTCAAAGAAAAACCTGCTGAACCACCATCAGGATTGAGTGATGAAGACTTAGAGCGTTGGATGGATTATCAATCTGAACAATATGACTACTCATTCGAGCTTGGTAAAGATGCTATTAATCAGTATTTTTCAGCCACTTTCAAGGGCACAGATCAGGTCATAAAAAACAATGAAGCTTTCTTTGCAAAGCTCGGCAATATTGATGAAGTATATGTTCTCGGTCACTCATTAGCTGACGTAGATTTACCCTACTTCAAAAAGTTGGTTCAATCAGTCAGACCTGATGCTAAATGGGTTGTGACTTTTTATGACCCTGATGATGAGAAAAAACACGGTGACACTCTTAAAGAATTTGGAATAGCTAACGTTGTAGTTGTCAGAATGGAACAGATATAAGAAAAAAACCTGTAAAATTATTAACGATTGCGGTGAATTCCATCACCATACAGAGATCGTTGACATAAAGTCAGCCATATAACTAGAAATGGTTCTTATTTACTTACTTTTGTGATCCCAGTGCCTTTTCGTTAGTGTTGAAGGTGATGTAGATCACAGCCCTAACTGGATTTATTTGATACGCAGCAAGAATTAAACAACGAATAAAGGATTGTTAACATTGCTTGATATTGGTCAAATGCGTATTTCTTGAATGCCTGCAAAGCTAATCATCTAGGGACACAATGGATGGTTGATGCTATGTCGGCTCACAAACATGAATTTTTAATTTCCAGACGGGGCTTTTTGCTCGGCGCTAGCGCTTTAGCTGCTTCGTCAATTTTCACTCCCAATGCCATTACCATGGCGATGGCCAAGGCTGGCATGGTGTATCGACCCGGTGAGGGGGAATGGCTGCCGTCAACCTGTAATGGCTGCACCTCATTTTGTGCCAAGCAGGTTTATATGCTCGATGGCAGAGCACTGCATATCAGGGGCAACGAGCACTCCAAGGTGCATGGTAAATCCAGCTGCCCAAGACAATACCTCGCCCTGCAAGAACTCTATGATGCCGACAGGCTCAAGACTCCGCTACTACGTACTAACCCCCAGAAAGGTCGGGGCATAGACCCTGGCTTCAAGCCCATCTCTTGGCCAGAGGCGATCAACCTCATCGCTGACAAGTTGATGGAGTTAAGGGCCAATGATGAAACCCATCGCTATGTTGCATTGCGGGGCCGATACTCGGAATTGAGCGATGTCTTGATCAAGAACTTTACCGCAGTGCTGGGATCACCCAACGCGATCACCCATAGCTCCCTCTGCGCAGAAGCCGACAAGTTCTCCAGTTTCTTTACCGAAGGGGACTGGGGATATCGCCAATACGACATCCAAGACACCCGCTATATCCTTTCCTTCGGTGTCGATCCGCTCAGCGCCAATCGTCAGGTCTCCTACTACAGCTCCGCCTGGGGAGACATGCTGGATAAGGCTCAGGTTGCCATTGTAGACCCTCGCTATTCATCCTCTGCTGCCAAAGCGGATGAGTGGCTGCCCGTTATTCCAGGACAAGATGGCGCCCTTGCATTGGCACTGGCCCATGTGATCTTGACCGAAGGGCTCTGGCATAAACCATTCGTTGGTGACTTCACCGACCCTGAGCAGCGCTTTGTCACCGGGCAGCCAGTGAGCGCAGAGCTTTTCGCCGAGCGTCATACCCATGGTCTGGTGCAATGGTGGAATCTAGAACTGAAAGATCGGACACCCGAGTGGGCAGCCCCCATATGCGGTATCCCCGTTGAGAAGATTCGGCGGTTGGCGCACAAGCTTGGGGATGCGGCTCCCAGAGTCCAGATTTGGCGCTCCAGAGGCATCCAGATGCAACAACGCGGTGCTTACATTGGGCTTGCCTGCCACGCATTGAATGGCTTGCTCGGTGCCGTTGATAGCAAAGGTGGAGTCCTGCAATACAACAAGACCTTCCTGACTGATTTTGCGTCTGGCAAAGAGTATGCGGATGAGATCGCCAAGCATGGCCTCAAGAAGGAGAAGATCGACAGAGTGGGTCGCTTGGAATGGCCCGCATTGAAAAAAGGGGAGAGTGGTGCCGGTGTCATGACCAACGTGGTGGCAGACAGCATTCTGGAAGAAGACCCCTACCTTCCCAAGGTATTACTGGGCTATTTCAATAACTTTGCCTTCTCGGCCCCCGGTGCCGGTCGTTGGGAAAAGGCGCTGGCGAAAGTCCCCTTCGTGGCTCACGTTTCGACCCACGTCAGCGAATTCAGCTGGTTCTCCGACCTGCTGTTACCCGCTCCCCATTTCATGTTTGAACGATGGGGCATTCAGAGCACCTCGGGTAACCGCCACTCTCAGGTTTCAATCACAACACCGCTAGTTACTTCGCTCGGCAATGACATTGGGGATGAGACTGGCCTCCCTTGGCTGTTAGCAGAGGCTCTGGCCAAGCGTGGCTATGATGCCCCGCTGCGCTATTTCCAGGAGCAATTCAAAGACCCTGAAACCGGAAAGAGCCCCGCCAATCACGCAGAGCTGGGGTTGTTTGCCACCAAGTTGATGACGCAACCACTGTGGGATCCTGCGCAATATACCAATGGTGATCGCTTTGACGGCTGGGAGCACTTCAAGAAGATCGGAGTCTGGAACTCATCGCCATACTCTTTCGAATCTCGCTGGAGCAAGATGAAAACAGCAACTCACAAGTTCGAGTTCTACAGCGAAACCCTAAAAGTCGCACTGGAAACTCATGCCAGTAAGCATGGCAAGTCGGTCAATGAGGTGATGAATGCGTGTCACTACACCGCCGAAGGTGAACTTGCCTATGTTCCCCACTACGAGCCGCCATTCCGATTCGGCGATGTCGAGGCCTATCCCATGTTGTTTGTCGATCACAAGTCGCGCCTGAACCGGGAAGGCCGTTCGGCAAATACCACCTGGTATCAGCGCAACCGGGATTTGGATCCAGGGGAGAAGAAAAATAAAGACGTGGTGAAGATCAACCCGCTTGATGCCAAGTCATTGGGGTTGAGCGAGGGAGATCTCGTCAAACTCACCACCGTACAGGGCAGCATTACCTGTGAAGCGACATTGTTTGAGGGTGTCCGGCCAGGCACGGTTGCCAAGGCCTTTGGTCAAGGGCACTGGGCCTATGGACGAACTGCCGCATTGGAATTTGGCAAGCTGCCACGAGGTGGCAATAACAACGACATCCTACCGCCAGCTCACGAGCATTTGTCGGGGTCTGCTGCATATTACGGGGCGATTGGTGTCCGGGTTGAGAAGGTGTAGGTAAGGAGACAAGTCAATGCGTTATGGAATGGTAATTGACCAACAGAAATGTGTTGGTTGCAGTGGCTGTGTCTTCGCTTGCAAAGCGGAAAACAACACCACACCCGATATTAACTGGTGCGACAAGATCATCAAGTCCGAAGGGGTCTTCCCTGATGTGAGATTTGAGTACATCTCCACCATGTGCAACCACTGTGACAATGCGCCCTGTGTCAACGGCTGCCCTACCAAAGCCATGCATAAGGGCGAAGGGGGACTGACACTCCACGACCCCGACAAGTGTATTGGCTGCAAGGCCTGCATGGTGAATTGCCCATACGGTGTCATCAGCTTCAACTGGAATAAACCCCACGAAGAGTGGCAGCGGCTAGATGGGGTGTTGCCTGCTGGCACCTACACCCCCAAGACCATGCTGGAAGCATCTGGAGGTGAGGGATGTCCCAACAGTAACCCCGAGCGTGGCAACACCTATCCAGTATTGCGGCATCGTGGCAAGGTGGAGAAATGCACCTTCTGTGACCACCGTCTGAAAGTGGGGCTCAATCCTGCTTGTGTCGATGCCTGTCCGTCACATGCTCGGGTTGTGGGCGATTTGGATGACCCTAACAGTGAGGTATCTGTCCTGATCCGCCAATTTGATGGCAAACCGTTGAGAGCTGAATTAGGCACTCAGGCCAAGGTTTTCTATATCAGACAATACACACCAACCCGCCGGGTATAGGGAGGCGCTATGACTAATACATCCAGGATGACCCTGTTACTGGCGGTGGCTGGCTGTCTTTTCGGTGGTTTTTTCGCTATTGAAGAGTGGTTTTTCCACTCTTCATTCAAAACCAACGACAGCATGATCTGGACGCTGCCGCTGATCACCTACATTTTTCTGGCATTGATGAGCACGGGGGCATCCATCTTGCTCGCGTTGGCTGAGATATTGGATGATGACTGGCTGAAACAGAACAAGAGGCAGTTGCTGCTCACCGCCATAGCCCTGTTGCTGGGAGCGTTCACTGCACTGGCGACAGAGATGGGGTCACCCTTTAGCATCATCTGGTTGGTCTTGTCCCCGAACGTGATGTCCCCTATCTGGTGGATGGGAACACTCTATTCCATTGAGCTGGTGTTGTTACTGCTTAAGTTCTTGGCTGAATGGAAGGGAGTACACCTTGCGAAAGGCCGTATGTTGGCCTGGAGTACCTTGGTCATTGCCTGTCTGGCCTCGCTGACATTAGGGTCGGTGTTTGGCACTGTCGTGGCCAGAGCCGCATTTTCAGGGGCGCAGTCAGCGCTGTTTACCCTTGTCTGCGCCATGGTCAGTGGGGTCTCCATTATCGGCTTGCTGCAAGTAACCCGCGCATTCAATCCACGCTTATGGGGTATTTGGCGGCTTGCAGTGATAGCCCAGATTATCCTGCTCTCTGTACTCTGGGTTTACAGCATCAGAAACAGCGGTGTGGGAAACGGTATGTGGGTACAGGGCTGGCTGCCACTCGGTTTTGTCATCGCCTTGGCGCTGTCATTCATGAATGTGAAAGTGGCCATGCTGGTGACCTTGCTCTGGTCTTTCCTGGCTGAGGTTGCCTTTGTGACCAGCGGACAGTTGGTGTCTCTTGGGCCAAAATCGACCTGGTTTGGTGCTGTACAACACTATGTTCCTAACCTGGCCGAGATCGGTATTCTGATCTTGGGGATTTCAATGGCTGCGTTGTTGTTCCAGCTGATGGGGTTGTTCATCAACACACGCTCATCAATAGCCAAGTAATTTTCCCGTGTAAAAAAGGGCCTTCTGTTTCAGAAGGCCCTTTGTCATTTATGCAAACAGCAGTTGGGTCAGATAACCCATCATGACGGCCATCCCCAGTATTACGGTCAGGAACGCCACAATCATAGGTGTTCTGAACATCGACTTGAGCAGGATCACCTCGGTCAGGCTGGCCCCCGCACTACCGATAATCAGTGCCATCACCGCCCCCATGCCCATTCCTTTGCCCAGCAATACCGATGCCAGAGGGATAACGGCTTCTGCCCGGATATAGAGTGGAATACCCACAACTGCGCTGAATGGGATCGCCAGCGGGTTGTCTACCCCGGCGTGGGCCGCTATCCACTCGGCGGGGATGAAACCATAGATAAATGACCCTATCAGCACCCCCAGCAACAAGTAAGGCAGCACTTCTTTGAATTGTTGCCAGGCATCGATACGCGCTTTGGCGAAGGCCGTGGGAATGACTGGGGCCTGGGTCAGTGCCGCAGTGCCATCTGCGCAGCAAGAGACAGTTGGCGCGGCCTCATCGGGTTGCGCAGTACAGCAAGATGCCTGAGCTTTTAGCGGTTTGACGGACTTGATAGCATTGCTTGAGCAGCAGGCTGTTGCACTCACACTTGCAGGTTCTTGTGTAGTGGTGTCACAACCGGTGCCACAGCTGCTTTGCTTGGCCTCTTTGGGGTCAATGACATGACGCTCAAACCCCAGCATGTCCAGCAGCATACTCGCCAGTACAGAAACGCCTGCTGCAATCACGGCATACAGTACCGTCACTTTCCAGCCGAAAGTGGCCCACATCAAGCCGATGATGATCGGGTTGAGCAGCGGCGAGACAAACAGGAAGGTCAGGGTTGGCCCAAAACCGGCTTTGGCAGACAAGAGTCCGCGCAGCATAGGAATGGTTGAGCAACTGCAAAAAGGGGTCAATGCCCCCAGTACCGCAGAAATCAAATAGCCTCTGCCTTTTCGTGCCCCCAGCATGGCTTGAATCTTGGCGTCGGGTATCTTCTGGCGGATCAAGCTGACCCCGGCACTGATCACCAGGAACAGTACAGAGAGCTCAAAGGCCAGGAACAAAAACATCTGAGATGCATCTGTCAGCATGGTTAACCAATCATTCATCTTCATATCCTCTTTGATTTACTACATTTCCAGAATAATCGAACAATTGGGGTGGTCAAGATATTTCTGGTATTATCGAAATATGTTTCATCAAGGAGAGCGAGCTATGGAGTTGGAAGAGGTTGCCAAGGCATTGAAAGAGCTGGGTCATCCGACCCGTTTGTTCATTTTCAAGCATTTGGTCAAGGCGGGAGAACAGGGCCTGCCTGTCGGAGAGTTGCAAAAGCAGCTCGCCATTCCCGCATCGACCCTGAGCCACCACATTGCCGCACTGGTCTCGGTGGGTCTGGTCAAGCAGAACCGGGAGAGCCGTACTCTGCTGTGCGTCTCTCAATACGAAGTGCTGGAAGAGATCATCGCGTTTTTCCGTGAAGAGTGTTGTGTAAACAGCACCTGTACCTAAATAAATCAATGGCAAGGTCTGGGTGGGTTGATCATTTCAACTATTCTTGTATAGTTGTACTCATGAAATGAATGAAGAGGTTCAAATGAATAAAGATACTGCCACTAAAGTCTTCGAGTCTCTCGCATCCGGTATCCGCCTCGATGTATGGCGTCTGCTGGTCAAGGCAGGGCTGGAGGGTATGGTCGCTGGCCAGCTTGCCAGTGAACTGGATATCGCCCCGAACACTCTTTCATTCCATCTGAAAGCCATGCTGCATGCAGGCCTTGTCTCGGTGGAGCAAGAGGGCCGTTTCTTGCGTTACCGCGCCAATATTCCCCTGATGCTCGACTTGATCGGTTACCTCACCGAAGAGTGCTGCTATGGCAATCCAGAGCAGTGCTCGGATATGCGCAGCGCGGCCAATTGTACCCCTGAGGTGCTCCCCCCCGTTCATACCTGCACCAACAAGGAAAGTTGCTCATCATGAATATCTTGTTCCTATGCACAGGCAACTCTTGCCGTTCCATTCTGGCAGAGGCGACCTTTAACCACCTGGCTCCAACCGGTTGGCATGCCATGAGTGCCGGTAGTCAGCCAACCGGTGAGGTACATCCTCGTTCACTGGCGTTATTGACCCACGAAGGTATCGACATCAGCGGATTGCACAGCAAATCTTGGCATGAGCTGCCGGTGACGCCAGATGTTGTGATCAGTGTGTGTGGTAACGCGGCCAATGAAACCTGTCCTGTCTATTTGGGGCCTGTATTGCGAGCCCACTGGGGCGTAGATGATCCCGCTCATGTGACCGGCAGCGAGGAGCAGATAGCGCTCGCCTTTCACTGTGCATACTCGACGCTGAGAAAGCGTATCGAAGCCCTCTTGTCGCAGGATGTATCCCGTTTTTCCAATGATCGCGAGGGGCTGAAAGCAGCTCTGGATACGATTGCCACCGAGATTAAGTGAGGAAGAAATCATGAGACTGATACAGGTATTCGACCCTGCCCTGTGCTGCTCCAGCGGTGTATGTGGCGCAGATGTTGACCAAAATCTGGTGATCTTTGCTGGTGATGCCGAGTGGCTCAAGCAGCAGGGTGGCTCTTTATACCGATTCAACCTGGCACAACAGCCTCTGGTCTTCGCTGAAACCCCGGCAGTATCTTCCTTCTTGGAACTGACAGGGGAAGAAGGATTACCGGTGACGCTGGTTGATGGTCAGGTGGTACTCACTGGTCGTTATCCCAGCCGCGCTGAGCTGATCCGCTATGCAGGACTGGAGTTGCCGAAAGCACCAGAAAGCGATGGTGCCGACGTTGAACAGCCAGAAGCTGAGTCCAACAAAGCCGGGGCCATCAAAGGGATCGTCAAGAGTGGATGCTGCTCCGGTAGCAGTGGTTGCTGCTAAGCACCATCGTGTGGTTGGAAAGATCTCTGTTTGCTTTATGGCCTCGTTCTTCCTGATAGGAGTCTCTCATGTCCCCGTTTCTGAACTACTCGTTTCTCAATGATTCGCCCCCATTTCTCTTCTTCACCGGTAAAGGTGGGGTGGGTAAAACATCGCTGGCCTGTGCCAGTGCGGTTGCCTTGTGTGACAGTGGCAAACGGGTACTGCTGGTCAGCACGGATCCGGCTTCAAACGTAGGCCAAGTGTTCGACACCCAGATAGGGAACCAGATCACCAGGATCCCGCAAGTCGATGGGTTATCAGCACTGGAGATTGACCCGCAAGCCGCCGCGCAAGCCTATCGCGAACGTATCGTTGGCCCAGTGCGCGGCAAGCTGCCCGAAAGCGTGGTACGCAGTATTGAAGAACAGCTCTCCGGTGCCTGCACCACAGAGATCGCCGCCTTTGACGAGTTCACTGCGCTCTTGACCGACAGCAGCCTGGTGGGGGAATACGACCACATCGTGTTCGATACGGCACCGACCGGTCACACCATCCGTCTGTTGCAATTGCCGGGGGCATGGAGCGAGTTTCTGGAGCAGGGCAAAGGCGATGCTTCCTGTCTGGGGCCATTGGCTGGACTGGAAAAGCAGCGCAGCCAATATGCTGAGGCCGTTGCAGCACTCTCTGATGCCGGGAAAACACGGCTGATCCTGGTCGCCCGCGCGCAAGCCTCGACCCTGCGGGAAGTGGCACGTACCCATGACGAACTGGCGACCATCGGTCTTGCCAATCAGCAACTGGTTATCAATGGCATCTTCCCGCAAAGCGAGCTGGTTGATGATCCCTTGGCAACAGCCGTATGGCAACGTGAGCAGCAGGCTATGGCTGATATGCCAGCGCTGCTGGCAAGTTTGCCACAAGACAGAGTGCCGCTGTTAGCGACCAATCTGGTGGGCGTGGACAGCCTGCGCCAGTTACTGGGTGCAGCATCGGTCACTGGGACTTATGAGGTTGAGAGCGCAACCACTGAACCACACCCCGGATTGAAGCAACTGGTCGATGAGCTGGCCAGCGATGGCCACGGGCTCATCATGCTGATGGGCAAGGGCGGTGTGGGTAAAACTACCCTGGCTGCGGCAGTGGCGGTGGAGCTTGCTAGTCGAGGCCTGCCGGTTCACCTGACCACCTCAGATCCCGCCGCCCATTTGGGGGAGACACTGGCAGGGGCACTGCCCAGCCTGGAGGTCAGCCGTATCGATCCCCACGCCGAGACCGAGCGTTACCGTGCTCAGGTGCTGGCTACCAAGGGGGCGAGTCTGGATGCCCAGGGTCGCGCACTGCTGGAAGAAGATTTGCGTTCCCCCTGCACCGAAGAGATTGCCGTGTTTCAGGCCTTCTCGCGGATCATTCGCGAGGCTGGCAAGCGCTTCGTGGTGATGGATACGGCGCCCACTGGCCATACCCTCTTGCTGCTTGATGCGACTGGTGCCTATCACAGAGAGATCGCCCGTCAGATGGGTGGCAAAGGGCTGCACTTCACCACCCCCATGATGCAGCTGCAAGACCCGAAACAGACCAAGGTGATGATCGTCACCCTGCCCGAGCCCACCCCGGTACAGGAGGCGGCCAACTTGCAAGCTGACCTGCGCCGCGCCGGTATCGAGCCATGGGCCTGGGTAGTCAATCACATGTTGGCCCCGGCCAGTGTCACCTCGCCACTGCTGGCCCAGCGAGCGTATCGCCAGCAGCCCCATATCGAAGCGGTCAAGCAGGAGCATGCCAAGCGTTATGCCGTGGTGCCCTTGCAAGCTGTCGAGCCGGTGGGCGTGAAAGCGCTGCAAGATTTATGTCACCCCATCTACAAGGAGATGTGAGATGCAACGTCCGTTCAATGTGCTCTTCCTTTGCACCGGCAATTCGGCCCGCAGCATCATGGCGGAGGCGCTACTCAACCGGCTCGGTCAGGGCAACTTCAAGGCGTTTAGTGCTGGCGTCTCCCCGAAAGGGGAGATACACCCACTGACCCTTGAATTGCTGGCGCAACACAATCTGGACACCAGCACCCTGCGCAGTAAAGGCTGGGAAGAATTTGCCCACCCAGATGCCCCCAAGATGGATTTTATCCTGACGGTATGTGACCAGGCGGCAGGCGAGCAGTGCCCGGCATGGCCGGGGCAGCCCATCACCGGCCATTGGGGCTTTAGTGACCCGGCTGCCGTGACAGAGAGTGATGCGGCGCAATGGGCGGCGTTCAACAAGGCTTATCACGAAATCGGCAACCGGCTGCGGATCTTTCTGAGCCTGCCACTGAACAAACTGGATCGCATCTCGCTGCAACAAGCGATGCGTACCATCAACCTATCTTCACCCACCTAACGTTCTCAATGAGACATGGAGTCGCTGTTTATCATGCACCCGTTTGACATCCTGAACCTGGATAATGGCGCCCGCCTTATCTTCACCCCCTGCCCTGGCACCAAGGAGGCTTCCTTGCAAGCCTCCCTCAAGACCCTGCAAGCCGCAGGGGCAGATGCGGTGGTCACCATGATGCCCGATGCCGAGCTTAGCGAATTCAAGGCCGATAGCTTGCCCGCAGAGTGCGCCGCGTTGGGGCTGGCCTGGTTCCAGCTGCCGGTAGAGGACGATTGTGCCCCCGAAGCGCCCTTTGCCGCTGCCTTTGCCAACCACAAGGCAGATCTGCTGGCGCGTCTGGCGGCGGGTCAGACCCTGGCCATTCATTGCCGTGGCGGCTCGGGTCGTACCGGGCTGATGGCGGCCATCTTGCTGCTGGAGGCGGGCTACGCCCCCACACAGGTCAAGTCGCTTGTGCAAGGGCTGCGCCCTAAGGCGCTGACCCTGGCGCCCCACGTTCACTACCTCAATACCCACTACTCATTCGCCGGTTAAGGAAAACAGCATGACTATCAAAGTTGGTATCAACGGTTTTGGCCGCATGGGCCGTCTCTCATTTCGCGCCGCCTTCGACTGGGCGGATGTGGAGTTTGTGCGCATCAATGACCCGGCTGGCGATGCCGCCTCTCTGGCACACCTCATCACCTTCGATTCAGTCCATGGCCGCTGGCATCATGAAGCCAGCAGCGATGGGGACGAGATGGTGATCGGTAACCATCGCATCCTCTGCACTCGCAACAAAGAGATCGGTCAGACTGACTGGTCTGATTGTGATGTGGTGATCGAGGCTTCCGGCAAGATGAAAACCAAGGCCCTGCTCAATGCTTATCTAGCGCAAGGGGTGAAGCGTGTTGTGGTGACAGCTCCGGTCAAGGAAGAAGGTGTCCTGAACGTCGTCATGGGAGTCAACCACCACCTCTACGACAAGGCGCAGCATCCCATAGTGACGGCTGCCTCCTGTACCACCAACTGCCTGGCGCCAGTGGTGAAGGTGATCCATGAGCAGCTCGGCATCAAGCACGGCTCCATGACCACCATTCATGACATCACCAACACCCAGACCATTCTGGATGCCCCCCATGCTGACCTGCGCCGTGCCCGCGCCTGCGGCCTGAGCCTGATCCCCACCACCACGGGTTCTGCCACCGCCATCACCCATATCTTCCCCGAGCTCAAGGGCAAGCTGAACGGTCATGCGGTGCGGGTGCCGCTCGCCAACGCCTCCCTCACCGACTGCGTGTTCGAGGTGAACCGCCCTACTACCGAAGCCGAAGTCAATGACTTGCTCAAGGCTGCCGCTATGAGTGAGCTCAAGGGGATCATGGGCTATGAAGAGCGCCCCTTGGTGTCGGTGGATTACAAGACGGATCCGCGCTCCTGCACCATAGATGCACTCTCCACCATGGTGGTCAACGACACCCAGGTGAAGATTTACGCTTGGTATGACAACGAGTGGGGCTATGCCAACCGCACCGCCGAGCTGATGCGCATGGTCGGTCAAATGGACAAGGCGCAAGGATAACCCCGCCATGGAACTGACCCGACTCTCCCCCGAGATCCGCCAGTATCTGCTGGTGACCGGCAACTACTGGGCCTTCACCCTGACCGATGGCGCTCTGCGCATGTTGGTGGTGCTCTACTTCCATGGGCTCGGTTACAGCCCGCTGGCCATCGCCTCCCTGTTTCTCTTTTACGAGATCTTCGGGGTGGTGACCAATCTGGTGGGGGGCTGGCTCGGGGCTCGCCTTGGGCTCAACCGCACCATGAACATAGGGCTGGCCCTCCAGGTGCTGGCACTGGGCATGTTGCTGGTGCCACCGCTCTGGCTGACGGTGCCCTGGGTGATGGGGGCGCAGGCGCTTTCGGGGATAGCCAAAGACCTCAACAAGATGAGCGCCAAAAGCTCCATCAAGTTGCTGGTGCCGGGGGAGGCCCAGGGTCAGCTCTACAAGTGGGTGGCACTCCTCACCGGCTCGAAGAATGCCCTGAAAGGGATGGGCTTTTTCCTCGGTGGCGCCCTGTTGACCCTGCTCGGGTTTCAGGGGGCCGTGCTGGTTATGGCCCTGGCGTTGGCGCTGGTGTGGTGCGTCAGCATGCTGACCCTGAAACGGGATCTCGGCAAAGCCAAGAACAAGCCCAAGTTCAGCGAAATCTTCTCCAAGAGCCGCGCCATCAATTACCTGTCGGCGGCCCGTCTGTTCCTGTTTGGTGCCCGTGATGTCTGGTTTGTGGTGGCGTTGCCTGTCTACCTCGCCTCCAGCTTTGGCTGGGATCACTGGTATGTGGGGGGATTCCTGGCGCTCTGGATCATTGCTTATGGCGTGGTTCAGACCCAGGCGCCCCGCTTTACCGGCAAGCGAGAGGGACGTGTACCCGATGGCAAGGCTGCGATGCGTTGGGCGCTAGTGTTGGCACTGACCCCGGCCCTGATTGCCCTGGCGCTCCACTATGAGGTGCATCCGGCCATCAGCCTGGTGGGCGGCTTGATGGTGTTTGGCGCTCTGTTTGCCATCAACTCCTCCCTGCACAGCTACCTCATCGTCAGCTATGCCGGTGCAGATGGGGTATCGCTCGATGTGGGCTTCTACTACATGGCCAATGCCCTGGGGCGCCTGCTAGGCACCCTGCTCTCCGGGCTGGTGTTCCAGCTCTATGGTCTCGAGGCCTGCCTCTGGATCTCCACCCTCTTTATCCTGCTGGCGGCGTTTATCTCCATTGGTTTGCCACGCCATCAGCCTTCCACTTCATCCAACCCTCATGGAGTCTCGTGATGAGTACAACAGCCTGCTGCGATCTGCCCGTCAGCAAAAAAATGAGTTTTCTCGACCGCAATCTCACCCTCTGGATCTTCGTCGCCATGGCCATCGGGGTGGGAATTGGTTACCTGTTCCCCCAGGTGGCTCAGTGGAACGAGGCGGTGTCGGTCGGCACCACCAATATCCCGCTGGCCATAGGCCTCATCCTGATGATGTATCCGCCGCTCGCCAAGGTGAACTACGGCACCATGGGCGCCATGACACGCGACCGTCAGGCGATTACCCTCTCATTGGTAATGAACTGGTTGGTTGGCCCCACCCTGATGTTCGTCATCGCCCTGACATTCTTGCATGATTACCCCGACTACATGGTTGGTCTTATCTTGATTGGCCTGGCTCGTTGTATCGCCATGGTGTTGGTGTGGAACGATCTCGGTGGTGGCAACAAGGAATACGGCGCAGGCCTGGTGGCGCTCAACAGCGGTTTCCAGATCCTCACCTACAGCTTTATGGCCTGGCTGTTCATTACAGTGCTGCCCCCGCTGTTTGGTTTGCAGGGTTTCGCGGTGGATATCACCATGCTGGATATCGCAGAAAGCGTACTGATCTATCTTGGCATTCCCTTCCTGGCAGGTTTTCTGAGCCGTCATTACCTGGTCAAGGCCAAGGGGGAGAAGTGGTACACCGAGCGCTTCATCCCGGCCATTTCCCCCATTACCTTGATCGCCTTGCTGGCCACTATCGTGCTGATGTTCAGCCTCAAGGGCGAGATGATCGTTGAGCTGCCGATGGATGTACTGCGGGTTGCTGTGCCTCTGGTGGTATATTTCGTGCTGATGTTCTTCACCAGCTTCCTGGTGGGCAAGAAGCTGGGTATTCCCTATGACAAGAACGCCTCCATCGCCTTTACTGCGACCGGCAACAACTTCGAGCTGGCCATCGCGGTCTCCATCGCGGTATTCGGCCTGAACTCGGATCAGGCCTTCGCCGGTGTGATAGGCCCGCTGGTTGAAGTGCCCGTGCTGATCGCCCTGGTCAACGTGGCCCTGCGCATGAAGCGCAACTATGGCAAAGCGGAGGCGCAAGCATGAGTGACCCCAAGATCACCATTTACCACAACCCGGCCTGTGGCACCTCTCGCAATACGCTGGCACTTATCCGCAACTCAGGGGTTGAGCCGACCGTCATCCACTATCTGGAGACGCCGCCGAGCCGCGAGATCCTGGTCGCGCTTATTGCCGCCATGGGGATATCGGTGCGCGACCTGTTGCGCAAAAACGTGCCGCCTTTTGAGGCGCTTGGACTGGCCGAGGAGAGATTCAGCGACGACCAGCTGATCGATGCCATGCTGGCTCATCCCATCCTGATCAACCGTCCCATCGTGGTGACCCCGCTTGGCACCAAGCTGTGCCGTCCGTCAGAGGCGGTGTTGGATATCCTGCCGAGCCCTCAGCAAGGGGCCTTTACCAAGGAGGATGGGGAGCAGGTGGTGGATGCCCAAGGAAAACGCATCAAGTGACCCAGCCAACCGGTGCGCCGCCTTGCCTGATGACGGCATGGCAACAGCATGAACATGAGATCTATGGGTGGCTACTCAAGCAATCTGGCAGCCCGATGGATGCAGATGATCTGCTACAAGAGACCTTCTTGCGAGCAATCCGCCAGCAGGGCAAGTTCTGCGCCATCGAGAATGCCAGGGCTTGGCTGTTTGAAGTCGCCAGACATCTGGTGATTGATAGAAGCCGGCGACAACGCCCGATGTTTCAACTACATGACGAGCTGGCAATGCAGCAGAGTGAGCTTGATGCGGTCGATTCATTGGCTGGCTGCTTGCCTAGAGTGCTGGAGAGGCTGGCCCAGGCTGACCGGGATATTCTCAAGCGCTGCGATTTGGAAGGCGTGAAGCAGGCGGATTATACCGCCCAATACGGTCTGACCCTCACCGCCACCAAGTCGCGTTTATTGCGAGCCAGGCAACGCTTGCGTCAGCAGCTCTCTCTGGACTGTCAGGTCAGGCTGGATGAGACGGGTCGGGTGTGTTGCTTCACTCCGGCTGCGAAGTAAGCCATGACCCATGTTCAGTAAAAAGGCCAAGGTTTTCACCTTGGCCTTTTCTTTATTTGTTCTTGGCTTCGGACAGGTACTCATCCAAGGTTTCTTGGTTGGCTGCTTTAATGGTCATGCCATTGGGGCCTGCCCCGATATTGCTGAACTGTTTTGCCGGTTCGCCATGTTGCTTGAACTCTTCCAGCTCTGGCGAGCCTTCTTTAAAGACCCATAGCCGCCCATCTTCCACTTCGGTGACAAAACCGGGCAGGTTGAATTCGCTCGCAAAGGCGGCGGTGCTAAGCAGACTAAAGCCCAGCAGGGCGGCGGAAGCGACGATTTTTTTCATGTTCATCTATCCATGTTGATTGATTAATTCTTATTAATCATCGCTGGGAAGTATGACGAGAATATGACAATACCTGAGTCAGGTTGACGTGGTTCAGAAAATTGAAGTGCATCCTTTTCGCTGCTTGCGCGTCTTCCTCGTGACGTGCTGCGCTCGTCTGATGAGGATATGAAGATCGCTGTTCGATATGAGGGCTGGGCAACCACGCCTTGAGGTTCGTGAGTCAATAATCAGGATCGTATGATGAGTTCTTTCGACATCCAGAAAGCCAAAGATGATGCAGTCGAGTGGGCATTAACCCACGGTGTAGCCTTTAAAGAGTCGCTGTATTCTGCTGTGCATACCCCATTTACCCTGGCGCCGACACCGATCAGCCAACGGGACTACCAGCATTTGAAAAGTGCGGCACAGACCTTAAGCAAACTGATTTATGCCGTCTCAGAGGATCATGGCTTTTTACATGATGCCATTCATCCCATTACGGCGGGCGATCCCTTCTTTTCAGCCCTGCTCAGCATGCACCAACAGATACACTCATCAGCCACCAAGCCACCCCGGCTGCCATTACTCATCATGCGCAGCGACTTTATGGACGACCAGCGCGATGGCCACAAGCTGATCGAGTTCAATGGTATCGCCGCAGGTATGGGGCCATTTGGTCAGCGGATACATGAACTGCACCGCTATCTGCAACGGCAATGGCCTGCTGCGTACATGCAAGAGCCGCATCAGGCAATGGGTGAACTTGTCAGTAATCATGCCATTGAAGGATTGTCAGCAGGCATTGCCGAGGCCACCTTCAAGATCAAGCGTGAGTTTGGCGACCCCGGCCCGGCAAGGTTTCTGATGATTGTGCAGGAACATGAAAACAATGTGTTTGATCAACACCTGCTTGAGCTGGCACTCCAGCGCAAAGGGATTGAGACGCAGCGCAGAACCTTTCGTGAACTTCATAATCAACTGAGCACGGGCGCTAACAACAGACTGCTCCTCGATGGTGTCGGCTCCCTCGATACCGTCTACCTGCGGGCCGGATACCAATATTCAGATTATGAGGCGACAGACCTCAAAGAGCAGAGATGTTGCCAGGCGCTGATGGCGACCCGTGTGGTGATTGAGCGACATAGAGTCGCCGTCAATGCCACGGTCGCCCAGCAATTGGCGACCAGCAAGCGAGTACAAATGCTGCTGTCACGTTTGGGAGAAGAGGGATTCGCTGCATTTGGCTTGACCCCGCAAGAGGCTGACACGGTAAGAGGCGTGTTGGGTGAAATGCATCCTGTGACCCCTGATAGCCTCCACTTTGTAAAAGCTGCGCCCTCCAATAGTTGGGTACTTAAAAACCAAGGAGAAGGAGGTGGGCATTGTCTGTTTGGGGCAGACATCCTGGCAAAATTAGAAACACTGGAGCCCCGGCAATATCAGGCTTGGTCACTAATGGGCCGATTACATCCCGTTCCCAGACCGATGTCAGCCTGGATAGTACGCAAAGGAGAGCTGCATCGGGTGACGGACTTGATCAGTGAACTAGGCATGTTCACCGTTCAGATAGATGGCAATCCTGGTTGCGCCGAGCAGAGCTTTGCTGGATACCTGATCCGTAGCAAATCAGCCGGATCGACAGAAGGGGGCGTTCATAGCGGGCAAGGCGTCCTTGATTCATTGGTATTCAGTGATTGATGAAGGGGCTGGGGGCGAACCATGAGATCGCGGCGTTAGCAAAAAACAAAAGATATGAGCATCTTTTGCGGACATGCCACGTCTTCTGGATAACACCGATGTTGATGGAGTCATTATGTTTCAGATTTTCACCGACCTAGCCAGCTGGCTGGTCTACGAGCAATTGGGCCTGAGCCCGCAAACCAAGCTGGGGGATGCGCTGCATTTCTTCGTGGAGGATGTGAGCAAGATCTTTGCCCTGCTGCTGGTCATGATTTACATCGTGGCCATGTTGCGGGCCTCCCTGAATGTTGAACGGGTGAGGGACTATTTGGCGGGCAAGCACAGAGGGTTGGGCTATCTTCTTGGCTCCGGCTTTGGTGCCATTACTCCCTTCTGCTCCTGTTCGAGTATCCCTGTGTTCCTCGGCTTCACCTCAGCCGGTATCCCGCTAGGGATTACCATGGCCTTTCTCATCACCTCACCGCTCATCAACGAAGTGGCCGTCTTGTTGCTGGTCAGTCTGCTGGGCTGGAAGTTCACCCTGATTTACGTGGTAGTTGGCATGGCGGTTGGCATGCTGGGTGGGGCGTTTTTGGACAAGATAAAGGCCGAGCGTTGGCTGGCTGATTTTGCCGCTGAGGCCCTCAAGCAGGGGCAGCATCAGCAAGGTGATATCGTCCAGCAGCATACCGATGCCCCGAGCCTCTCGCTGGCCAAGCGTCATGCCTTTGCTAAAGATGAAACCCTCACCATCTTCAAACGGGTATGGATCTGGGTCATTGTCGGTGTGGGGCTTGGTGCCGCGCTTCATGGCTTTGTGCCTGATGGCTGGATTGCCTCACATCTTGGAGCAGGCCAATGGTGGTCAGTGCCTGTGGCGGTTCTCATCGGCATTCCCCTCTACTCCAACGCCACCGCAGTGATCCCGGTGATGGAGAGCTTGATTGTCAATGGGCTGCCGATTGGGACGACACTGGCATTTTGTATGAGCACAGTAGCGGCCAGTTTTCCTGAATTTATTCTGCTCAAACAAGTGATGAAGTGGCAGTTACTGGGCACCTTGCTGCTGGTGCTACTGGTTTCCTTCACGTTGGTTGGGTGGGTGTTTAACTTCGTATCGCCGTTAATTTCTTGATGAGGAATATGAGATGAAAAATGTAAAAGTGCTCGGCATCGGCTGCGCCAACTGCAAGAACACTGTTCAACTTATCCAGCAGGTGGTGGATGAGCTTGGTGTGTCAATTCAGCTTGAGAAGGTGGAGTCATTGCCCGAGATAATGAAGTACAAGGTGATGTCTACGCCAGCAGTCGTCATCGATGACAAGGTAGTACATGCCGGTGGGATACCTGCCAGAGAGGCGGTGCAAAGCTGGTTCTGATACACGCAGGGGCAGGTTATCCCGCCCCTGCTACTAAATTACCTCAGCAACAGCAGAGAGGCTTTGGTCGTTTTCAGTATCCCCGCTGTCGTGCTTCCCACAATGAACTGCCTGATCCGTGAGTGACCGTAAGCCCCCATCACTATAAGGTTGCAACCCACCTCTACCGCATGCTGGCAAACCACTGGCACCACATCCCCTTGCAGCAGTATTGCTTCAACCCTGATACCAGCTCAAGACCTATTTGGCTTGTGCATGCGGGCGTTTGGGCTCGTCACTTGCTGACCATCACCCAGTCACATTCCAGCCCCTTGAGTTTCGGGCGGCATAGTGCATGAAAGCCCAACAGTACCACCACAATGGAATTCTTATGGGTGTGCATGGCGTTTTCGATAATTATCGTTCTGTCAGGTATAACTAAGGAAGGTGCGAATAAGTCATATGGCACGAGAGCATTTACTGGTAACCCATTGATATTAAATGACTAAAATTTTCATTTTTTGTTCTTGGGATACTTGTTCGCACTTTCCCTAGAGAAGCCGGGCGATTCATGCTGCATGAACCGAATCTCTATCTGAGCAGGCCAAAAATAGGGTATGTCCTGATCCAGTCATCCAGCTTTCCCCAAGCGCTCTTCAATAGGTTTATTACTAATTTGTAATTTTTGTGACAGCTTCATGTAATGACTCAGAGTTTATAGTTAGTCACGTAACTTGAGTCATAATTAAATGAGGTGGTTTATGAATATTAAAATTGGTGCATTAATGGCATGTACGCTGGTCGTCGGAAGCTTCTCCGCTTTTGCTCAGGCTCCGGTGCCTTATAACGTTCGTGCTGGGCACAACATTATATATATGGATTGGAGTGCCAACGCACTTAGTACCGACACTGTAAGTGTATCTACCCTGGATGACACTAAACTGGGTACTGTAATGGCTACTCCTGGGAAGACAAAGCAACTGCAACTCCCCATGGGCAAAAGTATCAACACAGTCAAAGTCAGCTACAACGGTGATGTCCATGTGATTGCACTTCAGCATGGAATGGGTAGTGGGCGAAACAGATAAAGCAAATAAAATCATGCGCTTAACGTAAGTTTGGCGCATTTCTTTCTACGCATTGAGAAAAATGACAGTATTGTAATTGTACATTGATTTCTATAATGAGCATCATCACACATCACAGCTGTGATGAAATGGAGGCGCTTATGAATGATGTTCATAGTAAAAATGGATTTAATCCTTCTATCTCAAGAAGAAAGTTTGTTCAAGGGATTGCTGCTGGCGGAGTTGTGGCATCGATTCCTATGTCAATTAACGCTAAAGAAGAACTGCCGCAAAAGGTTTACAGCTCAGTTTTAAGTGGAACAGTAATCGATCTGGTAGTTGAAGAAGTTGTTGTCAACTTTACTGGAAGTACAAGAATTGCCACGGTTGTCAATCGCTCCATACCTGCACCGACATTACGCTTAAAGGAAGGCGATGAGGTTACTCTTCGTGTTACCAATAAGCTCAGTGAGCCTACCTCTATTCATTGGCATGGTATAATACTCCCATTTGAAATGGATGGCGTACCTGGTATTAGTTTCAATGGTATTAAACCAGGAGAGACATTCACATATAAATTCACGTTGGAACAGTCCGGTACATATTGGTATCACTCTCACTCTGGTTCTCAAGAACAGACGGGAATGTATGGCGCTTTAATTATAGAGCCAAAAGAAGGCGAGATTATATCAGCCGATAGAGATTATGTTGTTCTCTTGTCAGACTGGACAGATGAGCACCCGATGCGAATTTTATCAAAATTGAAATCGCAAAGTGATTACTATAATTTTAATCAGCCTACAGCTATCGACTTCATTAACGATGTCAGCAACAGTGGATTAAAAGTTGCCTTCACCAAACGCCAGATGTGGAATGAAATGAGAATGAATTCTACAGATTTGGCTGACTTATCCTCCGCAACTTTAACCTATCTAATGAATGGGACAACCCCTAATGGAAATTGGACTGGTGTCTTTAATAAAGGTGAGAAAATCAGACTTAGATTTATAAATGGTGCTGGAGGGTCTTTTTACGATGTCAGAATTCCAGGCATAAAAATGACGGTTGTACAAACCGATGGTGTTGATATTGAACCTATAGACGTAGATGAGTTTCGTTTCGGCCCTGGTGAAACTTACGATGTCATTGTTCAACCCATCGATAACGCCCATACGATTTTCGCACAGTCGATGGATCGTACTGGTTTTGCCCGAGGTACGTTGTCGACGGCGATTGGCCTTTCAGCTCCGATTCCTACTGTAGACAAACCTGAGCCTCTTTCAATGGAAGATATGATGGGCTCCATGGACGGAATGGATCACGGCTCCATGGCAGGTATGGATCATGGCTCAATGCCTGGTATGGCATCAGGTGCAATGCCAGCGATGGATCATAGCTCTATGGCAGGTATGGATCA
>NZ_MKUI01000021.1:0-18218 GCF_001898585.1 Aeromonas sp. 62-46 | reverse complement strand
CGAAGTGCTTGGCCAGCACGTTGGTGATGGCGGCGGTCAGGGTGGTTTTACCGTGGTCAACGTGGCCGATGGTGCCGACGTTTACGTGCGGTTTATTACGCTCAAATTTTTCTTTAGACACGACGTAGTCCTTCTAGGTTAAACCCGCCTACCGTCGTAGGCGGGGAATCTTAAATTACTTGGATTTGCGCTCTTCGATCACGGCCTGGGCGACGTTGGTCGGGGCATCGTGATACTTGGCGAATTCCATGGCGTAGGAAGCACGACCCTGGGTAGCAGAACGCAGGGAGGTGGCGTAACCGAACATTTCGGCCAGCGGCACCAGCGCACGTACGATCTTGCCGGACGGGCCATCTTCCATGCCTTCGATCAGGCCGCGACGACGGTTCAGGTCACCGATCACGTCGCCCATGTAGTCTTCCGGAGTCTCGACTTCGACCTTCATGATCGGTTCGAGCAGTACCGGGTTGGCCTTCATGAAGCCAGCCTTGAACGCCAGAGAAGCAGCGATCTTGAACGCCAGTTCGGAAGAGTCGACATCGTGGTAGGAACCGAAGTGCAGACGCACACCCAGATCCATTACCGGATAGCCTGCCAGCGGGCCGGACTTCAGCTGCTCGCGGATACCCTTGTCAACACCCGGGATGAATTCGCCCGGAATCACGCCACCCTTGATGTCGTTGACGAATTCGTAGGCTTTGCCTTCTTCCAGCGGGTACATGTCGATAACGACGTGACCGTACTGACCACGACCACCGGACTGCTTGGCATGCTTGCCTTCGATGTCCTTGACGGTGTTGCGGATGGTTTCACGGTAGGCAACCTGCGGCTTACCTACGTTGGCTTCTACCTTGAACTCGCGACGCATACGGTCAACGATGATGTCCAGGTGCAGCTCACCCATACCGGCGATGATGGTTTGGCCAGATTCTTCGTCGGTCCATACGCGGAAGGACGGATCTTCCTGAGCCAGACGGCCCAGAGCCAGACCCATCTTCTCCTGGTCAGCCTTGGATTTCGGCTCAACGGCGATGGAGATTACCGGCTCCGGGAATTCCATACGCTCCAGGATGATCGGTGCGTTTTCGTCACACAGGGTGTCACCGGTGGTGACGTCCTTCAGGCCGATGGCAGCAGCGATGTCGCCTGCGCGAACTTCTTTGATCTCTTCACGCTTGTTGGCGTGCATCTGAACGATACGGCCAAAACGCTCGCGCTTCTCTTTAACGGAGTTCAGCACGGAGTCACCGGAGTTAACCACACCGGAGTAAACGCGGAAGAAGGTCAGGTTGCCCACGAACGGGTCGGTAGCAATCTTGAACGCCAGAGCAGAGAACGGCTCGTCATCGGAAGCGTGACGCTCGTCCTTGGTCTCGCCGTCCAGCTTCAGACCGTCGATAGCAGCAACGTCGGTCGGAGCCGGCAGGTACTCGACCACGGCATCCAGCATGGCCTGTACGCCCTTGTTCTTGAACGCGGAGCCACAGGTAACCAGGATGATTTCGTTGTTCAGAACACGCTGACGAAGAGCCTTCTTGATCTCTTCTTCAGTCAGTTCTTCACCACCCAGGTATTTTTCCATCAGGTCTTCAGACGCTTCAGCAGCGGCTTCAACCAGGTTCATGCGCATTTCTTGCGCCTGTTCCAGCAGCTCGGCAGGCACGTCTTCGTAGTCGAAGGAAACGCCCTGGTCAGCTTCGCTCCAGTTGATGGCTTTCATCTTGACCAGGTCGATAACACCCTTGAAGTTCTCTTCTGAACCGATGTTCAGTTGCAGCGGAACCGGGTTGCCTTTCAGACGGGTCTTGATGTGCTCAACGCAGCGCAGGAAGTTGGCACCGGTACGGTCCATCTTGTTGACGAACGCGATACGGGGAACCTTGTACTTGTTAGCCTGACGCCATACGGTCTCAGACTGGGGCTGTACGCCACCTACGGCACAGTACACCATCACGGCGCCATCCAGAACACGCATGGAACGCTCTACTTCGATAGTAAAGTCAACGTGGCCCGGGGTATCGATGATGTTGATACGGTGCGGTTGGAACTGTTTACCCATACCGGACCAGAAAGCGGTGGTCGCGGCGGAGGTGATGGTGATACCACGCTCTTGTTCCTGTTCCATCCAGTCCATGGTGGCGGCGCCATCGTGAACTTCACCGATTTTGTGACTTACACCGGTGTAAAACAGAACGCGCTCGGTAGTAGTAGTCTTACCGGCGTCGATGTGAGCGGAGATACCGATATTACGATAACGCTCAATGGGGGTTGTACGAGCCATTGTCATCCTCTTACTAGGGCGCTTGTCCCCAGATAATTAAAGGTGCGCAGAGTCAGAAGACCCTGCGCAAGCGGATTACCAGCGGAAGTGAGCGAAGGCCTTGTTCGCTTCAGCCATACGGTGAACGTCTTCACGTTTCTTGACAGACGAACCCTTATTGTCAGCGGCATCCAGCAGCTCGCCAGCCAAACGCTGAGCCATTGATTTTTCACCACGTTTACGAGCGGCATCAACCAACCAGCGCATTGCCAGAGCATTGCGACGTACCGGACGAACTTCTACCGGCACCTGATAGGTTGCACCACCGACGCGACGAGATTTAACCTCGACCGCCGGACGAATGTTGTCCAGAGCGACTTCGAACAGGGCCAGGTGCTCTTTGCCAGATTTGGTGGCAATGATGTCCAGGGCGCCATATACGATGGCTTCTGCAACAGATTTCTTACCGTCAACCATTACTACGTTGACAAATTTAGCCAGCAGCTCTGATCCGAACTTGGGATCCGGCAGGATTTTACGCTGACCAACAACACGACGTCTTGGCATTTCAAATTCTCCGTAACTTCAGGGGTTACCCAAAACTAGAAAGTTATCTAACTAGAAACGAATTAACGTTTGGCCTTACTTAACGGAGAACCATTAAGCTTTCGGACGCTTCACGCCGTACTTGGAGCGAGCCTGCTTACGGTCTTTAACACCGGCACAGTCCAACGCACCACGAACGGTGTGATAACGAACACCTGGCAAGTCTTTTACACGACCGCCACGGATCAGAACAACAGAGTGCTCTTGCAGGTTGTGACCTTCACCACCGATGTAGGAGGTGACTTCGAAGCCGTTGGTCAGACGTACACGGCATACTTTACGCAGTGCAGAGTTAGGCTTCTTCGGGGTGGTGGTGTATACACGGGTGCATACGCCACGCTTCTGAGGGCACGCTTCCAGCGCCGGCACGTTGCTTTTCACAACGAGCTTGATGCGTGGCTTGCGAACCAACTGGTTAATAGTTGCCATCAAAAGGCTCCTGATAATGACTTCATAAACGTGTGAAAAATCCTCCCCGCAGATACGGGGACGCGAAATTTTATGCCCTGTTGTCTGGGGAGTCAAGATTTATACAATTTGCACACCGAAATGGCAAATGACAGTCGAATGACATTATGCTAAGCAACTGAGATAAAAAGGAAAACCAAGTCTAACCGCCCCAGGTCTGCGGTGATCCGTGCTCGGCGATCAACCTGATCAAACCCGGCATATCGAGTTCCATCCCGATCCCGGATGACAAGCCTCTCGCTTGCAGGTCTTCCTTCATGACGTAAAGGGGGACGTCTGCCAAGCGCTCGCACCACCCGGGGGCAGCCGCCGCCATCACGGCATCCTGCATCAACACCACCAGATCCCCTTCCATGCGGTAACGCAACGCCAACTCGAGATCCTGGCTCATGAAGGGAGAGTTCAATATCAGCTGTATCACGGGCACCTCAGAAGCAGATGTGGGTGGTGAAACCCGCCCAGCTACGGCGAATTTCCGCAGGAGAGAGCGGAATAACTGGGATTAGCAGATCCGCCGCCGTCAGTCCTCGCTCAGCCAGTGACACCGCACAGACATAGACCTCCTCGATGTCATACAGCTCCAGCATCTTGAAGGTCGGGGCGTAGTGACGCTGCAATATGGCGTGTGGCGATTGCTCCCTCACCAGTTGCATCACGCCATCCCCCACCAGAAAGAGGGCCAGGGACTCCGTCAATGCAGAGGTGGCCAGCAGGGCATCCAGCCCCTCCCGACCACTCGCCGAACCATGGGGACCACGCCGTGAGATAAACGCTATTCTGGTCATCTTGTCCCCCTAGAACTGTACGAAGCGATCAGCGGTCAGTGCGGCTTCCGCCAACTGACCGAGCCCGCTCAGGCAGAATGGGGCTTCCAGATTGAAATGCTCCCGTCCCATTCCCTTGGCCTCCTGCTCATCCAGCACGCCACGGCGCATGGCCGCAGCCACACACACATCGATGCGGATGCCCTGCTGGATGGCCAACTCGCGCCACAACGCCACCAGGTCGGTCTCATCGCTGGCTGGCGCATGGAGGCCATTGGCATTGCACACCCCCTCCTGATAGAAGAAGAGGTGGGACAAGCGGTGTCCCTGCTCGACCAGACTCAGGGCAAAACGATAGGCCGTGCTGGCCGTCTGGGTGCCATAGGCGGGCCCGGTGACCAGCAGAGCAAAATTCAGACTCATGATCGCACTCCTGCACAGCGGTGCATCCATTCTACCTCACAGACGCAAAAGCCCCTCCTGGGAGGGGCTTTTCCAATGAAACAGGCTCAGACGTAGGCGATGGCTTCGACTTCGACCAGCACATCCTTGGGCAGACGAGCGACCTCCACGCAGGAACGTGCCGGAGCGGATTCGCCAAAGTAGCGGGCATACACCTGGTTGAAGGCCACGAAGTTGTTCATGTCACTCAGGAAGCAGGTGGTCTTCAGTACCTTGCTGGTATCGGCCCCTGCGGCTTTCAAGACTGCGACCAGATTCTTCATCACCTGCTCTGCCTGAGCCTCGATGCCACCGGCAACGATGTCCATGGTGGCCGGATCGAGCGGGATCTGCCCGGAGGTAAAGACCAGCTCACCCAGCTTGGTAGCCTGGACATAAGGGCCAATTGCGGCAGGCGCCTTGTCGGTTGCAATCACTTCTTTAGCCATTGTTATCTATCCCCTATCTATGGCGCTTACTCGCTCTCTTCTTCACCCTGCTTGCGCTGTCGGATGTAGAGATACACGGTATGTTTGGAAATATTCAGCTTGTCGGCGACCAGGTTGATCGAGTCCTTGATATCAAATATGCCCTTCTCGAACAACTGGGTCACGATAAAACGGTTCTTGGCATTGTTGGCCACGGAGGGATCACGATTGATCTCGTCGATGGTGTTGTCCACCGTCTGGGCAACCAGCTCTTCGACGCTGTTGGCGAAGGTCTCCGGTGATTGCCGCTCCACCTGCTGTGGCGTCGGGAAGAATTCGGCCACGAACTCGTGGAAAGGTGCATTGATGTGCAGGTTGATGCAGATAAGGCCGATCACCTGCTTGTCGCGGTTACGGATGGCGATGGTGCTCGACTTCATCAAGGCACCTGTCCGACTGCGGGCAAAATAACTCTGGGTGTGATCCTGACCCGTGCTCTCGATATCCTTGAGCATCCGCAGGGCGAGATCGGTGATCGGCGCCCCCAGAGTTCGACCCGTATTGAAACCATTCGCGATTTGGATCACGGACTCATGCAGATTTTCCAGGGAGTGGAGCACCACCTCGCAGTGCTTGCCGAACAGATCGGCCAGGCCTTCGATAAGGCCCCCATATGAACGCAACAGCTCCCTGTCTTCGTCTGTAAAAGCGCGACCGCTCAGTTGCTCTTCGGGAAGCAGTACTTCCTCGATACCGACAGCCATGTTCTACCCCTGTAATACCCATTCAACTTTCCCGAGTTTTCAGTTGCGACGGGGCAATGTCAACTTTTTTTGATTTTTTGCTCTATAACCTTGCACTGGATCATCCCCCTGCCCCAGCCAGGTGCACGCTGGGCGCCGGATGGGAAATAAAAAAAGGGCCCCTAGAAGGGGCCCTTTTCGATCACTGCAGCGGAAGATTACTCTTCGTCAAAACTGCCGGCTGCGTTGAGCAGATCCGCCAGGTTTTGCTGAGCTTCATCGGCAGTCACCTGCGGCACACCGACAGCACGGGCTGCGGCGGCACGCTGGTTGATGCGGCTGTGGTGGTAGGCAAAGCCGGTACCAGCCGGGATCAGACGACCCACGATCACGTTCTCTTTCAGGCCGCGCAGTTCATCACGCTTGCCACCAACGGCTGCTTCGGTCAGCACGCGGGTGGTCTCCTGGAAGGAAGCTGCGGAGATGAAGGACTCGGTGCTCAGAGATGCCTTGGTAATACCCATCAGGATATGACGGTAGGTAGCCGGGGTCTTGCCTTCGGCAACCAGTTTACGGTTGGCAATCTTCACACGGGCCACTTCAACCTGCTCACCTTCGATCAGGTCGGTGTCGCCAGCGCTCAGGATCTCGCACTTGCGAAGCATCTGACGCACGATGACTTCGATATGCTTGTCGTTGATCTTAACGCCTTGCAGACGGTAAACGTCCTGCACTTCGTTGGCGATGTAGTTGGCGACCGGGCTGATACCGCGCAGACGCAGGATGTCATGAGCAGACTCGGGACCGTCCGCCAGCACTTCACCCTTCTCAACTTTTTCACCTTCGAACACGTTGAGGTGACGCCATTTCGGAATCATCTCTTCATAGATCTCGCCACCATCGGTCGGGGTGATGACCAGACGACGTTTGCCCTTGGTCTCTTTCCCGAAGGAGATGGTACCGGAGATCTCGGCCAGGATGGCCGGCTCTTTCGGCTGACGTGCTTCGAACAGATCCGCAACGCGCGGCAGACCACCGGTGATGTCCTTGGTACCGCTGGACTCTTGCGGGATACGCGCAACCGCGTCACCCACGCCCACGTTGGCACCATCTTCCAGGTTCACGATCGCCTTGCCCGGCAGGAAGTACTGGGCGGGAACGTCGGTGCCCGGGATCATCACATCCTTGCCATTCAGGTCGACCAGTTTCACGGTCGGACGCATCTCTTTACCGGCGCTCGGACGCTCGTTGACATCCAGTACGACGATGGAAGAGAGGCCGGTCAGCTCGTCGGTCTGACGAGTGATGGTCACACCGTCGATCATGTGTTCGAAGTGCAGACGACCCGCCACTTCGGTGATGATCGGGTGGGTGTGCGGGTCCCAGTTCGCGACGGTATCACCGGCGTTCACCGCTTCGCCATCCTTCACTTCCAGCACGGAACCGTAAGGCAGCTTGTGGCTTTCCTTGGTACGGCCCATCTCGTCCATGATGGTCAGCTCGGTAGAACGGGAGGTAATAACCAGCTTGTCAGAGTTGTTCAGAACGAACTTGGCGTTCTGCAACTTGATGCTACCGGTGTTCTTCACCTGGATGCTGCTCTCGGCAGCCGCTCGGGATGCGGCACCACCGATGTGGAAGGTACGCATCGTCAGCTGGGTACCCGGTTCACCGATGGACTGGGCGGCGATAACACCGACAGCCTCACCCTTGTTAACCAGGTGACCACGGGCCAGATCACGGCCGTAGCAGTGAGCACAGTTACCGAAGTCGGTCTCACAGGTAATGGCAGAACGTACCTTCACACGGTCGACGGAGTTGCGCTCCAGCAGGTCACACAGCTGCTCGTCGAGCAGGGTGTTGCGTGCTACCAGCACTTCATCCTCGGTACCCGGCTTGATCACGTCTTCGGCCACCACACGACCCAGCACACGCTCACGCAGCGGCTCGACCACGTCGCCACCCTCGATCAGCGGAGTCATCCACAGACCGTCGGTAGTGCCGCAATCGTCCTCGGTGATCACCATGTCCTGGGCCACGTCAACCAGACGACGGGTCAGGTAACCGGAGTTCGCTGTCTTCAGTGCGGTATCCGCCAGACCTTTACGAGCACCGTGAGTGGAGATGAAGTACTGCAGTACGTTCAGACCTTCACGGAAGTTCGCCACGATCGGCGTTTCGATGATGGAGCCATCCGGCTTCGCCATCAGGCCACGCATACCGGCCAGCTGACGGATCTGGGCGGCGGAACCCCGCGCACCAGAGTCGGCCATCATGAAGATGCTGTTGAAGGAGGCTTGCTCTTCCTCATCGCCCAGGGAGTTGACGTTACGCTCCTTGGAAAGGTTGTCCATCATGGCCTTGGAGACACGATCGTTCGCGCTGGCCCAGATATCGATAACCTTGTTGTAACGTTCGCCCGCGGTCACCAGACCGGACAGGAACTGGTCCTGGATCTCGGCGACTTCGGCTTCTGCAGCAGCGATGATGTCTTTCTTGGCATCCGGGATGACCATGTCATCGATACCAACAGAGGCACCGGACAGGGCCGCGTAGTGGAAACCGGTATACATCAGCTGGTCAGCGAAGATGACGGTATCCTTCAGGCCCTGCTTGCGATAGCAGGTGTTCAGCAGACGGGAAATGAGCTTTTTGCCCAGCGCCTTGTTGGAGACGCACTTGATCCAGTTCTGCGGGTTGGCGTCCAGGTCAGCCTGCTCTGCAGCAGTCAGTACCTTCGGCTCGTCGATCAGAGCGTATTCCATGCCTTTGGGCAGGATCAGGCTCAGGATCGCACGACCAACGGTGGTATTCTTCATCTCGGTCTTGGCAACCAGCTCACCGGCTTCGTTCTTCACGTACTCGGTGATGCGGCACTTGACGCGAGCATGCAGGTCGGCCAGACCGGCACGGTAGACCTTCTCGGCCTCTTTCGGGCCGGACAGCACCATACCTTCGCCCTTGGCGTTGATACGGGCACGGGTCATGTAGTACAGACCCAAGACCACGTCCTGGGAAGGAACGATGATCGGCTCACCGGAGGCAGGCGACAGGATGTTGTTGGTGGACATCATCAGGGCACGCGCTTCCAGCTGGGCTTCCAGGGTCAGCGGTACGTGGACCGCCATCTGGTCACCGTCGAAGTCCGCGTTATAGGCGGCACAGACGAGCGGGTGCAGCTGGATGGCCTTGCCTTCGATCAGGGTCGGTTCAAACGCCTGGATACCCAGACGGTGCAGGGTCGGCGCACGGTTCAGCAGAACCGGGTGTTCGCGGATCACTTCGTCCAGGATGTCCCAAACGACGGCTTCCTCGCGCTCCACCATCTTCTTGGCGGCCTTGATGGTGGTCGCCAGACCGCGGGATTCCAGCTTGCCGTAGATGAAGGGCTTGAACAGCTCAAGTGCCATCTTCTTCGGCAGACCGCATTGATGCAGACGCAGGGTCGGACCTACGGTGATAACGGAACGACCAGAGTAGTCGACACGCTTACCCAGCAGGTTCTGACGGAAACGACCTTGCTTACCCTTGATCATGTCGGCCAGGGATTTCAGCGGGCGCTTGTTGGAACCGGTGATGGCACGACCACGACGGCCGTTGTCCAGCAGGGCATCCACGGACTCTTGCAGCATGCGCTTTTCGTTGCGCACGATGATGTCCGGCGCAGCCAGATCCAGCAGACGCTTCAAGCGGTTGTTACGGTTGATCACGCGACGGTACAGATCGTTCAGATCGGAGGTCGCGAAACGACCGCCGTCCAGCGGTACCAGCGGACGCAGGTCCGGCGGCAGCACGGGCAGCACTGTCATGATCATCCACTCCGGCTTGTTGCCGGATTGCAGGAAGGCTTCCATCAGCTTCAGACGCTTGGTGGTCTTCTTGCGCTTGGTCTCGGAGTTGGTCTGATCCAGCTCCTCACGCATGGCTTTGACTTCGCCTTCCAGATCGATGGCGCGCAGCAGAGCCAGAATGGCCTCGGCACCCATCTTGGCGTCGAATTCGTCGCCCCACTCTTCCAGTGCGTCCAGATAGTTCTCTTCGGAGAGCATCTGGCTGCGCTCGAGGTTGGTCATGCCGGGTTCGATCACTACATAGGATTCGAAATACAGCACGCGCTCGATGTCACGCAGGGTCATGTCCAGCAGCAGACCGATACGGGACGGCAGGGACTTCAGGAACCAGATGTGGGCAGTCGGGCTGGCCAGCTCGATGTGGCCCATGCGCTCACGACGGACCTTGGTCTGGGTCACTTCTACACCGCACTTCTCGCAGATCACACCACGGTGTTTCAGGCGCTTGTACTTGCCGCACAGACACTCGTAGTCCTTCACCGGTCCGAAGATACGGGCGCAGAACAGACCATCACGCTCCGGCTTGAAAGTCCGGTAGTTGATGGTCTCAGGCTTTTTGACCTCACCGAATGACCAGGAGCGGATCATGTCAGGAGAGGCCAGACCGATCTTGATACTGTCAAACTCTTCGGTCTTGGTCTGAGCCTTCAAAAACTTGAGTAAGTCTTTCACGTGTTTCCCCTGTCAGGAGTCTAACCTCGGCGCCCCGGCTGCCGAAACAGCGGGGCGCCCACGTCAATTCTCGAACAATAAGAGCGAGCTCTTACTCTTCGTCCAGCTCGATGTTGATACCCAGAGAGCGGATTTCCTTCAGCAATACGTTGAAGGATTCGGGCATGCCCGGCTCCATACGGTGGTCGCCATCCACGATGTTTTTGTACATCTTGGTACGGCCGTTCACATCGTCAGACTTGACGGTCAGCATTTCCTGCAGGGTATATGCCGCACCGTAAGCCTCCAGGGCCCACACTTCCATCTCACCGAACCGCTGACCACCGAACTGCGCCTTACCACCCAGCGGCTGCTGGGTAACCAGGCTGTAGGAACCGGTAGAACGCGCGTGCATCTTGTCGTCTACCAGGTGGTTCAGCTTCAGCATGTACATGTAACCCACGGTAACCTTGCGCTCGAAGGCGTTACCGGTACGACCGTCGAACAGGGAGATCTGACCGGATTCCGGCAGATCGGCCAGCTTCAGCAAGGCTTTGATTTCGCGCTCTTTGGCACCATCAAAGACAGGTGTAGCCACCGGCAGACCCTTACGCAGGTTACCCACCAGGGTACGCACGTCGTCGTCAGACAGCTCGGCAATGTTCACTTGCTGGGAGTCCTTCTCGCCCAGGTCATAGACCTGTTGCAGGAACTCGCGCATCTCGTGCAGCTCGCGCTGTTCTTTGATCATGCGGTCGATCTTCTCGCCGATGCCCTTGGCCGCGAGGCCCAGGTGCACTTCGAGGATCTGACCGATGTTCATACGAGACGGTACACCCAGCGGGTTCAGTACGATGTCGACCGGACGGCCGTACTCGTCATGGGGCATATCCTCGACCGGACAGATCTTGGAGATAACACCCTTGTTACCGTGACGGCCCGCCATCTTGTCACCCGGCTGGATGCGACGCTTGACGGCCAGATAGACCTTGACGATCTTCAGTACGCCCGGCGCCAGGTCATCGCCCTGGATGATCTTGCGACGCTTGTTCTCGAATTTCTTGTCGAACTCGGCCTTCAGCTCAACGTGCTGTTCAGCGATCTGCTCCAGCTCGATTTGCTTGGCTTCATCTTCGATGGCCAGCTCAAACCACTTGGAACGATCGAGCTTGTTCAGACGATCTTCGCTGTAACCGGCGGCCAGCAGCAGGTTGCGGGAACGGCCGAAAATGCCGTCTTCCAGGATCTTGAACTCTTCGGTCAAGTCCTTCTTCGCTTCCTTCAACTGCATCTCTTCGATTTCTTTGGCGCGCTTGTCTTTTTCCACGCCATCGCGGGTAAAGACCTGCACGTCAACCACGGTACCGTACACACCGTTCGGTACACGCAGGGAAGAGTCCTTCACGTCGGACGCCTTCTCACCGAAGATGGCGCGCAGCAGCTTCTCTTCCGGAGTCAGCTGGGTTTCACCTTTCGGAGTCACCTTACCGACCAGAATGTCGCCACCCTTCACTTCGGCACCCACGTAGACGATACCGGACTCGTCCAGCTTGGACAGAGCGGCTTCACCCACGTTCGGGATGTCAGCAGTGATCTCTTCCGGACCCAGCTTGGTGTCACGGGAGATACAGGCCAGTTCCTGGATGTGAATGGTGGTCAGGCGATCTTCCTGAACAACACGCTCGTTCACCAGGATCGAGTCTTCGAAGTTGTAACCGTTCCACGGCATGAACGCGACGCGCAGGTTCTGACCCAGCGCCAGTTCACCAAGATCGGTGGACGGGCCGTCAGCCAGCACGTCGCCCGCCATCACCGGCTCACCCAACATCACGCACGGACGCTGGTTGATACAGGTGTTCTGGTTGGAACGGGTGTATTTGGTCAGGCTGTAGATGTCGATGCCGGCTTCGCCAGGCAGCAGCTCATCTTCGTTGACCTTGATAACGATACGGGAGGCATCGACGTAGTCGATCATACCGCCACGCTTGGCCACTACGGTCACACCGGAGTCAACGGCCACTGCGCGTTCCATACCGGTACCTACCAGCGGCTTGTCAGCGCGCAGGGTCGGTACAGCCTGACGTTGCATGTTTGAACCCATCAATGCGCGGTTCGCGTCATCGTGTTCCAGGAACGGGATCAGGGCCGCTGCCACAGAGACGATCTGCTGCGGGCTCACGTCCATGTACTGGATCTGGTCGGCGTTCATAAAGGTGGATTCACCTTTGTGACGGCACGGGATCAATTCATCTTTCAGACGGCCATCTTCGGTGGTCGCGGCGTTGGCCTGTGCGATCACGTACTTGCCTTCTTCAATCGCAGACAGGTAATCCACTTCGTCGGTGATCACACCGTCGATCACCTTGCGGTACGGGGTCTCGAGGAAACCGTACTCGTTGGTGCGGGAATACACGGACAGCGAGTTGATCAGACCGATGTTCGGACCTTCCGGCGTTTCGATGGGGCACAGACGACCGTAGTGGGTCGGGTGTACGTCTCGAACTTCGAAACCGGCACGCTCACGGGTCAGACCGCCCGGGCCCAGCGCGGAGATACGGCGCTTGTGGGTCACTTCGGACAGCGGGTTGTTCTGGTCCATGAACTGGGACAGCTGGCTGGAACCGAAGAACTCTTTGACCGCGGCGGAGATCGGCTTGGCGTTGATCAGATCCTGCGGCATCAGGGTGTCCAGATCGCCCAGAGACAGGCGCTCCTTCACCGCACGCTCGACACGGACCAGACCGACACGGAACTGGTTCTCGGCCATTTCACCGACGGAACGAATACGACGGTTACCCAGGTGGTCGATATCGTCCACTTCGTCGTTACCGTTACGGATGTCGATCAGGCGCTTCATGACCTCGACGATATCGTCTTTGGTCAGCACGCCAACGCCGGTCTCGTCTTCACGACCCAGACGGCGGTTGAACTTCATCCGACCTACGGTAGACAGGTCGTAACGCTCGGAAGAGAAGAACAGGTTCTCGAACAGCTGCTCGGCCGCTTCACGAGTGGGCGGCTCGCCCGGACGCATCATGCGATAGATCTCGACCAGGGCTTCCAGGCGGCTGGAGCTGGAGTCGATACGCAGGGTCTCGGACATGTAGGCACCGTGATCCAGTTCGTTGGTGAACAGAACCTCGAAGTGCTTGAAGCCGGCTTGGGACAGGTTGGCAACCGCTTCCAGGCTCAGCGCCTGGTTGGCAGTGACAACCATCTCACCAGTCTGCGGGTGCGCGTAGTTCTTGGCTGCAACTTTGCCAACAACATACTCTACCGGCACCTCGATCTGGGTGATGCCGTCTTTTTCCAGCTGACGGATGTGACGGGCAGTGACACGACGACCGGTTTCAACCACCACGGCGCCATTGGCAATGATGTCGAAGGTCGCGGTCTCGCCACGCAGGCGCTCGGGCACCAGATCCATCATCAACTTGCCATCCTTGACCTCGAAACCGATGGTCTCGAAGAAGGTGGCCAGGATTTCTTCGGAACTGAAGTCCAGGGCGCGCAGAATAATGGAGGCCGGCAGTTTGCGACGACGGTCGATACGGACAAACAGGTTGTCTTTCGCATCGAACTCGAAGTCCAGCCAGGAGCCACGGTAGGGGATAACGCGGGCGTTATACAGTACCTTACCGGATGAATGTGTTTTGCCTTTATCGTGGTCGAAGAAGACGCCCGGGCTGCGGTGCAGCTGGGAGACGATAACCCGTTCGGTACCATTGATGACAAAGGTGCCGTTCTCGGTCATGAGCGGAATCTCGCCCATGTATACTTCTTGTTCCTTGATATCTTTGACGGTGCCGGCAGCTGCTTCACGGTCGTACAGAACCATACGAAGCTTGACACGCAGCGGCGCGGAGTAGGTCACTCCACGGATCTGGCATTCTTTTACGTCAAATACCGGCTCACCCAGGCGATAGCTGACATACTGAAGCTCAGCACTACCGGAGTAACTGGTGATCGGGAAAACGCTACGGAAAGCGGCCTCTAGGCCATATTCACCTTCCGGGTCGGCCTCGATGAACTGCTTGAAGGAGTCCAGCTGAATGGACAACAGATAAGGCGTGTCCAGTACCTGGTCTCGCTTACCGAAGTCCTTACGAATGCGTTTTTTTTCGGTATAAGAGTAAACCATAGGGTTCCTCAGCTCGCTGATAAGTGACCCACTCTGTCCCGCGGGACAGCTCTGTCTCAACACCGTTTTGTGTTGGCCCGGACGATGAAGCGGTCCGGATTGCTGGTGCACCGAGAGTCGTAAACGGTGTGAAATGCTCTCAGTCTACAGCGCAAAAAGGCTGGTGAACAAACATTCACCAGCCCTAGCCTGTTTTATCAGGCTAATCTACATAAATGCAGATTATTTGATCTCAACAGAAGCACCGGCAGCTTCCAGCTCTTTCTTCAGAGCTTCAGCTTCGTCCTTGGACACGGCTTCTTTCAGATTGGTCGGAGCAGCTTCTACCAGGTCCTTGGCTTCTTTCAGGCCCAGACCGGTAGCGCCACGAACGGCCTTGATGACGGCAACTTTGTTGGCGCCAGCAGCAGTCAGAACTACGTCGAACTCGGTCTTCTCTTCTACTGCTTCAGCAGCAGCCGGGCCGGCCATGACGGCAGCAGCGGCAGAAACACCGAACTTCTCTTCCATAGCTTCGATCAGCTCAACAACTTCCATTACGGACATGGAAGCAACGGCTTCGATGATTTGGTCTTTAGTGATAGACATGACAAAAATTCCTGATGTTGAATAAACTCAAACAGCCTAGATAGGCGAGAATCAAGCAGCAGCTTGTTTCTGGTCGCGAACAGCAGCGATAGTACGAACCAGCTTGCCAGCAGAGGCTTCCTTCATGGTAGCCATCAACTTCGCAATTGCTTCTTCGTAAGTCGGCAGCGTGGCCAGACGATCAATTTGTGCTGCGGCGATAAACTCACCGTTAAAAGCGCCAGCCTTGATTTCGAACTTTTGGTTCGCTTTGGCAAACTCTTTGAACAGACGAGCGGCAGCGCCCGGGTGTTCGTTAGAGAAAGCAATCAAGGTAGGACCGGTAAATGCGTCGTTCAGGCACTCGTATTCGGTACCTTCTACCGCGCGACGCAGCAGGGTGTTACGCACAACGCGCATGTACACACCAGCTTCACGAGCGGTCTTACGCAGGACGGTCATCTTGTCTACAGTGACGCCGCGAGAATCGGCTACAACTGCAGAAAGAGCGCCTTTGGCAGCTTCGTTGACTTCAGCAACAATTGCCTTTTTGTCTTCGAGTCCCAATGCCATTGGCTTAACTCCTGGATTGAATCCGGGTCTGTTGACCCAGTACTGACACATCCCCCCTACCTTTACAACAGAGGGGAACGATGCGGTAGCAGGATTCCAGAAGAGAAAGAATCTTTCTCGCTGGGTTTCCGGCACCGTCTACGCAGGAAGAATTAAGGCTTTGCGGCCTCCTGCGGTCTTGGACGGAGGTCGAAACCCCCAACCAATCAAGGCGCAAAATTATAGATTAAATTTTGCGCCTTGTAAAACCCATCAATTAGGCCTGAGCTTCCAGGGAAGCTTGGTCTACGGCAACACCGGCACCCATGGTGGTGGAGATGCTGACTTTCTTGATGAATACACCCTTGGCGGAGGACGGCTTGGCCTTCTTCAAGGCAACCAGCAGCGCTTCCAGGTTTTCTTTCAGCTGAACTTCGTTGAAAGAGACCTTGCCCAGAGTGGTATGAATGATACCGTTCTTATCGTTACGGTAACGAACCTGACCAGCCTTGGCGTTCTTGACGGCTTCGGCTACGTTCGGAGTGACGGTACCCACTTTCGGGTTAGGCATCAGACCGCGCGGGCCCAGGATTTGACCCAGTTGACCAACAACACGCATGGCATCCGGGGATGCGATGACGACGTCGAAGTTCATCTCGCCTTTCTTGACCAGCTCGGCCAGGTCGTCCATACCAACCAGTTCAGCACCGGCAGCCTTGGCGGCTTCGGCATTGGCACCCTGGGTGAACACGGCGACACGGATGTCACGACCGGTACCGTGAGGCAGTACAGTTGCACCACGTACGTTCTGGTCGGATTTACGAGCATCGATACCCAGGTTAACGGCAACGTCAACGCTTTCAACGAACTTGGCGGTAGCCAGTTCTTTCAGCAGGGCAATGGCTTCGTTGATGGAGTACTCTTTGGTACCGTCAACTTTTTCGCGAATAACGCGCATACGCTTGGACAGTTTAGCCATTGTCTTACTCCTCCACTACCAGGCCCATGGAACGAGCGGAACCGGCGATGCAACGTACTTTTGCATCCAGATCGGCACCAGTCATATCCGGCTCTTTGGTCTTGGCGATTTCTTGCAGCTGAGCCACAGTCACCTTACCAACCTTGTCTTTGTTCGGCTTGGCGGAACCAGACTGGATACCAGCGGCTTTCTTCAGCAGGAAGGAAGCGGGCGGAGTCTTGGTTTCGAAGGTGAAGGAACGGTCGCTGTAAACGGTGATCACGACCGGAGTCGGAGAACCTTTTTCCAGCTTTTCTGTACGGGCGTTGAATGCCTTACAGAATTCCATGATGTTCACACCGTGCTGACCCAGAGCAGGACCAACGGGAGGGCTGGGGTTAGCACTGCCAGCCTTAACTTGCAGCTTGATATAAGCTGTGACTTTCTTAGCCATTACAAAAATACCTCAAAAATGGGTTCTAACGCCTCGGAGACATGCTCCTGCAAACGGCTCCCCAACAAATAAAGGGGCAGCGAATTATAGAGATAATCGCTGCCCCTGACAACCGTTAAACGTACAGAGATTAATCAGCCTTTTTCGACCTGACCAAAATCCAGTTCTACCGGCGTTGAGCGGCCGAAGATCAGTACGGAGACCTTCACGCGGCTCTTTTCGTAGTCCACCTCTTCAACGGTACCGTTGAAGTCGGCGAACGGACCATCGGCAACCCGGACCATCTCACCCGGTTCAAACAGGGTTTTCGGACGCGGCTTGTCGTGGGCATCTTGCAGACGATTGAGGATAGCATCCGCTTCCTTATCGGAGATAGGAGCAGGGCGATCGGAGGTACCGCCGATGAAACCCATTACACGTGGTACATTGCGTACCAGGTGCCATGTGGTTTCATCCATCACCATCTGGACCAGGACGTATCCCGGGAAAAATTTGCGCTCACTCTTGCGCTTCTGGCCAGCACGCATCTCGACCACTTCTTCAGTCGGGACCAGCACTTCACCAAACAGCTCTTCCATGCCATGCATCTTGATATGTTCACGCAGGGATTTGGCAACACGGCCTTCGTAGCCGGAAAATGCCTGCACGACATACCATCTCATACGCTGTTCACGTTGTTCAGTCATGGCTTATCCTTACACACCGGTAATCAGGTTGACCAACCAGACCAAGGCGCCGTCCAACACGAACAGCAGCAGCCCCATCACGGCAGTCACCGCCAGCACAATCAGGGTTGTCTGAATGGCTTCCTGACGGGTCGGCCATACGACCTTGCGGACTTCCAGGCGAGACTCACGGGCAAACGCCAGTGTTGCCTTGCCCTTGGTGGTTTGCAGGGCCACTGCACCGGCAGCGGCGATGACAACGACCACACCCAGGGCGCGGACAGCAGCAATAACGTCGCTCAGCAGGTAATTGCCCACTACAGCGGCCGCCAGGATGATGAAAACCAGGCCCCAAAGCAGGGTATCCTTGCTTCCGCCCTGACCCTCAGAACTAACACTCATACAACCCACCTGTATCTGACGTAACCAAAGACACAAAAGCCCCGTACGAGACGAGGTATATGGCAGGGGCGGCAGGACTCGAACCCGCAACCATCGGTTTTGGAGACCGCTGTTCTACCAATTCGAACTACGCCCCTGCATAAGAAAGCCCCTATTATAGGGGCTTTGCTTTATTTATGTAAGCCAAGATTAAGCGATAACTTTGGCTACAACACCAGCACCTACGGTACGGCCACCTTCACGGATGGCGAAACGCAGGCCGTCGTC
>NZ_MKUI01000020.1:0-19211 GCF_001898585.1 Aeromonas sp. 62-46 | reverse complement strand
GGGCGAGCATCTTCCGGGAGTGCGATGCCCGATACAGATTCATCCACCGCTCCATACGTTGTCCTCGAAACCCTTACAGCAGCTTGTCGATGCCGTAAGCCGGGCCGTTGGCCACCAGAAAATCGATGAATGCCCTCAGCTTGCGCGGCATCAGGCGCCGCTCGGGAAACAGCAGGTAGATGGGTACCCTGGGTTGCTGCCACTCCGGCAGCAAGGAGACCAGCGTCCCGTTCGCCAGCTCATCATGGCACAGCATGGCGGGCAGGGAAGCCAGCCCCAGCCCCGCCTTCGCCGCCTCCCTGGCACAGGTGATGTTGTTGACCTGGAAGCGGGACGGGGGATCCACCAGCACTTCACGATCATCCAGCTCGAAACACCAGTGCGAGGCGAGGAACCCCGTGCTGACCGCGATCCGCTCGTGATGCACCAGATCGGCGGGCCTCTGGATCACCGGGTGGCGCGCCAGATAGTCCGGGCTGGCGCACAGCAGCCGCTCGGTGCTCCAGAGACGCCGCGCCGCCAGGTTGGAGTCGCTCATGTCGCCGACCCGCACGATGGCATCCAGCCCCTCGCTGATGGGATCCACGATGCGGTTGGTCAGCTCCAGCTCCACCTTCATGCCCGGATAGGCTTGCAGGAAGTTCGCCACCAGCCTGCCCACCACCAGCTGTCCCGTCTCGATGGGCACCGCCAGCTTGAGGGTCCCCGTCACCTCCTGCTGGCTGGCACTGAGCATCAGCTCGGCCTGGGCCAGCTCCTCCACCGCCTTGCTGCAGCGTAGATAATATTGTTCACCGGCTTCCGTCAGGGTGAGCTGCCGGGTGGAGCGATAGAGCAACCGCGCGCCGAGACGCTGCTCCAGCTCGGCAATGCGGCGGCTCACCGTCGCCTTGGTCATGCCCAGCTCCTGGGCAGCGGCGGTAAAGGAGCCCTTGTCGACGATACGAACGAGGATTAAGGCAGCATTCAGGTCCATTGTTTCACCAGTGAAACTGTATATCTCATGAATGGATACTAATCGAAACAGTTACACGATGTTAGCCTGCCCGCCACAGTTCAGGAAAACCAATATCATGAGTCAACACAAGAAGATCCCCCTGCTGGCCGCCATGGTGCTGGCCCTGCTCGGCCTGCTGTTTGCCGGTTACTGGTATCTGCATGGCCGCTACTTCGAGAGCACCGACAACGCCTACCTGCAAAGCGAGGTGACCGGCATCGGTTCCAAGCTCTCCGGCTACATCAGCGAAGTACTGGTGACCGACAACCAGGCGGTGAAGGCCGGCCAGCTCATCGCCCGGCTCGACGACCGCGAATACAGGACCAAGGTGGCGGAGGCCGAGGCCGATCTGCACCTCAACCAGGCGACGGCGGATAACCTCGCCGCCACCCGTATCCAGCAGTTGAGCCTCATCCGCCAGGCAGAGGCAAAAGTCAGCTCGGCCAATGCCGAGCAGGTCCGGGCCCAGCAGCAGGTGCGCCGGGTCAGCCAGCTCAATGAGCGTCACTACAGCTCCCAGGACAGCCTGGACGAGGTGCGTGCCGGCTTGCAGGTCAACCAGGCCCAGGCACTGGAGGCCAAGGCAGCCTTGCAGGCCGCCCGCGAGCGGCTGCTGGTGCTGGATGCCGAAGCCAAGCAGAACCAGGCCAGGCTGGCTTTGAGCGAGGCCCAGCTTGAACAAGCCAGGCTGGAACTCGGCTACACCGAGCTGCGAGCCCCCGCTGATGGCATCATCGGCAAGCGCAGCCTGCGGGAAGGGCTCTACGTCCAGTCCGGTATGCAGGTGGCCAGCCTGGTGCCCCTGAGCCAGGTGTGGGTCGAGGCCAACTTCAAGGAGACCCAGTTGCAGCACATGCAGCCGGGCCAGAAGGTGGAGGTGATCCTGGATGCCTATCCGGATCAACCGGTCGAGGGGATCATCGACAGCCTCTCTCCGGCCACCGGCGCCAAGTTCGCCCTGCTGCCACCGGAGAACGCCACCGGCAACTTCACCAAAATCGTGCAGCGGGTGCCGGTCAAGATCCGCATCCCGGATCCGGGCGCCCTGGCGGGCAAGCTGCTGCCCGGCCTCTCCACCGAGGTGATCGTCGACACCCGCACCCCTGATACCGTGGTGGCCGCCCACTGATGGACGCCATACCACGCCGCAACTGGATCGCGGTCATGGGGGGCCTCATCGGCGCCTTCATGGCCATCCTCGACATCCAGATCACCAACGCCTCCCTGAAAGACATTCAGGGGGCGCTCTCGGCCACCCTGAGCGAGAGCTCCTGGATCTCCACCTCCTATCTGGTGGCGGAGATGATCGCCATTCCGCTGAGCGGCTGGCTGAGCCGGGGACTGAGCGTGCGGCGCTACCTGCTGTGGACCACGGGCGCCTTCATCGTCGCCTCCGTGCTCTGCTCGTTCAGCTGGAACCTCACCAGCATGATCGTCTTTCGGGCGCTGCAGGGCTTCACCGGCGGGGCCCTGATCCCCATGGCCTTCTCCCTCATCGTCAGCCTGCTGCCTCTGCACAAGCGAGCCACCGGCATGGCGCTGTTCGGCCTGTGCGCCACCTTCGCCCCCGCCATCGGCCCGACCCTGGGGGGCTGGCTGACGGAGCAGATGTCCTGGCACTACATCTTCTATCTGAACGTGCCGCCCGGCTTGCTGGTGATGGCCATGCTGGCCCACGGACTGGACAGGAAGCCAGTGGACTGGGAGGTGATCAAGCGGGTGGATCTCATCGGTATCCTCACCATGGCGGTGGGTCTCGGCCTTCTGGAGGTGGTGCTGGAAGAGGGCAACCGGGAGGACTGGTTCGGCTCGAGCTTCATCGTGCGGCTCACCGTCATCTCGGTGGTGGCCCTGGTGTTCTTCGTCATCAGCCAGTTGCTGCGCCGCCACCCCCTGGTCAACCTGCGGCTGCTGCACAACCCGCGCTTCGCCCTGGCCTGCTTCGCCTATCTAGTGCTCGGTATGGGGTTGATGGGATCCATCTATGTGCTGCCCCTCTACATGACCCAGATCCACAATTACAACGCCCTGGAAATCGGTGAGGTGCTGATGTGGATGGGGTTGCCCCAGTTGCTGGTGCTTCCCCTGGTGCCCAAGCTGACCCACAAGATAGATCCGCGCTATCTGGTGAGCTTCGGCTTTCTGGTCTTCGCCATCAGCTGCTTCATGAACGTGAACATGAATGCCGACTACGCCGGGCCCCAGCTGATCCAGTCCCTCATCGTGCGGGCCCTGGGGCAGCCCTTCATCATGGTGCCCCTCTCCCTGGTGGCGACCGCCAGCCTGACGCCGGACGAGATCCCCTCCTCCTCCACCCTGCTCAACGTGCTGCGCAACCTGGGGGGCGCCTTCGGCATCGCCATCATCGCCACCCTGATCGACAACGACACCCGGACTCATGTCAGCCAGATCGGCAGCACCCTTGCCGCCACCAGCATCGAGGGGCAGGCCTATCTGATGCAGCTGGCCCAGACCATGATGGCCCAGGGAGCCGGGCCGGAGCAGGCCCAGTTGCAGGCCCGGGCCATGCTGTCGAACACCATCAGCCGCGAGGCGGCCATCATGGCCTACAACCAGGTGTTCTACGTGATGGGTATCTTCCTGCTGATCGCCAGCGCCCTGATGCTGCTGCTCAAGCAGCCGGCCCCGAGGGCCCCTGACGCAGAACCGGTCGAGGCGTGAAAGGTGGGGATCACATAGCAAAACGGGCCAGAAGGCCCGTTTTTCATAGCTGCCCGCTGGTCAGCCCGCCAGGGAGGCGGCGATCAGGAATTGGGCCGCGAAGTAGCTGCTCATGATCCAGGCCGTGGCATGGGGGAAGGGGCGGCGGAATCTGTCCAGCGCCAGCATGCTGTCGGAGAAGAGGAACATCAGCGCCCCCACCAGGGCGGCGGCGCTGCCGGCAGTGAGAGAGGCATGCCAGGCACCGGCGGCCACCCAGGCCATGGCGATGATCACCAGCATGTAGCAGAAGACGGGGATCCTCATCTCGCCGAGCTGGCCCCACAGGAGCCCGAACACCATGCCGGCCACCAGCAACAGCAGCAGGCCGTCCACCAGCTTGAGCACCAGGGGCCCCTGGGCGAAACCGACGATGTAGCAGAGGTGAGCGACAAAAAATGCCGCCAGCCCCTGGATGAAGCGATCTCGTGGCAGCATCAGCAGCACGTCCCCCGCCAGCGACAGGCAGAGACCGAGCAGGATCCAGGCGTGGGAGCCGTTGTGATCGTCGCCCTGGTAGCCAAACGCCAGGGCGATGATGAACAGCATGGTCAGGGGCTTGCTGATGTAGAACTGACGGGAGTCTGAGCCGTAAGCCGCGCGGATGTGCCACCAGCCCGATGCGATGATCAAGAAACTCAATAACATGCCCTGCTCCTCACCGGCTGCTCGCCCTGGGGCGGCAACCTCTTTAGTGCCCGCAAGAGTAGCAAATTCCCCCGGCCAGTGGCAGAGGCTGAAGCAGATGGCACCCTACACCTAAAGTCTAATTGCCCCCATCCCCGCCCTCGGGCATAAGAGACAGTTCTGGAGGATCACCATGGAAGACGCTATGACCAACTACCTGCCCGCTATCGACATCATGATGTGCCATCTTGGCATCAGCTTTGAACAGGCCTGCGAGCAGCTTGGCCTCAGCCCGCAGGAGCAGCAGACCCTCGACCAACTGCAAAAACAGAAGCAGACCCAGTCCAACTGATGCCCTGGACTGATGGCCCGAAGCGGCCGGCATCACAGCCCAGCATAAAAAACGGCGCCCGAAGGCGCCGTTTTTTATTGGGTGATGATCAGGGTCGAGCGACCCGGCGGCGTTGCAGCCAGACCACGGCCCCGAACAGCAGGAAGCCCGGCAGCCACATCAGCTCCTTGGGCCAGCGCTCGGTGGGCGCCTTGACGCTCAGGATCTGCTGATCCATCTCCAGCCCCAGATCGGCCGCCTGGCTGCCGAAGGTGACGGTGTCGATCAGGATCTTGCCGTCCTGCTCATAGGTCTGGATCCCCAGCTTGGCCAGACGATCCTCGCCACTGGCGCCCTCCGGCACCGGCAGCAGCACGGTGAAGCGGCGCAACTTGCCCACCGCATCTTCCCCTTCCATGCGCAGGCGCAGGGTGCTCTCGGCCTCCACCTGCCCCATGGTCTGGGCCAGCTCGGCCGGCGCGGCGTCGCGATACGGATCGTGCAGCATGTCCATCCAGAAGCCGGGACGGAACAGGGTGAAGGCCACCAGCAGCAGCAACACGCTCTCGTACCAGCGGCTCTTCACCAGGAAGAAGCCCTGGGTGGCGGCAGCGAAGATCAGCATGGCGATGGTGGCCACGATGAAGATCAGCACGCCGTGGGCAAAGTCCACGTTGATGAGCAGCAGATCGGTGTTGAAGATGAACAGGAACGGCAGCGCCGCGGTACGCAGGCTGTAGTAGAACGCCGTGATCCCGGTCTTGATGGGGTCGCCCTTGGAGACGGCGGCCGCGGCGAACGAGGCCAGCCCCACCGGCGGGGTCACGTCCGCCATGATGCCGAAGTAGAAGACGAACAGGTGCACCGCGATGAGCGGCACGATGAGGCCGTTTTGCTGCCCCAGGGTCACCACCACGGGGGCCAGCAGGCTGGACACCACGATGTAGTTGGCGGTGGTCGGCAGCCCCATGCCGAGGATGAGGCTCAGCAGGGCGGTGAGGATCAGCATGAGCAGCAGGTTGCCCATGGAGAGGTACTCCACCAGATCCGCCAGTACCAGGCCGACGCCGGTCTGGGAGACGGCCCCGACGATGATGCCGGCAGTGGCGGTGGCGATGCCGATGCCGATCATGTTGCGGGCACCGGCAATCAGCCCCTCGCGCAGGTCCACCACGCCATCGGTGAAGGAGCCGTAGTCGTGCTTGCCGTCGGTGCGCAGCCAGTTCAGCAGCGGACGCTGGGTCAGCAGGATGATGATGAGCATCACCGAACCCCAGAAGGCCGACAGGCCGGGGGAGAGGCGCTCCACCATCAGACACCACACCAGCACCACCACGGGCAGCAGGAAGTGCAGGCCGGAGAGCAGCACGGCGCGGGTCTCGGGCAGTTCGTCCAGTGGCTTGTCCGGGTCTTCCGCCGGCAGCGGTGCGTTGCTCGCGGCGATCTTCAGCAGTCCCAGGTAGGCGACGGCCAGCAGCACGCTGATCCCCGGCAGGGCATAGTCACCCAGCACCGGCTTGAGCCAGCCCAGACCGTAGTAGACCGCCATGGAGAGGCCGCTGATGAGGGCGGCACCGAAGGCGAAGCCGGTCAGACGACGCAGCCAGGGGCGCGGCTGACGGTTGCCGATGGGCTGCATCCCGAGCTTGAGTGCCTCGAGGTGCACGATGTAGAGCAGGGCGATGTAGGAGATGGCCGCCGGCAGGAAGGCGTGCTTGATGATCTCCACATAGGGAATGCCCACGTATTCCACCATCAGGAAGGCCGCAGCCCCCATGACCGGCGGCATGATCTGGCCGTTGACCGAAGAGGCCACTTCCACCGCGCCGGCCTTCTCCTTGGAGAAACCGACCCGTTTCATCATTGGGATGGTGAAGGTGCCCGTGGTCACCACGTTGGCGATGGAGGAGCCGGAGATGACGCCGGTCAGGGCCGAGGCGACCACGGCCGCCTTGGCCGGGCCGCCGCGCAGGTGACCCAGCAGGCTGAAGGCGAGCTGGATGAAGTAATGGCCCGCACCGGCGCGCTCGAGCAGGGCGCCAAACAGCACGAACAGGAAGACGAAGCTGGTGGAGACCCCAAGGGCGATGCCGAACACCCCTTCGGTGGTGATCCACTGGTGGTTGGCCAGCGCATGCAGGCTCACCCCGCGGTGGGCCAGCAGGGAAGGCATCCAGGGACCGGCCAGGCTGTAGGCCAGGAAGACGATGGCGATGACCGCCAGGGCCGGGCCCAGGGCGCGGCGGGCCGCTTCCAGCAGGAGCGGGATGCCGACGCAGGCCACCGCGAAGTCCATGGTGGTGAGGTTGCCGGGACGCTGGGCAAGCTCCTGGTACATCACGAACAGATAGCTGGCGACGGCGGCACCGACGAGGCCGAGGGCGATGTCGGCAAGGGGAACCCTGTCTCGCGGTGAGCTGCGCATGGCGGGGAACACCAGGTAGGCGAGCAGGATGGCGAAGGCAAGGTGAATCGAGCGTGTTTCAGTGTCGTTGAGGACGCCGATGCCAAGGGAGAAGGGCAGCGGCGAGGCAATCCAGAGCTGGAACAGGGACCAGATCAGCGCAAGACCCGCGATGATCCAGCTCATGGGGCCGACGGGCAGCCTGGCGCCGACGTCCTGGGCGATCAGCTCCTCGGCCGAGAACGCCTCTTGTTGTTGTGTTTGCTGCATAGTGTGACTCTGTAGGTACTGCAATAAATGAGACTCGCTCCCCCGAAGGAGGAGCGAGTCCGGGGCACATCCGAAGACGCAGCCGGATTACATCCAGCCACGTTCCTTGTAGTAACGCACAGCGCCTTCATGCAGCGGAGCGGAGAGACCCACCTTGATCATGTCGGCTTCCTTCAGATCCGCGAAGGCCGGGTGCAGGCGCTTGAAACGGTCCAGGTTGTCGAACACGGACTTGACCAGCTGGTAGACCACTTCCGGGTCAGCCTTGGCGCTGGTGGAGAGCACCGCCTTGCCACCGATGGACGGGGTCGGGTTCGGGCTGCCCTTGTAGAGACCACCCGGGATCTCGGCCTTGCTGTAGTAGCTCTTCTCGGCCAGCAGCTTGTCGATCTCGGGGCCGGTGACCGGCACCAGCACGGTGTCCGTGGTGGTGGAGGCTTCCTGGATGGCGCCGTTCGGGTGGCCGACGAAGTAGCTCATGGCATCGATGTTGTTGTCACCCAGGGCAGAGGCCTGCTCGGCGGGTTTCAGTTCGGAAACCAGGCTGAAGGCGGATTTGTCCCAGCCCTTCACGGCCATGATCTCTTCAAAGGTGTCACGCTGACCGGAACCCGGGTTGCCGATGTTGACGCGCTTGCCCTTCAGGTCGTCGAAGCTGGCTACCTTGGCGTCCTTGCGGGCCAGGATGGTGAACACTTCGCTCTGCAGGGAGAAGACGGCGCGGATGTCATCCATCGGACCTTCGGCCTTGAACGGCTCGACGCCCTTCATCGCCTTGTACTGGTGGTCGGACTGCATGATGCCGAAGTTGAATTCGCCGGAGCGGATGCCGTTGACGTTGGCAACACCGCCGCCACTGGCCGGGGCGTTGCACTTGATCTGGTGATCGGCGGCGCCGCGGTTGAGGAAGCGGCAGATGGACTGGCCCGCCACGTAGTAGACGCCGGTCTGACCGCCGGTGCCTATGGTCACGAAGCGCTCCTGCGCTTGCACCGGACCACCAAACGACACACCGACCAGAGCCGCCGACAAGGCGCACGCCAAGGATAATCCTTTCATGTTCTTCATCCTTTTCATTGATTTATTTCACCCGTTTCCCGGGAGAATATGAGACAGACCCGCATCAAGACGGGGTTCGCCTATACGACCTCGTACGAGGAAATGGTCGAGCGGCACGCGCCCTTCCAAAAGCCACCATCATCCTGCGGTGAGATAATCAGCGTCATGCCGATCGGAGGTGATCTGACCAGAAACGGGTCAGTTCAAAAGCATTAACGCTCCGATTAAGCACATAACACCAACATAAATCAAACAAAACAGCAAAATGGCGGATTTAAATAGCGAGAAGTTTGAAGCGGATCATTCATTTCTCAAGGGCAGATTAATTACATGAACTATCAAAGGGAAGCAATAAAAAGCACGCCCAGATTCTTTCGCAACCCTTGACTGGCAAGGATTAGATACCTGGTCCGTTATATCGCGAAATGCATACTGAACAGCATAAACACGACGTTAATGACGCTTTTGTCGCCAAGATGCAAAAACCCCGATCCGGGGCTGCCGGAACGGGGTTTGGTAACAAGCTGATTTCATTTGGGCCCGGCCATCACGCCTTGCTGCCAGCCAGCTCCAGAATGAAGGCGAACTCCAGGGCGATGTCCTCATAGGCCTTGAAACGGCCCGACTTGCCGCCGTGACCGGCCTCCATGTCGGTGCTGAGCAGCAACTGGTTGTCGTCCGTCTTCAGCTCACGCAGCTTGGCCACCCACTTGGCCGGCTCCCAGTATTGCACCTGGGAGTCGTGCAGCCCCGTGGTCACCAGCAGATTCGGGTAGGCCTGGGCCTTGACCTGATCGTAGGGGCTGTAGGCCTTCATGTAGTCGTAGTAGCGCTTCTGGTTCGGGTTGCCCCACTCGTCATACTCCCCTGTGGTGAGGGGAATGGACTCGTCCAGCATGGTGGTGACCACATCGACGAAGGGCACCTGGGCCACCACGCCGCGATAGAGCTGGGGCGCCTGGTTGATGACGGCCCCCATCAGCAGGCCGCCGGCGCTGCCTCCCATGGCATAGACCTGCTCCCTGGCGCCGTAGCCTTGCGCCACCAGCGCCTCGGTCACGTCGATGAAGTCGTTGAAGGTGTTCTGCTTCTTGAGCAGCTTGCCCTCTTCATACCAGGTGCGGCCCAGCTCCTCGCCACCCCGGATATGGGCGATGGCGTAGACGAAGCCCCGGTCCAGCAGGCTCAGGCGTGAGCTGCTGAAGTCCGGGTCCATGCTGGCGCCGTAGGAGCCATAGCCGTAGACCAGCAGGGGATTGGTGCCTGCACCACCCCCTGCCTTCTTGAACTTGTCCTTGCGATAGACCAGCGACACCGGCACGGCCACGCCGTCACGGGCGGTGATCCAGAGCCGCTCGCTGGCATATTGCGCAGGCACGAAGCCCGCCACCGGCTGCTGCTTGAGCAGAGTCCGCTTGCCGCTGTCCATGTCGAGCTCATAGGTGGAGGACGGCGTGGTCATGGAGGAGTACCCATAGCGCAGGGCGCTGGTGTCCGGCTCCGGGTTGTAGGCAAGCCAGGTGACATAGGCGGGATCGTCGAAGGCGATCTCCTTCTGTTCGCCGCTCTGCCAGTTGACCTGACGCAACCGGGTCAACCCCTGGCTGCGCTCCTCCAGCACCAGCCAGTCCCTGAACAGGGCATAGCTCTCCAGCAGCACGTCCGGATTGGGGGCGATCACCGCCTTCCAGCGATCCACCGGACTCTCCTTGGTCTCGTAGAGGCCGAAGTTCTTGCCGTCCTTGTTGGAGCGCACATAGAAGCGACCGCGGTAGTGATCCAGGCTGTATTCGTGATCCACCTGGCGGGGCAGGAACAGGCGTGGCGTCTGGCCCGGCACATTGGCATCAATGAGGCGCGCCTCGCTGGTGGTGGTGCTGGAGAGGGAGATGACGATGAAATCTTCCGAGGTGGTGGCGTAGAGGCTCACATAGAAGGAGTCGTCCTTCTCCTCGTAGACCAGGGTGTCCTTCGCGGGATCCGTGCCCAGCTCGTGGCGATAGACCTGGTAGGGCAGCAGGGTCTTGGGGTGCTTGCGCACGTAGAAGACCGTCTTGCTGTCGTTGGCCCACACCAGGTTGCCGGAGGTGTTCTCGAGGGTGTCGGCGGCCCAGGCGCCGCTCTCCAGATCGAGGAACTGGATCCTGTATTGACGGCGGGAGAGATAATCTTCCGCCACCGCCAGCCAGCGGTTGTTGCGGCTCACCTCGAGCGCCCCCAGGGCATAGAACTCGTGGCCTTCGGCGCGCTGGTTGCCATCCAGCAGCAGGGCGGGCGCCCCGTCCCCTTCCACCTTGCTGCGGGAGTAGATGGCGTACTCCTTGCCCGGCTCGTAACGGGTCTGATAGCGGTAGCCGTTCTTCACATAGGGGACAGACTCGTCCTGCTGGGGAATACGGGCCACCATCTCCTTGTAGAGCTGCTCGCGCAGCGGCTTGATCGGTGCGAGCATGGCCTCGGTGTAGGCATTCTCGGCCTTGAGATAGTCCAGCACCTCGGGCTTCTGCCGCTCGTCGTCACGCAGCCAGTAGTAGTTGTCGACGCGCGTGTCCCCGTGTTTTTTCAGGGTATGGGGGTGCTTGGCAGCCACCGGGGGGACAATGACAGGCTGGGTGGAAGTATCGCTTGTAGGCATGGCGGACTCTTCGTTGGCATGGGAACAGGGCGCAGCAAGCAGGCAAGCCAGCAGCAACCCCCGGGAAAAGGTGAACATGTCGCATCCTTTGCGCTGTCACAGGGCCGCCCCTCCCGCTGGTGCTGCACGCATCCAGACGGCACACCGGCAGGCAGTGGGAAAAGCGTCCCTGAGAAAATAAAAATTGGCGATCAATCTGCCCCTTGTCGCCCGGGGTTGCAAGGGCTCCCCGGACATTCCCCCCCAAATCGACGAAAAAGGGCCGCCATCTCGCGATGGCGGCCCTCCTCCCTGACCGTGGGCGACACGGGTTCGCTCAGGTGTGCCTCACATGATGGAAGTGTGTCTGCTCACGGTCAGCATCCATCAGCCGGGGTAGCTCGACCAGACTTTGGTCGCGCCCTCGTCACTGATGCTCAGCACCTGATAGGGCTGACCCGGAATATCCATGCCCGGCGCACTCTGGGGCATCCCCGGAATGGTCAGACCGCGGATCGCCGGTTTTTCCTTGAGCAGCTTCTGCACGTCGGCAGCGGGCACATGCCCCTCCACCACATAGCCGTTCACCACCCCGGTGTGGCAGGAGGCCAGCTGCGGGGTGATGCCATGCTGCTGCTTGATCGGGTCAAGCTGCTCGGTTTCCACGACCTTGACCTCAAAGCCGTTCTCTTCCATGTGCTTGATCCAGGTCTTGCAGCAACCGCAATACTGGGACTTGTAGACGGTCATCTGCCCGGTTGCCAGAGCAGAAAAACTGACGGTACCGGCCAGCACGGCCAGTAACAGGGACTTGTACATATCTCACCTCGGTTAAGAAGAAATGCCCGGAAAGGGAAACTCGACTCAGCCGTGGTGACGGGGCGGACGCTCGAGACGCTCCAGGGGCGCCTCCGGCATGAACAGAGAGGGAGAGAGGAATGTCGGCCTGTCGGGCTCAAGCCGGGCAACCGTCAGGCTGTCGCTGGTGAGCACCGTCATGGCGAGCGCCGAGGTGAAGCTGCCGCAGGGCATGGCTTTTTCCAGGGTACGCTCGCTCTGGCTGCAATGGGGCGTCAGGGTACAGAGATCGGCGGCCGCACGGCTGCCAAACGACATCAGCACCAGCACCAGACTCCACAGGGGGAGCCAGCGGCGGGCGCGAGCGAGTTGGCGACGGGTCAGGACCATGAGACGACTCAATGACGAAAGAGGGCCTATGGTAACCCTTGGCCCAGGGGGAGGGTCAACCCCTCCCCCGTCTGCATCAGGGTTGCTGGCGGGTGGCCGCCAGCACGATCTCCCGCACGCAGACGTTGGCCGGCTGAAGCCAGGCGTAGAGCACGGCGTCGGCGATCACCTCGGGTGCAATGACGCCTCCCATCTGATCCTTCCAGTCGTGATAGCCCGCCTTGATGCTCTCGTCCGTGGTGTGGCTGAGCAGCTCGGTCTCCACCGCGCCCGGAGCGATGGTCACCATCCGCACGCCCACATCGGCCACCTCTTCCCGGATATTCTCGGTCAGGGCGTGAACGGCGAACTTGGTGGCGCAGTAAGCGGCATGGTTCGGGAAGGTCTTGCGACCGGCGATGGAGCTGATGTTGATGATGGTGCCGCTGCGGCGGGCCTTCATGCCGGCCAGTACCGCATGCACGCCATTCAGAACCCCCATCACGTTGATGTTGAGCATCTGCTGCCACTCGGCGGGATCCTGCACGTCGGCCTGTCCCAGCAGCATGACGCCGGCATTGTTGACCAGACATCCCACCGGGCCGAATTGCGCCTCCGCCTGCGCCACGGCGGCCTTCATGGCGGCGGTGTCGGTGACATCGACCCCGATGCAGAGGGTATCGGGCAGGTTCAGCGCCTGCATGGGCTCGACCCGGCGGGCCAGCAACAGCAGCGGATGGCCGGCGGTGGAGAAGGCGCGGGCAATGGCGGCACCGATCCCGGCGGACGCGCCGGTGATCACCACGAGGGACTTGGACATGGAGTTTTCCTTCTGATGCGTTGAAATGGGCGTCAAACAAGGGCTGGCCAGCACGGGACCCAGTCACTATAGTCGCTACATCCATCGGCGATAAATATAGTTTTCCGCTGGTTATCATCTGAATTAACTATGGTATCCCCATGCTGGACCTGAGATTGCTGCGCTTCTTCATCGCCATCTATGAAGAGAAGAACATCACGGCGGCGGCAGCCCGCTGCCACGTGAGCCAACCCTCCCTCTCCGCCGGCCTTCGCCAGCTCGAAGAGAGCCTGGGGGACAGCCTCTTCATCCGGGGCAAGAAGGGGGTGGAAGCGAAGGATCCGGCCCACTATCTCTATCCCCACGCCGTCAAGCTGGTGGAAGAGGCGCGTCGCCTGCCGACCCTGTTTCGCCAGAAGGCGACGCGTGCGAGACTCAACATGGCCATCATGCCCGACCTCAGCCGCCGTCGGCTGGCGGGATTGCTTCGGCGGGTGCAGGGGGTGCTGCCCGAGCTGGATCTCACCCTCTCCGATTACGGCACCCCGGCCGACTGCCGGCTGACCCTGGATGCCCTGCGCCGGGAGGACGAGATCTTCCTGCCGCTCTGGGAAGAGGAGTACGTGCTGTGCGTTCCCAGGGGGCACCCTCTTGCGGGCAGGGCGCGTATCGAGCTGGCTGAGTTGCAACACCATGATTTCATTGAGTGCCCACCCTGCGAAGCCCATCAGCAAACCATCGGTCTGCTGGCCTGTGACCGGCTCACTCTCAATCTGGTGGCCAAGGCCGAGAGCAAGGGGCTGGTGATGGCGCTGGTGCTGGCCGGGGTGGGCATCAGCTTCCTGCCCGACGGGCTGGTGGAGGACGAAGCGGGCCTGTGCACCCTGCCCGTGAGCGGCCCCCGGATGTTCCGCCGCATCGGCCTCTGCTACCCCACCCACCAGACCCTGAATCCGGCGCTGCGCGCACTGATCCCGGAACTGGCGGGCCAGGGAGCTTCTTGATAACGTTTCAGCTCACAGTCTGTCGCATGTGCCGGCAGCAGACCCTCTTCAGGAATCCCATGAAACGCATTCTGGTCATCTTTTCACACCCGGCACTGCAGAGTTCCCGGGCCAACAAGCAACTGCTGCACGCCATCGAGGGGCTGGAGGGGATCACCCTGCACGATCTCTGCCAGCGCTATCCGGACATGTTCATCAACGTGAAACGGGAACAGGCCCTGCTGGCGGAGCACGACATCATCGTCTTCCAGCACCCCTTCTACTGGTACTCCTGCCCGGCCATCATGAAAGAGTGGATGGACCTGGTGCTGGAGTACGGCTATGCCTACGGCCCCGAGGCCCATGCCCTCAACGGCAAGCAGTGGCTCAGCGCCATCACCACGGGGGGCGGCCCCGAATCCTACTGCCGCGCCGGCTACAACCAGCGCCCGTTGCTCGACTTCCTGCTCCCCTTCCAGCAGACCGCACAGCTGTGCGGCATGCGCTGGCTGCCCCCTTTCGTGCTGCACTCCTTCCACAAGCTCGAGGATCCCGAGGCGCTGCGCCGCTGCGGCCAGGACTATCGCCAACTGCTGTGCGCCCTGCGTGACGAGCAGCTGACCCCGGCCCAGCTGGCCGAGAGCCCCTATCTGCGCGATCTGCTGGGGGTACTCCCATGACACACACTCGATCCGGGCGCAGGCCCGGCCAGCCCTCACCGGCATTCATCATGTTAAGGAGGAGCCGCTGATGGGACATGGATTGCTGTTTGACGCCCTGATCTACCTCTCGGCGGCGGTGATCGCCGTCCCGCTGGCCAAGCGGTGGGGGCTGGGCTCCGTCCTTGGCTACCTGCTGGCGGGGATCATCATAGGTCCCTTCCTGCTTGGTCTGGTGGGCGAGCAGAAAGACGTGATGCACTTCGCCGAGTTCGGGGTGGTGCTGATGCTGTTTCTGGTCGGTCTGGAGCTGCGCCCGGCCCTGTTGTGGCAACTGAAAGGGCCCATCCTCGGCACCGGTGGTCTGCAGGTGCTGCTCACCAGTGTCGCCCTGACCGGGGTGGGTTATCTTTTGGGTCTGCCCTGGCAGCAGGGGCTCGCCATCGGTCTCATTCTTGCGCTCTCCTCCACCGCCATCGTGCTGCAGAGCCTGCAGGAGCGCAAACTGATGCAGAGCGAGAGCGGCCGCTCCGCTTTCGCCGTGCTGCTGTTCCAGGACATCGCCGTCATCCCCATTCTGGCGATCCTGCCGCTGCTGGCCATCGCACCGGTCGCCAGCAGCGGCAGCTCGGAGCTGGCAGGCTGGCAGCACGGCCTGCTGGTGGTGGCCGCCATCGCCGGCATCGTGCTGGGTGGTCATTACCTGATGCGGCCGGTGTTTCGCGCCATCGCCCAGTCCCACATGCGGGAGATCTTCGTCGCTGCCGCCCTGCTGCTGGTGATCGCCATCGCCGTGCTGATGGAATCCGTCGGCCTCTCCCCCGCCCTCGGCTCCTTCCTCGCCGGCGTGGTGCTGGCGGACAGCGAATACCGCCACGAGCTGGAAGCAGACATAGAGCCGTTCAAGGGGCTGCTGCTCGGCCTCTTCTTCATGTCGGTGGGTGCCGGCATCGACTTCAGCCTCTTTGCCGCCCATCCCCTGTTGATCCCGGCACTGGTGATCGGTCTGATGGTGCTCAAGTGGCTGGTGCTGATGGGGCTCGGCTTTGTCATTCGCCTCTCCCCGAACCAGCGCTGGACCTTCGCCCTGGCCCTGGCCCAGGGCGGGGAGTTCGCCTTCGTGCTGTTCTCGTTCGCCGCCCAGAACAAGGTACTGCCGGGCAGCACCATCTCACTGCTGACTCTGGTCGTCGCCCTCTCCATGGCGCTGACACCGCTGCTGCTTATCCTCAACGATCGGGTGATCCAGCCCTGGTTCGACTACCGCAACCAGAGCGACACCCCCGAACACGAACAGCCCGAGCTGGTGGAACACCCGGTCATCATCGCCGGCTTCGGTCGCTTCGGTCAGATAGTGGGGCGTCTGCTCCACGGCCATGGTATTGGCACCACCATCCTGGAGCAGGATGCCAGCCAGATAGAGATGCTGAGAAAGTACGGCTACCAGGTGTTTTATGGGGATGCCAGCCGACTCGACCTGCTGCACGCGGCCGGCGCCCACAAGGCCAAACTGCTGGTGCTCTCCCTCAATGACCCGGCCACCTCCCTCGAAGTGATCGAGATGGTGAAAAAGCACTTCCCGCACCTCAGAATACTGGCCCGTGCCCAGGACAGACCCCATGCCCACGAGATCCTGCGCCACGGGATAGACAGCGTGCACCGCGAAACCCTGGGGTCGGCCGTGGATCTTGGGGTAGAAGCACTCACCCTCTTGGGATTCAGGGCCAATCAGGCCTGGCGTGCGGGGCAGATGTTCAAGCAGTATGACAACCGGCTGCTGCGGGAACAGGTCAACTACCTGGACGACGAGCACACCTATATCAACAAGAGCCTGCAATACCGCGACATCCTCTCCGACCTGCTGCAAGACGATCAGGAAGGACAGGAGCGTACCCACGCCCATCAATGGAACAGCGGTCTGCCCGACAACGACAAGGAAGCAACATGATTGCCTATTACCCCATGCTCAAACACCTTCACATGACCCTGGCCCTGGTCAGCCTGCTGCTCTTCCTCTACCGCTGGAGCCTGGCGCTGGCGGGCTGCGGGCGGCTGCAACAGAAATGGTTGAAGGTGCTGCCCCACATCAACGACACCTTCCTGCTGCTGTTTGGCGTGCTGCTGGCGGTGACCCTGCAGATGAGCCCTGGCCAGCAGCCCTGGTTGATGGCCAAGCTGATTGCCCTGGTGATCTACATCGGCCTGGGCGTCATGGCGCTCAAGCGCCCTGCCCGCGGCCAGAAGCTGGTGGCCGGAGTGGCCGCTCTCGCAGTATTCGGCTACATGGTGGGCGCAGCCATCACCAAATCAGCCTGGTCCTGGCTGGCATAACGACGTGTCGAGGTGGGGGCCCGTCCCTCACCTCCTTCCCACCTCCCCCTCCATATTGCTTCCATTTCCTTCCAGTCACCCTGGTCGCGAGCATTCTCTCAAGGCTTGTTTTCAATAAAAAAAAGGGGCTCAAACAACCCCTCTCCATTGTTGTTTTGTTTTATTTATCAATGCTTTGTTTCTTCATGTATGAAAATGGCGACAGTTGTCGCAGCAAAACTTGCGACATAGACTGTCGCAGGCCATGGCTAGGATACACTCAACGCTAAACCAGTGAAGGCATGCACCATGAGTAAGAAGCTGTTACGACAACTGACCTTGGCGCGTTGCATCCCGCACCGCCCTTACAAGCTGACCGCCAGCCAACTCCAGGTAAAACTGGAAGAGGAAGGCATTCACGTCAGTCTCCGTACCGTGCAACGGGACCTGGAAGAGATGTCCGGCATGGGACTGTTCGACCTCACCTCCGATGAGCGCAGCAAGCCTCATGGCTGGTGCTTCGAGCGCCATGGTCTCAATGACTTTGCCAACATCATGCCGCTCTCGCTGGCAGTGGCCCTGAAAACCTGGAGCGACCAGGCGAGCCAACTGTTGCCGGCAAGCGTGCTGACCGAATTGAACCCGCTGATCGACAAGGCTGGCCAGGTGATCCGCGACAGCCAGAGCGAACTGGCCGAGCGCTGGCTGGAGAGCGTGCACCAGTCACCTCGCCCCTTCGCTGGCAATCCGGAGATCCGCCGCAGCACCCTGATCCGCGACGCCCTCTGGCGTGGCCGCAAATTCAGCGCCGAGATCCAGCGTGTCATCAAGGAGCGTACTGTCTGGCTCTGCTATGACCGAATCAATCCCCTCGGCATCCTGAACCAGCCCGATGGCCCCATCCTGCTCTGTACCCTCTCCGAGCTGGATCCCAAGGTCTACGGCATTCCGTTCGATCACATCAAGAACGTGGAGTTGACCAACTTCAGCGCGACCCAGCCGAAGGACTTCAATATCCAGAAGCTGATCCGCGACCAGGGTTATCAGGACGTCAGCGGTCCGATCCGCTTCGTCGGGCGCATCGATGCCAACTGCCCGACCCTGATCGATGGACAAATCCCGGGACATAACCCGCGTATGACCCGTTACGACAAGCGCAGCGTGGTGGTGGAGACCGAAGTGCAGGATACGCCCGAGTTCCGCTCCTGGCTGAACAACATGAGCGGCAACCTGGAAGTGCTTGCACCCGAATCACTGCGCAAGGCCTACCCGACTCCTGGGACAAGGGTCAGCTAAAGAAACCAGCAGACAATACAAAGCCGAGATTTATCTCGGCTTTTGTCTACTTTTAAAGCATAAGTATTCAATTAATTTTGAACTCTTACACCCCTGATTGAAGCGGCTGTACCATCGTTTTCCTACCGATTTCTGCTTGTAAGAGATCTGCCATTCCCCCTGTAAGACCCCTCAGTGTTGAACCGTACGTGAAGCCATCCCGCACTGGGTATGCTTTCCACGGAAACTATCTAAATAACTGATAAAAATAGATAATATTCAACATCAGCCCATTTCTGTACCACATGTCACGGAGCGCAATCCGATTGCACACCTTGTTCGAGCCTGCAATTGCCTTAGTATGGGTCTCACAAGGACGAGCTGATTCGGCAGGATGCAGAAACAGCGCATAAACAAGGAATAGCCTGCAGGATGTGGGCAAGGAACACCTCGGGATGGGGTTGATAGCCAGGATGGTTATCACAAGGAGCGACAGGACAACCGCAGGATGCGGTAGTTGGATACCTCGGGATGAGGTTGAGTGGCACGGATTGTCGCTCATCAAGGATGTAAGGACACCGCAAGACGCGGTCAGGAACAGCTTCAAGATGAAGTGTGATAGCCAGGGTGGTTATCAGTCAGGATGACGCAGGAACACCACGGGATGTGGTAATGGACACCTCCAGGAAGGAGAGGGTGAAGCAATCAGGACAGATTGCCAGGCTAGGAAGGCCACAGGACACCCCAACGGATTGGGAAGGGGAATTTCCAAAGGAAAGGATAGCGTCAAGGATTGCAGGGAGCATGGCAGTTCAGGGAATGGACGAAATGACTTGAGGGGACAGCATCTGCTGTCCCCTTTTCTTTGGCGCTGTCCCAATTATGTGTTGGAAGGCTAATCTGGAAGTAGGTCATCACCGCGAGTGAATCGCCCCTACTTTCCTAGACACCTCAAGAGCCTCAAACTGAGGTCAATCAGGAGGTGTTATGAGCAA
>NZ_MKUI01000019.1:123706-124120 GCF_001898585.1 Aeromonas sp. 62-46 | reverse complement strand
ACCGACTGGCTTGTTTGCGTTGCCGCTTGCCCTGTCGATGGAGGCGCATTATAGGGAGCGAATTCGTTCTGGCAACCCCTCCCCTGCAATAAAATTGCAAAAATCGGCACTTTTTTAGTTATTCATATCCAAGCACAGCTTTTATACAAACTTATCCACAGAAACAAGCCTTCAACGGCACTATAACAGCCACACGCCATGACTCGCGGCCTGCTTAATACGCCAGATGAACAATGACATTGCCCCACTCTGGGCTATGTAACACGAACCGCTGTCGTTCAGGCAGAGATAAAGACTTAATCATAGAGACTATTGAAGAATCATCGCTCACTTACAAAGTAAGGCAGTAGAGGCAGTAGAGGCAGTAGAGGCAGTAGAGGCAGTAGAGGCAGTAGAGGCAGTAGAGGCAGTAGA
>NZ_MKUI01000019.1:0-123622 GCF_001898585.1 Aeromonas sp. 62-46 | reverse complement strand
AGTAGAGGCAGTAGAGGCAGTAGAGGCAGTAGAGGCAGTAGAGGCAGTAGAGGCAGTAGAGGCAGTAGAGGCAGTATCAGAATCCACCAAAAGAAAAGCCGGGACAAGCCCGGCTTTTTCTTTTATCACTCAGCAGCTGCTTCAGCAGCGGCCGGGCGGTCTACCAGCTCAATGTAAGCCATAGGAGCGTTGTCACCAGCACGGAAACCGCATTTCAGAATGCGAGTATAACCGCCGGCGCGCTCCAGGTAGCGCGGGCCCAGTTCATTGAACAGCTTAGCCACGATCGCGTTATCGCGAGTACGGGCAAATGCCAGGCGACGATTAGCAACGCTATCAGTCTTGGCAAGGGTGATCAGCGGTTCAACTACACGACGCAGCTCTTTTGCCTTAGGCAGAGTCGTCTTGATGATCTCATGACGAACCAGGGAGCTGGCCATGTTGCGGAACATAGCCTGACGATGGCTGCTGTTCCGGTTCAGTTGACGACCACTCAAACGATGGCGCATGACCTTATCCTTCTAACTAAATCTGTGAAACCCGTAATCTGGATTACTCGTCAGCGATGCTGGCGGGCGGCCAGTTCTCAAGGCGCATGCCAAGAGACAGACCACGGGAGGCCAACACGTCCTTGATCTCAGTCAGGGACTTCTTACCGAGGTTAGGAGTCTTAAGCAACTCAACTTCGGTACGCTGTACCAGATCACCAATATAGTGGATAGCTTCTGCCTTCAGACAGTTCGCTGAACGAACTGTCAGCTCCAAATCATCGACAGGACGCAGCAGAATCGGATCAAACTCGGGTTTCTCTTCTTTCTTCTCGGGCACGCTGACATCGCGCAGATCCACGAAGGCTTCCAGTTGCTCTGCCAGAATAGTGGCGGAACGACGGATGGCTTCTTCCGGATCCAGAGTACCATTGGTCTCCATGTCGATAACCAGCTTGTCCAAGTCGGTGCGCTGTTCCACACGTGCCGCCTCGACATTGTAGGCGATGCGAACGATGGGGCTGAACGCGGAGTCCAGCAGCAGGCGACCGATAGGACGCTCTTCATCATCGTTGTGAACACGAGCAGAAGCAGGCACATAACCACGACCGCGCTGAACTTTCAGGCGCATGCTGATCTCAGCATTTGCACCAGTCAGGTGGCAGATTACGTGCTCCGGGTTTACGATCTCGACTTCATCACCGTGAGTGATATCACCAGCGGTAACGGGGCCTGTTCCAGACTTGGTCAGGGACAGAGTTACCTCGTCCTTGCCTTCCAGCTTCACAGCGATACCTTTCAGGTTGAGCAGGATTTCAAGAATGTCTTCCTGTACACCTTCTTTGCTGCTGTACTCGTGCAGTACTCCGTCGATCTCGACTTCAGTAACCGCACAACCGGGCATAGATGACAGCAAGATACGACGCAGGGCATTGCCCAGCGTGTGGCCAAAGCCACGCTCAAGCGGCTCGAGAGTCACTTTCGCGTGAGTCGGGCTAACTTGCTCGATGTCAACTAGCCGCGGTTTAAGAAAATCTGTTACAGAACCCAGCATTGTGTCCTCTCTTTAGAAGCTAGCTTTACTTGGAGTAAAGCTCGACGATCAGCTGTTCGTTAATGTCGGCAGACAGGTCGGAACGCTCCGGCAGGCGCTTGAAGGCACCTTCCATCTTAGCAGCGTCAACCTCTACCCAAGTCGGCTTCTCGCGCTGACCAGCAACTTCCAGGGAAGCTTTGATACGCGCTTGCTTCTTAGCCTTCTCGCGAACGCAGATCACGTCCTCAGGGGATACCTGGAAAGAAGGAACATTCACAACGCGGCCGTTTACCATGATGGCTTTGTGGCTCACCAGCTGACGAGATTCAGCACGAGTGGCGCCGAAGCCCATGCGGTAGACGACGTTGTCCAGACGACCTTCCAGCAGCTGCAACAGGTTTTCACCGGTGTTACCCTTTTGACGGGCAGCGTCGCGGTAGTAGTTGCGGAACTGTTTTTCCAATACGCCGTAGATACGACGTACTTTTTGTTTCTCGCGCAGTTGCACACCGTAGTCGGACAGACGCGCTTTACGCGCACCGTGTTGACCAGGAACGGTGTCAATCTTGCACTTAGAATCAATCGCACGAACACCAGACTTCAGGAAGAGGTCGGTGCCCTCACGACGGCTAAGCTTAAGCTTAGGACCGATATATCTTGCCATCTTCTTTCTCCAACAATCCTAGACCAAGTAGCTACAGCGTTACACGCGACGCTTCTTGGGAGGACGACAACCGTTGTGCGGGATCGGAGTCACATCAGTAATGTTAGTGATGCGGAAACCAGCCGCGTTCAGAGCGCGGATGGAAGACTCACGACCGGGACCCGGACCTTTGACCATGACTTCCAGGTTCTTCACGCCGTATTCTTTGGCGATCTCACCAGCACGCTCAGCAGCTACCTGGGCAGCAAACGGAGTGGACTTACGGGAACCACGGAAACCGGAACCACCAGAGGTAGCCCAAGACAGAGCATTGCCCTGACGGTCAGTAATGGTCACGATTGTGTTGTTGAAAGATGCATGAACGTGCGCAATACCGTCGCTCACTTGCTTTTTAACGCGCTTGCGAGCACGAGTCGGAGTTTTAGCCATTTTCTACCTTCCCGTTACTTCTTGATAGCCTTGCGCGGACCCTTACGGGTACGAGCGTTGGTCTTGGTACGTTGACCACGAACAGGCAGGCTACGACGGTGACGCAAACCACGGTAGCAACCCAGATCCATCAATCGCTTGATGTTCATGGAAATCTGACGACGCAGGTCACCTTCGACGGTGAATTTACCTACTTGTTCACGCAGACTCTCGATCTGAGCTTCGTCCAGGTCTTTAATTTTCACATTCTCAGCGATACCGGCTGCGGCACAGATGGCCTTGGAGCGGGTACGACCGACGCCATAAATAGCAGTCAACGCAATGACTGCATGCTTATGGTCAGGAATGTTAATGCCAGCGATACGGGCCACTATTCACTCCTACATATAGTAGATAACGACCACCACAAAGCCCGTGAGCGGATACGTGGCGGTCAACCAATACACAACAAAAGTTGGCTGGCTATATTAGCCAGCACAACTATTTGTTGCAAGTACTAACCGTAAAAAATTAGCCTTGGCGCTGTTTATGCTTTGGCTCGCTGCAAATCACACGCACCACACCGTGACGCTTGATGATTTTGCAGTTACGGCAGATTGCCTTAACGGAAGCACGAACTTTCATTGCTTAACTCCGTAACTACGCCGACCTTTAGCGGCCGTAGCCCTTCAGGTTGGCCTTCCTCAGGACGTCGCCATATTGATGAGACATCATATGGGTCTGAACCTGAGCCATGAAGTCCATGATAACTACCACGATAATCAGCAGCGAGGTGCCACCGAAGTAGAACTGTACGTTCCAGGCAGTCATCAGGAACTGGGGTACCAGACAGATAAAGGTAATATAGAGCGCACCTGCCAATGTCAGGCGAGTCATAACCTTATCGATGTAACGTGCTGTCTGCTCGCCCGGGCGGATCCCCGGGATAAAGGCTCCACTCTTCTTCAGGTTATCTGCTGTCTCGCGGGGGTTGAACACCAGCGCGGTATAGAAGAAGCAGAAGAAGATAATGGCTGCTGCATAGAGCATCTCGTACAAGGGCTGACCCGGCTGCAGGACCATAGAGACCTGTTGCAGGATGTCAGCGATCTTGCCCTCGCCCTGACCAAACCAGGAGGTAATGGTACCCGGGAAGAGGATGATGCTGGATGCGAAAATCGCAGGAATCACACCGGCCATATTCACTTTCAACGGCAGGTGTGTGCTTTGCGCAGCGAATACTTGGCGGCCTTGTTGACGCTTGGCATAGTTAACGACGATACGACGCTGACCACGCTCCACGAACACCACAAAGTAAGTCACAGCGAAAACAATCAAGCCCAGCAACAACAACAGCAGGATGTGCAATTCCCCTTGACGTGCCTGTTCGGCCGTAGCGCCAATGGCATGAGGCAGACCGGCGACGATACCTGTGAAGATAATCAACGAGATACCATTACCAATCCCACGCTCGGTAATCTGTTCACCCAACCACATCAAGAACATGGTACCGGTGACCAGACTCACAACGGCTGTGAAATAGAAGCCCAAACCCGGATGAGTCACGAGTCCTTGCATCATATTCGGCAGACCGGTTGCAATACCAATGGCCTGGAACGTTCCCAAAACCAGCGTGCCCCAACGGGTATATTGGCTAATCTTGCGACGGCCGGATTCACCTTCTTTCTTGAGTTCAGCAAGAGCAGGGTGAACCACAGTCAGCAACTGGATAATGATCGACGCCGAAATGTACGGCATGATCCCCAGTGCAAGAATAGAAGCACGCGAGAGTGCACCACCACTGAACATGTTGAACATCTCAATGATGGTGCCCTTCTGTTGTTGGAACAACTCGGCCAGTACGGCGGCGTCAATACCAGGGATCGGCACATAAGAGCCTGCACGGAACACGATAATTGCCCCGAGAACGAAGAGCAGACGGCTCTTCAATTCGCTCAGACCACCTTGTGCTTTAACATCCAATCCTGGTTTCTTAGCCATTGTACTGATTATTCCTCGATTTTACCGCCAGCGGCCTCGATGGCTGCACGTGCACCCTTGGTGACGGACAGACCACGAACGGTCACAGCACGGTCAATGTTGCCAGACAGAACAACTTTAGCGAACACGATGTTTTTGGTAATAACACCGGCTTGCTTCAGAGTGCTCACGTCGACCACATCACCTTCTACCAGGGCGATTTCGTTCAGGCGCACTTCGGCAGAAACCAAAGATTTGCGAGAGAAGAAACCGAACTTCGGCAGACGGATTTTCAAAGGCATCTGGCCGCCTTCGAAACCGTTGCGGACCTTGCCGCCACCGGAACGAGAGGTTTGACCTTTAACACCACGACCACCGGTCTTGCCCAGACCAGAACCGATACCACGGCCCGGACGGTGCTTGACGCGCTTGGAGCCAGCGGCCGGAGACAGAGTATTCAGACGCATGCTTAGCCCTCCACCTTAACCATGTAATAAACCTGGTTGATCATGCCGCGTACGCAGGGAGTATCTTCCAGCTCAACGGTGTGACCAATGCGACGCAGACCCAGACCACGCAGAGTCGCCTTGTGCTTTGGCAGACGGCCGATAGAGCTGCGAGTTTGAGTTACTTTTACAGTGTTAGCCATGTCGCATTACCCCAGAATTTCTTCAACGCGCAGACCACGCTTGGCCGCGATCTGTTCCGGTGATTGACCGTGAACCAGAGCGTCGACAGTTGCGCGAACAACGTTGATTGGGTTGGTGGAACCGTAGGTCTTGGCCAGCACGTTGTGGATACCAGCAACTTCCAGTACGGCACGCATGGCGCCGCCTGCAATGATACCAGTACCTTGGGAGGCCGGCTTCATGAACACGGTGGAACCAGAGTGAACGCCACGCACCGGGTGGTGCAGGGTGCCGTTGTTCAGCTCAACCTTGTTCAGGTTACGCTTAGCCTGTTCCATCGCCTTTTGAATGGCGGCCGGAACTTCACGGGCCTTACCGTAACCGTAACCTACACGGCCGTTACCATCACCCACCACGGTCAACGCGGTGAAGGACATGATACGACCACCTTTAACAGTTTTCGAAACACGGTTTACTGCAATGAGCTTTTCTTGCAGTTCGCCGGCTTGAGATTCGACTTTAGCCATCTTCGACTCCTAGCTTAGAACTGAAGACCAGCGTCACGAGCAGCGGTAGCCAGAGCGGCTACACGACCGTGATACTTGAAACCGGAACGATCGAAAGATACGTTCTGAACGCCTTTGGCAATAGCACGCTCAGCGATAGCCTTACCTACAGCGGTAGCAGCATCTGCGTTACCGGTGTATTTCAGAGCTTCACTGATGGCTTTCTCTACTGTGGAAGCAGAGGCCAGAACTGCGGAACCGTTGGCTGCAATAACCTGCGCATAGATATGACGCGGGGTACGGTGAACAACCAGACGGGTAGCTCCCAGTTCCTGCATCTTTTTCCGAGCACGAGTAGCACGACGGAGACGAGCTGCTTTCTTGTCCATAGTGTTACCTTACTTCTTCTTAGCTTCTTTAGTACGCACTTGCTCGTTGGCATAGCGTACACCCTTGCCCTTGTAGGGCTCCGGAGCGCGGTAAGCACGGATATCGGCGGCGACTTGGCCAACCAGCTGCTTGTCCACACCACGCAGAACGATCTCGGTGGCGGACGGACATTCAGCGGTGACACCAGCCGGCAGCGCATGCTCTACCGGGTGAGAGAAGCCCAGTGCCAGCGCAACAGCATTGCCCTTGATGGAGGCTTTGTAACCTACACCAACCAGCTGCAGCTTGCGCTCGAAGCCTTGGGTAACACCGACTACCATGTTGTTGACCAATGCACGGGCAGTACCGGCCTGAGCGTCAGCACCAGCGATGCCGTCGCGCGGGGCGAACTTCAGTACATTGTCTTCTTTGGTCACTTCTACACCAGCGTGGATGGAACGAACCAGGGAACCCTTGCCACCTTTGATGGACAGTTCTTGGCCGTTCAGAGTCACCTCTACGCCAGCAGGAATAGTGACGGGTGCCTTAGCAACGCGAGACATTTCCGACCTCCTATTAAGCGACGTAGCAGATGATCTCACCACCCATGCTTGCCTTGCGGGCAGCACGGTCGGTCATCACACCTTTAGACGTGGACACGATAGCAACACCGAGACCGCCCATGACTTTCGGCAGATCAGTAGTGCGCTTGTAAATACGCAGGCCGGGACGGCTCACGCGTTGGATCAGTTCTACAACCGGCTTGCCCTGGAAATACTTCAGTTCGATTTCCAGTTCCGGTTTCACGTCACCAGCTACGTTGTAGCCAGCGATGTAACCTTCTTCTTTCAGCACTTTGGCGATAGCCACTTTCAGCTTGGAAGAAGGCATGGAAACCGCAACTTTGCTCGCCGCCTGACCGTTACGGATGCGGGTCAGCATATCCGCGATCGGATCTTGCATGCTCATAGTCTAACTCCCGAGATTCTTACCAAGAGGCCTTTTTGAGGCCCGGAATTTCGCCCTTCATGGCATGCTCACGCACCTTGATGCGAGAGAGGCCAAACTTCCGCAGGAAACCGTGCGGACGACCAGTGATGTTGCAACGGTTACGCTGGCGGGACGGACTGGAATCACGGGGCAGCTGTTGCAGTTGCAAGACAGCATCCCAACGCGCTTCTTCAGAAGCGTTCATATCAACGATGATAGCTTTCAGCTCGGTACGCTTGGTCGCGAACTTGGCTGCCAGCTTCGCACGCTTTGCTTCACGTGCTTTCATGGATGTTTTAGCCATAACCCTAACCTTACTTGCGGAATGGGAAGTTAAAGGCAGCCAGCAGAGCACGGCCTTCTTCGTCGGTATTCGCGGAAGTGGTGATGGTGATATCCAGACCACGGACGCGATCGACCTTGTCATAGTCGATTTCCGGGAAGATGATTTGCTCACGCACGCCCATGGAGTAGTTACCACGGCCATCGAACGCCTTGGCGTTCAGACCACGGAAATCACGGATACGCGGTACGGAGATGCAAATCAGCCGTTCCAGGAACTCCCACATACGCTCGCCACGCAGGGTTACTTTACAACCTATCGGGTAGCCTTCACGAATCTTGAAGCCCGCAACAGATTTGCGTGCTTTGGTGATCAGCGGCTTCTGACCGGAAATGGCAGCCATATCGGCAGCAGCATTTTCCAGCAATTTCTTGTCAGAGATCGCTTCACCAACACCCATGTTCAGGGTGATTTTCTCGATCCGAGGGACTTGCATGATAGTCTTGTAACCGAACTGCTTGGACAGTTCATTTACTACATCGGATTTGTAGTAATCATGCAGTTTCGCCATCGTTAAACTCCAATTACTTCACAAGTTCGCCGGTGGATTTGAAGAAACGGACTTTCTTGCCGTCTTCAATCCGGAAACCAACGCGGTCAGCCTTGCCAGTGGCAGAGTTGAACAGCGCGACGTTAGATACATCGATGGGGGCTTCTTTGGTGACGATGCCGCCAGCCTGACCCAGTGCGGGTACCGGCTTTTGGTGTTTCTTCACCTGGTTGATGCCTTCCACGATTACCTTACCTTTTGCAATCAGGACTTGAGTGACTTTGCCACGCTTGCCCTTGTCTTTGCCGGTAAGAACAATTACTTCGTCTTCGCGACGGATTTTAGCTGCCATCGTTCGACTCCTTACAGTACTTCGGGTGCCAGGGACACAATCTTCATGAACTTCTCGTTACGGAGTTCACGGGTCACCGGGCCAAAAATACGAGTACCGATTGGCTGTTGGTTGTTGTTAAGCAACACAGCCGCATTGTTGTCGAAACGGATGACAGAGCCGTCCGGACGACGAACGCCTTTACGGGTGCGTACGACCACCGCGTTATACACATCACCTTTCTTCACTTTACCGCGAGGAATGGCTTCCTTGATGGAAACCTTGATGATGTCGCCGATGCCGGCATAACGGCGGTGCGAACCACCCAGAACCTTAATACACATTACACTGCGAGCGCCGGAGTTGTCGGCAACACCCAGCATACTTTGCATCTGGATCATCTTAGTGCTCCGCTTTGTTTACTTCTTATCCCTGATGGGATCTGGCTGCCTTCAAAAGGCGCGAAACTATAACACAGCTATTTTTGAAAAGGTAGCCTAAAAAACAAACGGCCCCGATGGGGGGCCGTTTGGGCTAAAAAGTACCGAATTAGGCCTTTTCTACGACAGCAACCAGGGTCCAGGACTTGGTCTTGGACAGCGGGCGGCACTCGCGGATTTCCACGAGATCGCCAGCCTTGCACTCGTTGTTCTCGTCATGCACGTGCAGCTTGGTAGTGCGCTTGATGATCTTACCGTAGATCGGGTGCTTTACCTTGCGCTCGATAGCGACGGTGATGGACTTGTCCATCTTGTCGCTAATTACACGACCTTGCAGAGTACGGATCTTGTCAGTCATTACGCACCTGCCTTCTCAGTCAGTACAGTCTTGATACGTGCGACGTCACGACGCACTTGTTTCAGAGTGTGAGTCTGAGCCAGCTGGCCGGTGGAAGCTTGCATGCGCATGTTGAATTGCTCACGCAGCAGACCCAGCAGCTCCTGGTTCAGTTCTTCGACGCTCTTTTGACGCAGATCTTGGGCTTTCATCACATCACCGTCTTAATTACGAAAGTGGTCTGAACAGACAGCTTAGCTGCGGCCAGGGCAAACGCTTCACGCGCCAGAGCCTCAGGTACACCATCCATCTCGTACAGAACCTTGCCAGGCTGGATCGGGCAAACCCAGTATTCCACGTTACCCTTACCTTTACCCATACGAACTTCGAGGGGCTTTTCGGTGATGGGCTTGTCCGGGAACACACGGATCCAGATCTTGCCTTGACGCTTAACGTGACGGGTCATGGCACGACGGGCTGCTTCGATTTGACGAGCAGTCAGTTGACCACGAGATGTCGCCTTCAGGCCAAAGGTACCGAAGGATACTTCGTTACCGGCATTGGCCAGACCGCGGTTACGACCCTTGTGGGTCTTGCGGAATTTAGTACGCTTAGGTTGCAACATTTACCGAATCTCCTTACTTGGCAGCGCGGCGCTTGTTGTCACGCTTGGGCTTCGCAGGAGCTTGCTCTTGAGCAGCGGCAGCATTGACTGCAGCCAGACCGCCCAGAACTTCGCCCTTGAAGATCCAAACTTTAACGCCGATCACACCGTAAGTGGTGTGGGCTTCAGAAGTTGCGTAGTCGATGTCGGCGCGCAGGGTGTGCAGGGGCACACGACCTTCACGGTACCATTCGGTACGCGCGATTTCAGCGCCGCCCAGACGACCGGAAACTTCCACTTTGATGCCCTTGGCACCCAGGCGCATGGCGTTCTGTACGGCGCGCTTCATAGCACGACGGAACATTACGCGACGCTCCAGCTGGGAAGTGATGCTGTCGGCAACCAGTTTGCCATCCAGCTCCGGCTTGCGGACTTCGGAAATGTTGATCTGAGCAGGCACGCCAGCGATTGCGGCTACAGCTTTGCGCAGTTTTTCAACGTCTTCGCCTTTCTTGCCGATCACGACACCCGGACGAGCGGTGTGAATGGTCACACGGATGCTCTTGGCCGGACGCTCGATAGTGATCTTGGACAAGGAAGCGTTTTTCAGCTCCTTGGTCAGGAACTGGCGTACTTGGAAATCGCTGTACAGGTTGTCAGCGAAGTCTTTGGTGTTCGCGAACCAGGTAGAATTCCAAGGCTTGGTAATACCCAGGCGAATGCCATTAGGATGTACTTTCTGACCCATTGCTTATCTCCCAGCCTTAGCGTCGGATACCACTACAGTGATGTGAGCGGTACGCTTGAGGATACGATCCGCGCGACCTTTGGCACGCGGGCGGATGCGCTTCATGGAGGGACCTTCGTCTACCATGATGGTGGCAACACGCAGGGTGTCGATATCGGCACCTTCGTTGTGCTCAGCGTTGGCAATGGCAGATTCCAGCACTTTCTTCACCAGAACAGCAGCCTTTTTCGGGCTGAAGGTCAGGATGTTCAGAGCCTTGTCTACGGACAGACCACGTACTTGATCGGCTACCAGACGAGCTTTCTGGGCAGAAGTACGGGCATAACGGTGTTTAGCGATAGCTTCCATCATTTATCCCTTAGCGCTTCTTAGCCTTCTTATCAGCAGCATGGCCGCGATAAGTACGAGTCGGTGCGAATTCACCCAGTTTGTGACCGATCATTTCTTCGGTAACGAAAACCGGAACGTGCTGACGACCATTATGGACAGCGATGGTCAAACCGATCATGTTCGGGATGATCATTGAACGACGGGACCAGGTCTTAACCGGCTTTTTATCCCCGCTTTCCACCGCTTTCTCTACCTTCTTCAGCAAGTGCAGGTCGATAAATGGACCCTTCTTGAGAGAACGTGGCATGGTGATTCCTCTATGTTAACAATTACTTGTTACGACGACGTACGATGTACTTGTCGGTACGCTTGTTCTTACGGGTCTTGAAGCCCTTAGCCTTCTGGCCCCATGGGGACACAGGCTGCATGCCCTTGTTACGACCCTCACCACCACCGTGCGGGTGATCAACCGGGTTCATCGCCATACCGCGAACGGTCGGACGAATACCACGCCAGCGGTTAGCACCGGCTTTACCCAGTTGACGCAGCATGTGCTCGGAGTTACCCACTTCACCGATGGTAGCGCGGCACTCGGCCAGAACTTTACGTACTTCGCCGGAACGCAGACGCAGAGTTACATAGTTACCTTCACGAGCCAGGATCTGGATGAAAGTACCAGCGGAACGAGCCAGCTGGGCACCTTTACCAGGCTTCATCTCAACGGCGTGAACGGTAGAACCGACCGGGATGTTGCGCATCGGCAGGGTGTTACCTACCTTGATGGCAGCATCAGCACCAGAGGCGATTGCATCACCAGCTTTCAGGCCTTTCGGGGCCAGGATGTAACGACGCTCACCGTCTGCATACAGCACCAGGGCGATGTTTGCGGTACGGTTAGGATCGTATTCCAGACGCTCAACTTTGGCCGGAATGCCGTCTTTGTCGCGCTTGAAGTCGATCAGACGGTAGTGTTGCTTGTGACCACCACCGATATGACGAGTGGTGATACGACCGTTGTTGTTACGGCCACCGGACTTGCTTTTGCTGTCCAGCAGAGCGGCGAAGGGCTTGCCCTTGTACAGCTCTTGGTTGACGATCTTGACGACGTGGCGGCGGCCCGGAGAAGTAGGCTTGCACTTAACGATTGCCATTTTTCAGAACTCCTCTTACTCGGCTGCGCCCATGAAGTCGATGTCCTGACCAGCTTTCAGGGTCACATAAGCCTTTTTCCAATCGGAACGACGGCCTACGCGTGCACCTGCGCGCTTGGTCTTACCCTTCATGTTCAGGGTACGGACGGTCTCAACTTCGACCTCGAACAGTTTCGCAACTGCAGCTTTGACTTCCGCCTTGGTGGCATCAACAGCAACTTTGAACACGATAGTGTTCTGCTTTTCTGCGACCATGGTGCTCTTTTCAGAGATGTGCGGAGCCTTCAGAACTTTCAGCAGACGCTCTTCACGGATCATGCCAGCATCTCCTCGATTTGCTTAACTGCGTCAGCAGTCATCAGAACCTTGTCGAAAGCGATCAGGCTGACCGGGTCGATACCGGCAACGTCACGCACGTCAACTTTGTACAGGTTACGAGCAGCCAGGAACAGGTTCTCATCGACTTCAGCAGTCACGATCAGAACGTCAGTCAGTTCCATTTCTTTCAGCTTGGCGATCAGTTCTTTGGTCTTCGGCGCTTCGATGCCGAACTTCTCAACAACGATCAGGCGCTCTTGACGTACCAGCTCGGACAGGATGCTACGGATAGCGCCGCGGTACATCTTCTTGTTTACTTTCTGGCTGTGATCTTGCGGCTTAGCAGCAAAGGTCACACCACCGGAACGCCAGATGGGCGAACGGATGGAGCCAGCACGGGCACGACCAGTACCCTTCTGACGCCACGGCTTTTTGCCGCCACCAGACACTTCAGAGCGAGTCAGCTGCGCACGAGTACCCTGACGGGCACCAGCGGCATATGCAACGACAACCTGGTGAACCAGAGCTTCGTTGAATTCGCGCCCGAAGGTAGTCTCGGAAACTTCAAGAGCGCTCTTGGCGTCTTTCATTACCAATTCCATTACTATCTCCTCAGACGTTACGCTTTGACGGCAGGTTTAACGATCACGTTGCCGTTGGTTGCACCCGGTACTGCGCCTTTGATGAGCAGCAGGTTGCGTTCAGCGTCAACACGAACCAGTTCCAGGTTCTGAGTCGTTACACGCTCAGCACCCATGTGACCAGCCATCTTCTTGCCCTTGAATACACGGCCCGGGGTCTGGTTTTGACCGATGGAGCCAGGTACACGGTGGGACAGGGAGTTACCGTGGGTCATATCCTGGGTACGGAAGTTCCAGCGCTTAACAGTACCGGCAAAACCTTTACCCTTGGATGTGCCGGTAACGTCTACCAGCTTAACGTCAGCGAGAAGATCTACTTTCAGCTCGCTACCAACAGTGAAAGTTTCACCGTTGTTCAGGCGGAATTCCCACAGACCGCGACCGGCTTCTACACCAGCTTTGGCGAAGTGGCCAGCTTCCGGCTTGGTTACGCGGCTGGCTTTCTTGGCGCCAGTGGTAACCTGAATAGCGTTGTAGCCGTCGGTTTCTACAGATTTGACCTGAGTTACACGGTTAGCTTCAACTTCGATAACAGTCACCGGGATAGAAACGCCATCTTCAGTGAAGATGCGAGTCATACCCACTTTGCGACCTACAAGACCGATTGTCATTGTTATCAACCTCTTTCCGTAATTAACCCAGGCTGATCTGGACGTCTACACCAGCTGCCAGATCCAGACGCATCAGAGCGTCTACGGTCTTGTCAGTCGGCTCAACGATGTCTACCAGACGCTTGTGAGTGCGGATCTCGTACTGATCACGCGCGTCTTTGTTGACGTGCGGGGAGATCAGAACGGTGAAACGCTCTTTGCGAGTCGGCAGCGGGATAGGACCGCGAACCTGCGCGCCAGTGCGCTTAGCAGTTTCAACGATTTCCGCAGTGGATTGATCGATCAGGCGATGATCAAAAGCCTTCAGGCGGATACGGATTCTTTGGTTCTGCATTGACAGAGCTCCAATAGATAAAAGAACATAAATCAACACCGCCCGACCGGGACTACTCCCGCCAGAGGTGTGATTTTTCACGTTTCCTCCCATATCGGGAGGACTGTATGGCTGGCAACTCGTAAACGGGAAGCTCAGCAAGCAGACATATCGTCTGGCTGCCTCATGGGCAAGCAGAGGTGATTATACGGATTTTTTCCACTCACGCAAGTGAAGGCGGACAGATTGTGCGCAATGTTGTGTGGCAGATGGATCTCCAGGCGATCAAATCATCGCCATCGGCGAGACGGTAACGACAATGTTGCAAACAGGCTGATAGACTGCGCCCTCGCCCCAGTTTGCGGAACGCATCCCATGCTCAAGAATCAGAAGAAAGCCTACCAGTACGGGCTCTGTGCCGTCGCCCTCTGGTCCACGGTGGCCAGCGCCTTCAAGATCTCCCTCGCCTACTTTGAACCGGTACAGCTGCTGCTGGTCGCGGCCTGCACCTCGACCCTGACCCTGGGGTGCATCGTGGCCTGTCAGGGCAAACTGCCGCTACTGCTCGACTACATCAAGAGTCGCCCCCTCTATTACCTCGCTCTCGGGGTCCTGAACCCCTTCCTCTATTACCTGCTGCTGTTCAAGGCATATGATCTGCTGCCCGCCCAGCAGGCACAGACTCTCAACTACACCTGGGCCATCACCCTCAGCCTGCTGGCCGTTCCCTTCCTCGGTCAAAAGCTGCGCCGCCGCGATGGCGTCGCCATCGTGCTCGGCTATTTCGGCGCCCTGGTGATCGCCACCAGGGGGGACGTGTTCGGTCTGCAGTTCGACAGCCCCCTCGGCGTCACGCTGGCGCTGGTGTCGACCCTGATCTGGGCCGGTTACTGGATCCTCAACACCCGCAATCAGGGGGATCCCGTCGTCAGCCTGCTGCTCGGCTTCCTCATCAGCCTGCCCTTCATCATCGTGGCGACCTGGTTGCTCTCGGACTTTGCCATGACCGCCTGGCAGGGATGGGCTGGCGCCATCTATGTGGGGCTGTTCGAGATGGGCTTCGGTTTCGTGCTCTGGCTGATGGCCCTGCGCCACGCCACCAACACAGCCCCCATCAGTAACCTCATCTTCATCTCGCCGTTTGCCTCTCTGGTGCTGCTCAACCTGTTGATCGGCGAAACCATTCACCCGGCAACCCCCATCGGCTTGGCTCTCATCGTCGCCGCCCTGCTTATCCAGCAACTCAAATATGGCAAGCGCTACCGCAAGGTGAGCGACCCCCACGCCTGACAGACAAAAGGGCGCATCTCTCGATACGCCCTGCTTTCAATCCATCCACTCTAGCGGCTGGTTCTTGGGTAGCCGGATCTCCACCTGCAAGCCCCCCAGTTCGGAGCGCCCCAACCTGATGGTGCCGTGATGCTGGGAGACTATCTTGGCAACGATGGCCAACCCCAGCCCGCTGCCGCCACCGGTGCGCGCCACATTGCCCTGGGTGAAGGGCTTGAGCACCCGGGAGTAGTCCTCTTCTGCAATCCCCGGGCCATTGTCGGAGAGTCGCAGCCGCACCCAGTGGCCATCATCCCTGAGCTCGGCCTGCAACCGGGTCGCGCCATAGCGCAGGGAGTTGCCCGACAGATTGTTGAGGATACGGCGAATGCTGATGGGATGGCAGGCCACACGCACCGCCTCCTCCGGCAGGAGCAGCTCCACTTCCAGTCCCTGATCGGTCTGCATCAGCAACGCATCGTGAATGAGCTGGGTCAGGTCGACGGGCCGGGCATCGAGCCCCTCGTTCGGGCGAATGTAGTCGATGAACTGATCAATGATACCGTTCGACTCATCGATGTCTGCATTGATGCTCTCCTTGAGGTACTCATCCCCCGAGGACATCATCTCGGTCGCGAGACGAATGCGGGTGAGAGGGGTGCGCAAATCGTGGGATACCCCGGCCATCATCAGGTTGCGCTCCTCGATCAGCCCCTTGATGGAGCTCGACATGTGGTTGAAGGTGCGGGTCAGGCGGCGCACCTCCCGCGAGCCCTGCTCCCCCAGGGCATCGGGAAAGTTGCCACGCGCCACCGCCACGGCCCCCGCTTCCAGATCCTCCAGCGGTCGCACCAGCTGACGGGCAAAACGCCAGGCTGCAAACAGGGTCACCACCAGCAAGACGCTCATATAGAGGATGAGCGGTTCGATGTCGTCATCTTCAATTTCAGTCAGGGGAATGCGCACCCACATCTGGCTGGCCTGGGGAGGCTGGATCCAGATGATGTAGTGATCCTGGATTTCAACTCTGACCCTGGTATCCCCTTTCAATTCGCGGCTGATGCTCTGCTCCAGATAAGGGTAGGGCTTGGAATCATTCAGCCCGTGCTGCTCCGCCTCGCTCTGGGTATAGATGTCGCTGCCAGTGGTCACATAGACCAGCGCCTCGGCATCTTCACTGAGCGCCAGCTGGTTGTTGTCCACCGGAAAGATGAGCTTGACCTGGTTTGCCAGCAGGTGGCTGATCTGCTTGACGGTCGGCGCCAGCAGGTAGTTGTAGAAGGTAACGTAGGAGACGACTTGATAGACCACCAGCACGGCAGCCAGAAACCAGAGCATGCGGGAGAACATGCTGCCCACTTTCTTCATGCGTTCTCACCGTCCGGTACGAACACATACCCCAGACCCCAGACGGTCTGCAGATAGCGAGGCTGGGCCGGGTCCTGTTCCAGCAGGCGGCGCAGGCGGGAGACCTGCACATCAATGCTGCGCTCGGTGGCCGTGTACTCGCGGCCACGGGCCAGGTTCATCAGCTTGTCACGGGAGAGCGGTTCGCGAGGATGACTCACCAGCACCTTGAGCACGGCGAACTCCCCGCTGGTCAGGGCAACCGGTTCGCCATCACGGCTCAGTTCACGGGTCGCCAGATTGAGCTGGTAGGCCCCGAAACTCACCATCTTCTCCGCCGCGGAAGGGGCGCCGGGCAGCTCCACGGTATGGCGGCGCAGCACGGCGCGGATCCGGGCCAGCAGCTCACGGGGGTTGAACGGCTTGGGCAGATAATCGTCGGCCCCCATCTCCAGACCGACGATGCGATCCACTTCGTCCCCCTTGGCGGTGAGCATCAAGACAGGGATCTGGTTGCCGGCCTCGCGCAGGCGGCGGCAGATGGAGAGGCCGTCTTCCCCCGGCAGCATCAGATCAAGCACCATCAGGCTGAAGTTTTCACGCGTCAGCAGGCGATCGGCCTGCTCCCCGTTGGCGACACCTCGCACTACAAACCCCTGCTCGGTGAGGTAGCGCTCCAGCAAGGAACGCAGTTTCAGATCGTCGTCCACCACCAGGACCTTGTATTGCTGACTCATTGCCACCTCTCTTTTCTGTCTCCCCTCATACTAGAGCCGCCCCCTGCAACCACAAAGCATAAATATGTTACCGGTTATTGCCCTCATTCGGCCCCGGAGCCGGGAAGGACGGATGACCAGCTCTGCTTTTTGCTCGACAGCGCGGCGACAATGACTAAGATCCCGAGCAACCGGATGCAATTGGCGAGGGAGTGATAACTCCATGAAAACCAAACTCATTACCCGTGAAGGCTACACCAGGCTCCGGCAGGAGCACGACATGCTCTGGCGGGAGGAGAGGCCCGATGTCACCAAAAAAGTGGCCTGGGCGGCGAGCCTGGGTGATCGCAGCGAGAATGCCGATTACCAGTACAACAAGAAACGCCTGCGGGAGATCGACCGCCGGGTTCGCTACCTGCGCAAGTGCCTGGAAGAGCTGACCATAGTCGACTACTCCCCCTCCCAGGAGGGCAAGGTCTTCTTCGGCGCTTGGGTCGAGGTGGAAAACGACGAGGGTGAGACCAAGCGCTTTCGCATTGTCGGCTATGACGAGATCTTCGGCCGCAAGGATTACATCTCCATCGACTCCCCCATGGCCCGCGCCCTGCTCAAGAAAGAGGTGGGCGATGAAGCCATGGTGCAAACGCCAGTGGGTGACGCCTGCTGGTACATCAATGAGATCAGCTATCCCAAATAAGCCAGGCCTAGCCTCACTGCCAAATCGGCTGACAAGGCCAGGAGAGACCGAGCATGTCCGCCCACCGGGTATGAGAAACGTCATTTCTGCCGGGGTGGCATCCCGCTGCCCGACCCCATATAGTGCTCACACCCGGCGCCTTGCGGCGCGAACCGGCCCGCGCGGCAGTGGCCTGGCAGGTATCTAAACTATCGCCAGGACAGACCCCCTGTTCGGCGACATAGCCCCACGCTGGCCAGTTAGACAGGACCCGACCAAGAGACCCTCGATGCAAAGCCACGTAATAGAACATCAGATCGCCGGTGAGCTGAATGCCCGCCCGGAACAGGTGCAGGCAGCCGTTCGCCTGCTGGACGAAGGCGCGACCGTTCCCTTCATCGCCCGTTACCGCAAAGAGGTGACCGGCGGTCTGGACGACAGCCAGCTACGTACCCTGGAGAGCCGCCTCGGCTACCTGCGTGAACTGGCGGATCGCCGCCAGGTGATCCTGCGCTCCATTGAAGAGCAGGGCAAACTGACCCCCGAGCTGGCCCGCGAGCTGAACGATGCCGACAGCAAGACCCGGCTGGAAGACCTCTACCTCCCCTACAAGCCCAAGCGGCGCACCAAGGGGCAGATGGCCATCGAGGCGGGGCTGGAGCCACTGGCGGATTTGCTGCTGGGTGACCCCATGAAGGATCCCGAGCAAGAGGCGGTTCGCTTCCTCAATGCCGAGCAGGGGATCACCGACGGCAAGGCCGCCCTCGACGGTGCCCGTTACATCCTGATGGAGCGCTTCGCCGAGCAGGCCGATCTCCTTGAGAAGTTGCGGGACTACCTGTGGCACAACGCCACCCTGCGTGCCCGCGTGGTGGCCGGCAAGGAGCAGGAAGGGGCCAAATTCAAGGACTACTTCGAACACGACGAACCCCTGCACAAGGCCCCCTCCCACCGGGTGCTGGCCATGTTGCGCGGCCGCAACGAGGGGATCCTCAACCTGGCGCTGGTCACCGGCGAGGATGAGGGTACCAGCCCCTGCGAAGGGATCATTGCCCATCACCTCAGACTCAACCTGCAACACCGCCCGGCCGACAAGTGGCTGCAGGGGGTGGTGAGCTGGACCTGGAAGATCAAGCTCTCCCTGCAGATGGAAACCGAGCTGATCGGCCGTATCCGCGAGTCAGCGGAGGAGGAGGCGATCAAGGTGTTCGCCATGAACCTCAAGGATCTGCTGATGGCGGCACCGGCCGGCATGCGCTGCACCATGGGGCTGGATCCCGGCATTCGCACCGGGGTCAAGGTGGCGGTGGTGGATGCCACCGGCAAGCTGGTCGATCACGCGACCATCTATCCGTTCGAACCCAAACGCCAGGTTGACCAGAGTCTCAAGACCCTGAGCGAGCTGTGCCAGAAGCACAAGGTCGAGCTCATCAGCATCGGCAACGGCACCGCATCCCGGGAAACCGACCGCCTGGTGAGCGATCTGTTCGAGCGCTACCCGGCCGCCAAGGCACAGAAGATAGTAGTGAGTGAAGCGGGGGCATCGGTCTACTCCGCCTCCGAGCTCGCCTCCCAGGAATTCCCGGATCTCGACGTCTCCATTCGCGGCGCCGTCTCCATCGCCCGCCGGTTGCAGGATCCCCTGGCCGAGCTGGTCAAGATCGATCCCAAGAGCATCGGTGTGGGCCAGTACCAGCACGATGTCGGCCAGAGCCAGCTGGCCCGCCGCCTCGACGCGGTGGTCGAGGATTGCGTGAACGCGGTGGGGGTGGATGTGAATACCGCCTCGGTCGCCCTGCTCAACCGGGTTTCCGGCCTCTCCCAGACCCTGGCCCAGAACATCGTCGCCTACCGCGACGAGAACGGCGCCTTCAAGAGTCGTCAGCAGTTGCTGAAAGTTGGCCGACTCGGGCCCAAGGCATTCGAGCAATGCGCCGGCTTCCTGCGCATTCGGGGCGGCAGCAACCCGCTGGACGGCTCGGCGGTGCACCCGGAATCCTACCCGGTGGTGGAGCGGATCCTCGCCAAGCTGGAGCAGACCGTGGACAGCCTGCTCGGCAACAGCAGCCTGCTGCGCACCCTCAAGCCCACCGACTACACCGACGATCAGTTCGGGGTGCCTACCGTCACCGACATCATTGGCGAGCTGGACAAGCCCGGCCGCGACCCGCGTCCCGAGTTCAAGACCGCCACCTTCAAGGAAGGGGTGGAGAAAATCAGCGATCTGGTGCCCGAGATGGTGCTGGAGGGTGTGGTCACCAACGTCACCAACTTCGGCGCCTTCGTCGACATCGGCGTCCATCAGGACGGGTTGGTGCACATTTCTTCCCTCACCGATCGCTTCGTCAAGGATCCCCGCGAGGTGGTCAAGGCCGGTGACATCGTCCGGGTCAAGGTGCTGGAAGTCGACGTACCGCGCAAACGCATCAGTCTGACCATGCGTCTGGATGAAAAAGCCGGCCAGCCTGCACGCAAAACGGCCGAGCCGCGTCACACTGGCAACGCCCGACCGAAACAGGCGCCCCGTCAGAGCGCTCCGACCGAGGGTGCCATGGGCAACGCCTTCGCGGCTGCCCTGTCGAAACTGAAGAAATAAGCCCCCAGAATGCAAAAAAGCCCCGAAAGGGGCTTTTTCATGCCTGTACTGAGCGGGATCAAACGTCCTGACTCAGGCTATGCGGGGAGGCTGGCCTCACCGCTTGCTGATAGTGCCTGGCAATCACCTGGTTTCGATTGTCCATATAAGCACCGAGCGGGCCTGTGGTTTCCTGCCTGAGGGTCATCAGATCCTTGCGGGCCTGTGCCTCCTTGCCAGAGGCGGCGCGGGCCACACTCATGTCTTGTGACGATGGTTCATCGGGAGCCAGTGCAGCGGCACGCACCTGCTGCATCTTGGCGATGGTCGCGGCGGGATCCCCGGGAATGGTCCCCGTGTCGATGACCACCTCCCCCCCGGTGGCATAACGCTTGCCATCCGGCCCACGGGAAAACTGGTAGGTAGGGCTCCCCGCATGCTCGCCGCCGGCTGCCTGGTGAGCCTGTTCGTGCTTGCGAACTTCGAGATCCCGTTCGACCAGCGCAGCCACCTGACGCTGCTGCTTTTGCTGCTCCTGCTGTTCACCCTCCTGACGTTGTCGACGCTCCCCCTCCTCCCCCGTTGCCTCGACAAAACGGTGCGCCACCATCACGGGGCCGGTCTGGCCGTTCTCTTTCGTGGACGAGGATGGGGCGGCGGGATTGGCCTGGGCGGCCCGGGATCTCTCTTTCTGGGAGCCGACTCCGGACTCGGCGTTGGACGCCTCGCTCTGGCGGCTGGGGGGCACCAGTTCTGCGCGGCGGTTGTCAGTCTGTGCCGATTCCGTCTGCGGCTGCAGTTGATTCGGAATGATGGTCGGCAGACTGACGTTGATGTTCATGTCACACCCGGATATCGATCAGGGTGCCCAGCATGTCGCTGGCCGTCTGGATCACCTTGGCGGATGCCCCGGCATGCAGCTCGGCCGCCTTGAGATTCACCAGTTCATCCGGCAACTGCACCTGATCACCCGCTGGCGTATTGAGACGGGCGATCTGGCTGGAAGCCTGGCCCGCCAACTGCTCGGCCCGTTGGAACCCCTGCACGCCCGCCGTCATGGCTGATTCGATACGCATTGGCACACTCCTCTGTAGGGTTGGCTAATTATCCATCAACCTGACGAGTTATTGAAGCCTGCCGCTCAAATCTCAGTCAATGAACTGCCGCAGGAGGGTGATGAACTGCTCTGGATGGGAGATGAAGGGGGCATGGGATGCCTTCTCCAGCACCAGACTGTGGCTGGCAGGGTAACGCGCATCCAGCAAGGGAATGGCGGCCTTCGGCACCAGGGTATCCAGCCTGCCGTAAAGACGCAGCCAGGGCAGATCCAGGCCGATCAGTTCATCCCGCAGATCGACCTCGGCCAACAGGCCCAGACCCGCCTCCAAGGCCGCAAGCCGGGGAGCGGGTCGCTCCGCCAGCCAGTGACGCAACTGGCGAATGTCATTTCTGGCGTGCTCGCTGCCCATGGCCTGGATCGCGAGGAAGCGCTCTATGGTCTGCATGAAGTCGCCGGCCAGCATCTGGTTGAACCCCGCCAGCACCTTGGGGGCAATCCCGGGCCACTCGTCGCGGGCCATGAAGCAGGGAGAACTGGCTACGGTAATGAGAGAGTGAAGGCGTTCAGGCATGGTCAGCGCCAACTGACTCGCCACCAGACCACCGAGGGACCAGCCGAGCAGATGGCATTTTTCAGGCAATATGGCCGCCACCTGCTCTGCCAGCCAGGGCAGGGTGTAGTCTGTCCCTGCTTGCAGGGGGCTGTTGCCAAAGCCGGGCAGGTCCACCAGATGCAGCCGATAGTGGGCAGCCAGTTCTTGGGCAATACCGTGCCAGACGGCCCCGTTCATGCCCCAGCCATGCAACAACACCAGGTCCGGGCCCTGGCCAAACCGCTCAACCGATACGCTCATCTAGACTCAAGATCCCTGTTTATCTGCTTGGAGCCTGCATGTTAAAGCGGCTGCTCGCCAAAGCAAGTCCGATCCTTGGCACCCAGTCCGACTGGCTCGGTCTGTGCCTGCTCTGTCGCCAACCCTGTGACGACACGCCCTTGTTGTGCTCCTGGTGCCGCCACGCCCAGCGCCAACACGACAGACGATGCCTGATGTGTGCAGCACCGCTGCCGGAGCAACATCGCGAGAGCGAACTGCTGTGCGGACGCTGCCAGCGCAGACCCGCCCCCTGGGAGCGTTTGCAGGTGATCGGCGATTATCAGGCACCTTATACCCAACTCATCCCCCGGCTGAAGTATTCCGGTCAGATCCTGCTCGCGCCGCTGCTTGCCCGCCTGCTGGCAGACCATCTGGATCTCGCCAACCCGCCGCAGGTCATCATTCCGGTTCCCCTGCACTGGTGGCGCCAGTGGTGGCGAGGCTTCAACCAGGCAGAAGAAATCGGCCATGCCCTGAGCGCACTCACCGGCATTCCTTGCGACACCCGCGTACTGTGCCGGACAAGGTCGACCCCGCAACAGACCCGGCTCAGTGCCGGCCAGCGGCGACGCAATCTGCGTGGCGCCTTCGAAATGGCACCTCACCACTACCGGCATGTGGCACTGCTCGATGATGTGGTCACCACGGGCGCCACCGCAGGTCAGCTCACCCGGTTGCTTCATGAGCACGGCGTCACTACGGTAGAGGTGTGGGCCATCTGCCGTACCCTCCGACACCTGAAATAACCGGGCAGGGATCCGGCCCGGGAGTCCGCTGGCGGCATGATTCCGATACGCCCGGGCTCACAGGCTCGCCATCGGCACGCTACCCAAGCCCCGCCAAGCGAGTTATCATGAATACCCTAGTCGTACACTCAGGTTTATGAGGATAGTGATGATCAGCATTTCCGACACCGCCCAGGCCCACTTCCGCAAGTTGCTGGAGAAGCAGCCTGATGGCACCAACATCCGGGTGTTTGTGGTCAATCCGGGAACCCAGAATGCCGAGTGCGGCGTATCCTATTGCCCACCCGACGCGGTCGATCCGGAAGATCAGCACCTGCCCTTCAGCGGCTTCGACTGCCTGGTCGATCCCCTGAGCGCCCCCTTCCTGGTGGATGCCACCATCGACTTCGTCACCGATCAGATGGGCTCCCAGCTCACCCTGAAAGCCCCCAACGCCAAGATGCGCAAAGTGGCCGACGACGCCCCGCTGATCGACCGTATCGAATACGTGTTGATGTCCGAGGTGAACCCCATGCTGGCCGGTCACGGCGGCAAGGTCACCCTGGTCGAGCTGACCGACGACAAACTGGCCATCCTGCAGTTCGGCGGCGGTTGCAACGGTTGCTCCATGGTCGACTACACCCTGAAAGAGGGGATCGAGAAGCAGTTGCTGGAGAAATTCCCGGGCGAACTCAACGGCGTCAAGGATGCCACCGAGCACCAGCGCGGCGATCACTCCTACTACTGATTTGCTGCCGCTGTCGCAAAGACATGCGGCAAAGAAAAGGCCCCGCCAGCTGGCGGGGCCTTTTGCATTCTGCAGCGGGCGGATCACTCGTCCTTCTTGTCTCGCGACAGCAGGGCGATGGCCGCCTCTTTCGGATTCTTGCCTTCGTACAGCACCTTGAAGATCTGCTCGCAGATGGGCATCTCGACGCCACAGCGGGCCGCCAGCAGATGCACCTCCTTGGTGTTGCGATAGCCTTCCACCACCTGGCCTATCTCGGTCATGGCGGTGTTCACATCCTTGCCGGCCCCGAGGGCCAGCCCGAAGCGACGGTTGCGCGACTGGTTGTCGGTACAGGTAAGCACCAGATCCCCGAGCCCCGCCATCCCCATGAAGGTCTTGGCGTCGGCACCCAGCGCAGCGCCCAGACGCTGCATCTCTACCAGGCCCCGGGTGATGAGCGCGGTCCTGGCGTTGGCGCCAAAGCCGAGTCCGTCAGAGAGACCGGCACCGATGGCGATGACGTTCTTGACCGCCCCGCCCAGCTGCAGACCGATGAAGTCCGGATTGGTATAGACCCGGAACGAGCGGCCGCAGTGCAGCAGGTGGGAGAGATCGTCGGCAAAGTCGTCGTGGGTCGAGGCCACCGAGATGGCGGTCGGCAGACCGGCGGCCAGCTCGCGGGCGAAGGTCGGGCCCGAGATGACCGCCAGTGGAATGGCATCCCCCAGCACCTCCCGCGCCACCTCTTGCAGCAGACGGCCGCTATCCGGCTCCAGCCCCTTGGTGGCCCAGGCGATCCGGGTATCCGGGCGCAGGAAGGGTTTGACCCGGGCCAGTACCTGGCCGAACACATGGCTCGGCACCACCAGCAGCAGCACGGGAGCGGCTTGCACCGCCGCCTGTAGATCCGACGTCAGTTGCAGATCGGCCGGGAAGGGGACATCCGGCAAGAATGCCTTGTTGCAGCGATCCTGTTCCAGCTCGGCGACATGGGCAGGGTCGTGACCCCACAGCAGGGTCGGATGACCATTGCGCGCCAGAGAAATGGCAAGGGCGGAGCCATAAGACCCCGCCCCCAGGACCGAGATTGCGATCTGGTCGGCCATTATCAGGCTTCCGCAGTCGCCTGCTGGGCCTGTACCTGCGCCATGTGCTGGGCGAACAGGGCGTCGAAGTTGACCGGAGCCAGGTTCAGTTGCGGGAAGGAACCCTTGCTCACCAGGTTGGACACCGCTTCGCGGGCATACGGGAACAGGATGTTCGGGCAGAAGGCCGCCAGGCAGTGGGCCAGTTGCGGCTCCGGCAGGTTGCCGATGGTAAAGATGCCGGCTTGCTGCACTTCACACAGGAAGGCAGTCTCGGTTTCCAGCTTGCAGGTGACAGTCAGGGTCAGCACCACTTCATAGACGCTGTCGGCCAGGACATTGGTCTTGGTGTCCATGTCCAGCTTGACGTCCGGCTGCCACTCTTTCTGGAAGATGTGCGGGGTATTCGGGGCTTCGAAGGAGACATCCTTGGTGTAGACACGCTGGATGTGGAATTCCGGTTGCACTTCCTGGTTGTTGATTTCGTCAGCCATTTCGTTTGATTCCTTTTTAAGATAATGAGTGGGCGCAGGCCCTTAAATCAGCGTTTTTTGGTCACCGGCAGATTGTCTGCACGCCATTGGGCCATGCCACCGCTGAGCACATACACCTGCTTGAAACCGGCCTTGCTCAGTTGGCGACCCGCGCCACCAGCGGTCATCCCCGACTCGCACACCACTATGATGGGGGCATCCTTGTGCTTTTCAACCGGGCCCAGATTATTCGCCTGGATCTGGGCGAGCGGCAGGTGATGGGCCCCGGCCAGATGGCCCTTGGCAAATTCATCCTGACTGCGAATGTCCACGACGGTGGCATTTTCACGGTTGATAAGCAGGGTAGCGGCGTGGTTGTTGACCGCCTTCACCGGAGAAAAACGAGCACGCACAGTGGTATACACCAGTGTGCCTGCCAGGCCCAACCAGGCTGCGGTCAGCAGCGGATTGCGGGCCGCGAAATCCAAATACTCTTGCATCTTCTACTATCCAGGGACCAAGACAAGGGCCCGAGTATACATGGGGCCCTGCATAAGATCAGCCATCTTGGCGGCAAAGCGAGAGCAAGCTCCCATCAGGGATGGCTGCCGATTCTTCCTCCTCCAACCGGGCCGAACGAGAGGATGCGCCATGCCGAAAAGAGGGGGGAAACAGAGGAAAACCCGCCGAGGCAGACAAGCCGGCAACATGCCTAAAACAGCGGGATAACAGTTAAAAAGCGAGGCTGGAGAGGGACTTGGCTATCAGGTGACTATTTCGGCAGATGTAGTAATATTACGCTAGTTTCACTTCCCGCAATTCATTCCTATCCGAGAGGACATAGCCTTATGTCAACAGCTAAGAAACCGCTGGTTCTGGTCATCATGGACGGTTGGGGCTACAGCACCAAGCAAGAGTACAACGCCGTTGCTGCTGCCAAGACCCCCAACCTGGATCGCCTGGCCCGTGACTACACCAGCACCCTGATCTCCGGCTCCGGCCTGGACGTGGGTCTGCCGGACGGCCAGATGGGCAACTCCGAAGTCGGCCACACCAACATCGGTGCCGGTCGCGTCGTCTATCAGGAGCTGACCCGCATCTCCAAGGACATCCAGGACGGCGACTTCTTCCAGAACGTCGAGCTGGCCAAGGCTGTCGACGCTGCCGTGACCAAGGGCAAGGCCGTGCACATCATGGGGCTGATGTCCCCGGGTGGCGTACACAGCCACGAAGAGCACATCATGGGCATGATCGAGATGGCCGCCAAGCGTGGCGCCGAGCAGATCTACTTCCACGCCTTCCTGGATGGCCGCGACGTCCCGCCGCGCAGTGCCCAGTCCTCCATCGAGCTGTTCGACGCCCTGTTTGCCCGACTGGGCAAGGGTCGTTTCGCCTCCATGATCGGTCGTTACTACGCCATGGACCGCGACAACCGCTGGGATCGCGTGCAGCAGGCCTATGACCTGATGACCCAGGGCAAGGGCGAATTCACCGCCGACAACGCCACCGACGCGCTGGCCGCCGCCTATGCCCGCGACGAGAACGACGAGTTCGTCAAAGCCACCCGCATCGGCGACGCTGTACCGATGATCGACGGCGATGCGCTGATCTTCATGAACTTCCGCGCCGACCGCGCCCGCGAAATCACCCGCGCCTTCGTCGACAGCGACTTCACCGGCTTCGCCCGCACCGCCACCCCGGCCCTGCACTTCGTGATGCTGACCGAATACGCGGCCGACATCAAAACCGCCTGTGCCTATCCGCCCACCGCCCTGGTCAATACCCTGGGTGAGTGGCTGGCCAAGCAGGGCAAGACCCAGCTGCGCATCTCCGAGACCGAGAAGTACGCCCACGTCACCTTCTTCTTCAACGGTGGCGAAGAGGCCTGCTTCAGCGGCGAAGATCGCGAAATCGTGGCGAGCCCGAAAGTGGCTACCTATGACCTGCAGCCGGAGATGAGCTCCGAAGAGCTGACCGACAAGCTGGTTGCGGCCATCAAGAGCGGCAAGTACGACGTCATCATCTGCAACTACCCGAACGGCGACATGGTCGGTCACACCGGCGTGTTCGATGCGGCCGTCAAAGCCTGTGAAGCGGTCGACCACTGTATCGGTCGCGTCACCGACGCCCTGGCGGAAGTGGGTGGCGAGTGCCTCATCACCGCCGACCATGGCAACGCCGAGAAGATGATGGACGAAGAGACGGGTCAGGCCCACACCGCCCACACCAATCTGCCGGTTCCCCTCATCTACTTCGGTCGTAAAGCCGAGGTCGCCGAAGGTGGCAAACTGTCCGACCTGGCCCCCACCATGCTGACCCTGATGGGTCTGCCGGTGCCGCCGGAAATGACTGGCAAGCCCCTGATGATTCTGAAATAATCCTGCCCCATGCGGGGATGCGAAATTATTTCACAGAAAACCAGTCGCGTCGGCCTGTTGGCCGGCGCGCTGTTTTTTTGCCTGATCGGCGGTACCGGCACAGCCCAGGCTGCGAACCAGCAGCTGGGGGCCATGCAGTCCCAGATCAAGGAACAGCAACAGACCCTCAAGCTCAGCAAGCAGGAGCTTGCCAAGCTCAACACCCAGCTCAAGGCTGACGAGCAGGCCATTTCGGCTGCCGCCGCCAAACTCGAGCAGACCAGACAGCAACTCCGGCAGAACCAGCAGAAGCTGGCGTCCCTGCAGCAGGACAAGCTGGCACTGGAGCAACAAGCCAAACACCAGAAGCAGTTGCTGGCCAAGCAGGCGGAAAGCGCCTTCCAGGCGGGCAACCACGATTACCTCAAACTGCTGCTCAACCAGCAGGATCCGGCCAAGCTGAGCCGCGCCCTCGACTATTTCGACTACCTCAACAAGGCCCGTATCGAGGCCATTGAAGCCCTGCGCGCCACCCGTGACAAGCTGGCCAAGAACCAGCAGGCCACCAGGGAGACCGAGAACCGCCTCCAGACCCTGCTCGGCGAGCAGCAGGAACATCACCAGAGCCTGCTGGCCAGCCAGCAGAGCCGTGCCAAGGTGCGCAACCAGTTGCAGCAATCGGTGCAGGCCGACGAGCAGAAGCTCGACAAGCTGGTCAAGGCGGAGAAGGCGCTCAAGGCACGGCTGGAAGAGCTGCGTCGTCAGCAGGAAGAAAAGGAACGCCGCGAACGGGCCGAGCGGGAGCGCCTTGCCAAGATCAAGGCCGAGCAGGAGCGCCAGCGCCGTCTGGAGGCCCAGCGCCTGGCAGCCGAACAGAAACGCATCGAGGAGCAGCAGCGGATCGCCGCCCAGCAGCGCCAGGTCGGCGAACAGCAGCGGCTGGCGGCCCAGCAGCAACGCGTCGCCGAACAGCAGACCAAGGTGGCGCAGCAGCAAGCAGCCGCCCGCAACAGCGCCAAGGCAAGCAGCAACGGCTACGGCGGTCTGAGCACGGGTGGCAACCTGCGCTGGCCGGTGCAGGGCCCCATCCTCATCTCCTACGGCTCGCCACGTACCGCCGAGCTGAAGTGGAAGGGCACCCTGATCGGCGCCAGCGAAGGGACCCAGGTCAAGGCGGTGGCACCGGGACAGGTGGTCTACGCCGACTGGCTCGACGGCTTCGGCATGCTGCTGGTCATCGACCACGGCAAGGGTTACATGAGCCTCTACGGCCACAATCAGTCGCTGCTGCGACAGGTGGGACAAAAGGTGGAGCAGGGTGAGCCCGTGGCCCTGGTCGGCGACAGCGGCGGACAGGAGCGCTCCGGCCTCTACTTCGAGATCCGCTATCAGGGCGAGGCCATCAACCCGACCAAGTGGCTGGCCAGACGCTAAGCCCGCCTTGGCGGTGCCCGATCGGAGTCCGCTACCTCATCCCCAGCCCTTCTCCCGCGAGGGGAGCAGGGAGCAAAAGACAGCAACACCGCGTCGTTTACCACTTCACCTGACAAAAAGTCTGCATCGCGCAGACTTTTGCTTGCCAGGGGGGGCACCACACCGCCCGCCCCGATGATGAAAACTTACCTCTTTTCCACCCCGCTCAGGGGAAGACCACCAGCCCGATCTGCTCCAGCAGCCCCTGCTGCTGATCTTCATTGATCTGCACCCCGGCGAGGTTGACCCGGCGCAGATCCAGACCGGGCAGATCGCACTGGCGCAGATCGCAGCCTTGCAGGTTGAAGCTGGTCCAGTCGATTTGCCCGAACTCGGAGCCGCTGAGATCCGAGCCCGCCAGGGAGGCGCCCAGCAGGTTGGCCCCCTGCCAGCGGTTGCCGGCAAGCTCGCACCGCTCCAGCAGGCAGCTTTCGAAGTTGGCGTAGCTGAAGTTGTTGCCGGTGAGGTGGGCCTCGCAGAAATAGCTTTTGGCAGTGATCCGGTTGGCGAAGCTGGCATGGGCGAAGTTGATCCCCATGGCCTGGCAGTCGCGCATCTCCAGCCCAAGACACTGGCTGCGGCCGAAGTCCGCCAGGGTGAGATCGCAGCGCAGGAAGCTCGCCTCCCGCAGATCGCAGCCCTGAAACAGGCATCCCAATTCCCGTTCCCTGTCATAGAAGCTGCAGTCGACGAAGCGGCACTCCCCGAGATCGAGCCAAGAGAAGTGACAGCCGATGAAGCGGCACCCCTGGAACTGCTCCCCCTCCACCTCCTGCTGCTCGAAGTGGATCCCCTCGAAACACCTGCCCTTGATCATCCCCTGCCCCCTGTTGATGGCGTCATATGCTGACATTGCCGTGCAAAAACGGTAATGTTACGTGTAACATTTTTTGCCGGATCCCCAGATGAACGACACCCGCAAGCGCCGCCCTACCCTGCAGGACATTGCCGACCTGACCGGTGTCACCAAGATGACCGTCAGCCGCTACCTGCGCGACCCGTCCGCCGTGGCCGAAGGGACCCGCGAGCGCATCGCCGCCGCGGTGGAGGAGCTCGGCTACATCCCGAACCGGGCGCCGGACATGCTGTCGAACGCCACCAGCAAGGCGATCGGCATCCTGATCCCCTCCCTCTCCAACCAGGTCTTCTCGGCGGTGATCCACGGCATCGAGGCGGTGACCCGGCCCGCCGGCTACCAGACCCTGCTCGCCCACTACGGCTACAGCCCGGAGCGGGAGGAGGAGCAGGTCGCCTCGCTCCTCTCCTACAACGTGGACGGGCTCATCCTCTCGGACACCCAGCACACCGAGCGCACCCGCAAGATGATCGCCACCGCCGGCATCCCGGTGGTGGAGACCATGGATCTGCCCCTCTCCCCCATCGACATGGTGGTGGGCATGGATCACCGGGCCGCCGCCCGGGCCATGGTAACAGAGATGCTGCGCCGGGGACGGCGCAAGGTGATCTACCTCGGCGCCCGGCTCGACGTGCGCACCCAGTTGCGAATGGAAGGCTACTACCAGGCGATGGCCGATTTCGGTCTGACCGGCCAGCACCTGCTGACGGAGCAATCCTCCAGCTTCACCCTGGGGGGAGAGCTGCTGGCCCAGGCCATGGCGCGCTTCCCCGATCTCGACGGCCTGTTCTGCACCAACGACGACCTGGCAGTGGGGGCCCTGCTGCAATGCCAGGCCAGGTGGATCCCGGTGCCCCAGCAGGTGGCCATCGCCGGCAGCAACGCCCTCGACATCGGCCACGCCATGACCCCCAAGCTCGCCAGCATCGTTACCCCCCGCGAGACCATAGGTCGCGAAGCCGCCATCATGCTGCTGGCCCGCCTCGGCGGCCAGCCGCTGGCGACCAGGTGCAAGGACATCGGCTTCTCCCTCTATGAGGGGGAAAGCCTCGGCTGATCCCCGGCCATCATGGCGCGTTCGACCGCCATGATGGCGCCTTCTCCCCTCTCCCCTCGCCGTCCCCTGGCCTATGCTGGCTCCTCCATCCCCCCTGTCAGGAGCAGACCATGCACCACACCGAACGATTGAAAGCCTGCCTGCAGCGCGTCATCTGTGATCCCGCCTTCCCCCTGGCGGAGCTCGACGCCTGGTTCACCCCCGACTACTGCCAGGAGGTGAACGGCGAGCGGCTCGACTACCCGGCGTTTCACCAGCACATCGCCACACTGCGCCGCCATCTGGCCGGGGCGAGCATCGAGTTTGTCGCCACCCTGGCGCAGGGGGAGCGGGTGCACTCGACCCATGTGGTACGGGCCACCCGCCAGGACGGCGGCACCCTGGTCTGCAAGGTGAGCGGCCTCTTCACCTTTCGCGGCGATCGGATCTGCCACACCGACGAGGTGACCTGTCTGCTGGCAGGCAGCAAGGAGGATGCAGATATCGGCTCGCGGCGCTGACTGCCGGCAACCCGCAGACACCGCCATGGCGAGCAGGAAGGCAGACAATGCGCCCTCAGGCCGCCGGTTCGCGCCGGGCAAGGCGCTGGAGGGCGCGGGACAAGGCACCGGGATCCTCGTAGCCGAGCCGATCGGCGATCTGGGCCAGCGTGAGCCCCCGGTGCTGCAACTGGCGCGCCCGTCCCAGCACCACCAGCTCCCGCCACTGGCGAAAGCTGCACCCCAGCTGCTGGAGGAAGAGCCGGTTGAGGGTGCGCACCGAGGCGCCGCAATCTGCCGCCAGCGCCGTCAGCGTCAGATGGATGGCGGGCGCTTGGCACACCCTGTCCAGCACCCGCAACAGGCGCGGGTCCAGCTCACCGGTGAGGGGAATGCGCGCCGCGAGCGGGTCGGCGCGCTCCAGCTCCTGGCCAAGCACCGTCAGATAGGCTCCCTTCACCTCCTCCTCGGCCAGCTCGGGCAGGCGGGCGAAGAGGCCCGCCAGCAGCGGGCTGGCCTGCAAGGGGCCGAAGGCGGTGCGGGCCGACGTCGGCACATAGAGGAGGGAGAGCCGGGAGCGGCGCAGCACGCGAAACTCGTGCTCCCACCCCGCCGGAATAAAGCAGATCTGGCCCGCCACCAGCAGTTCTCCCTCCCCTCGCCCCGTGATGATGCCGCCCCCGTCGTGCAGATAGCAGTATTGGGCATGGGGGTGGCAGTGCAGCGCGGTGAAGTGCCCTTGCGGGTAGGATGGATGCAGACAGGACATGAAGGCTCCAGGGGAGAGGGGCGGCCCCCGACCTTAAGCCAGGGCGAGGCCGGAAGCAAACGGCCCACCCCCTCCGGGGGCGGAAAAACAGCAGGCCACCCGGGGGTGGCCTGTTTAATTTTTCTAAACGATATTTGCTTAGCGTTTAACCAATTCAACCGCTTCCCGGGAGAAGCGGGTCACCTCCTCCCAGTTGCCGCTCTTGACGGCGTCTGCCGGCAGCATCCAGGAGCCGCCGACGGTGGCCACACATTTCAGCGCCAGGTAGTCGGCCACGTTTTTCGGGCCGATGCCGCCGGTGGGGCAGAATTTCACCTGGGGCAGGGGCGCCGCGATGGCGGAGAGTGCCTTGGTGCCGCCGTTCGCCTCGGCCGGGAAGAATTTGAGGTGGTCGTAGCCTGCTTCCAGCGCCTGCATCACCTCGGACGGGGTGGCCACGCCCGGGATCAGCGGCGCCGTGCTCTTGGCCGCGTGGGCCAGCAGGGCCGGGGTCATGCCCGGGGAGATGACGAAGCGGGCACCGGCAGCGACGGCGGCATCAAACTGCGCGCAGTTGAGCACGGTACCGGCACCGACCATGGCATCCGGCATCGCCTTGGCGATGAGGGCGATGGCGTCCAGCGCCACCGGGGTGCGCAGGGTGATCTCGAACACCGAGATGCCGCCATCCAGCAGGGCCTTGGCCATGGGCAGGGCCTGCTCCAGGTCGTTGATGACCATCACGGGTACCAGGGGGGAGGCGGCAAACACCTCGGCAGGGGTCACTTTCCAGTTCTGCATAGCTCTTCCTTAGTCAAAGATGGTGGCGCCGCACTCGGCGCTCGATACCGCGCGACGCATCACGCTGAACAGTTCACGGCCCCACCCCTCTTGTTCCAGGGTGAGGTCGATCTCGGCCTGGGTACGGCCGCTCAAATCGGTCAGGCAGTCGAGGCGGCCAGACTCGGCATCCACCCGCAGCAGGTCGCCATCGGCGAGCAGGCCGATGGCCCCGCCGTGCAGCGCTTCCGGGGTGACGTGGATGGCGGCCGGGATCTTGCCGGAGGCGCCGGAGAGGCGGCCGTCGGTGACCAGGGCCACCTTGTGACCCGCCTTCTGCAGGTTGCCAAGCACCGGCATCAGCTTGTGCAGCTCCGGCATGCCGTTGGCGGCCGGGCCGTTGTGGCGCACCACGATGACGGCGTCCTGGTTCAACTCACCGGCCTTGTAGGCCGCCTCCACCGCATGCTGGGAGGAGAAGACCCGGGCCGGGGCCTCGATGACCCGATACTCGGGCGCGACGGCGGAAACCTTGACCACGGCGCGGCCCAGGTTGCCCGCCAGCAGCTTGGTGCCGCCGGTGGCCTGGAACTCGCTGCCAGAGGGAGAGAGCACGCTCGGATCCGCGCTCTCGCCCACCGGTTGCCACACCAGCTTGCCATCCACCAGTGCCGGACGGCTGAGGTAGTCCTGCATCTCGCCGAAGACCGGGGTGGCATCCAGGTGGATCAGCCCCTCTTCGGCCAGACGACGCATCAGGCCGGGCACGCCCCCCGCCTGTTCGAAGGCGTTGACGTCCGCCGGGCCGTTCGGGTACATGCGCACCAGGAGCGGCACCACGTCGGAGAGATCGCTCAGGTCGTCCCAGGTCAGCTCCAGCCCGGCGGCGCGGGCCAGCGCCACCATGTGGATGCTGTGGTTGGTGCTGCCGCCGGAGGCGAGCAGGGCCACCAGGCCGTTGACCAGGGCGCGCTCGTCGATCACCGCACTCAGGGGACGATAGGCCGGGGAGCCCGGGATCATGGCGCTGATGCGGCGGGCCGCTTCCTCGGTGAGGGCGTGGCGCAGCTCGCTGTGCGGATGCACGAAGGCGGAGCCCGGCAGCATCAGGCCCATGGCTTCGAACACCAGCTGGTTGGTGTTGGCGGTGCCGTAGAAGGTGCAGGTGCCCGCCGCGTGGTAGGCGCCGCACTCCATCTTGAGCAGGGCGTCGCGGCCCACTTCACCGGCAGCGTACTGCTGGCGCACCTTTACCTTCTCGTCGTTGCTGATGCCGCTCGCCATGGGGCCGGCAGGCACGAAGGCGGTGGGCAGGTGGGCGTGGGAAAGCGCCCCCATGATCTGGCCCGGGGCAATCTTGTCGCAGATGCCGAGCAGCAGGGTGGCGTCGAAGGTGTTGTGGGAGAGGGAGACCGCGGTGGCCTGGGCGATGAGATCCCGGGAGAAGAGGGACATGTCCATCCCCGGCTGACCCTGGGTCACGCCGTCGCACATGGCGGGCACGCCGCCGGCAACCTGGGCACTGTGGCCGAGCTCCGCCAGGGCGCCCTTGATGATGTCCGGGTAGCCCTGATAGGGCTGATGGGCACTCAGCATGTCGTTGTAGGCGGTGACGATGGCCACGTTGGCGCGGGTCATGTCGAGGATGCGCCCCTTCTCGTCACAGCTCGAGGCGGCCACGGCGTGGGCCAGGTTGCCGCAGGAGAGGGAGGCGCGGGTCTTGCCCTGATCGGCCTGGCGCTGGATGCGGGCCAGGAAGCGGGCACGGCGGGCGGTGCTGCGCTCGCGGATGCGGTTGGTCACCTGGGTGATCACGGGATGGGTCATAGCTTTCTCTCCAACTCTATATACGGGCGCGGTCGGCCGCAGCCGGGCGCGCGACATGGCTCATTGCGCCTGCGTCAGCGCGGTGACGGCACGGTCGACCACCTGTTCGAAGGTCCCGTCGATATCGATGCGAAACACGCCGGGCTCGCCATCCGGTCGCTCCAGGGTATCAAACTGGCTTTGTACCATGGCTTCGCGCATGAAGTGGCCCTGCCGTGCCCGCATCCGTTCGAGAATGAGGGACTGGCTGCCATCCAGAAACAGGAAACTCACCGAGTCGTTGCCCTCGCGGATCTGGTCGCGGTACTGCTTCTTGAGGGCCGAGCAGACGATGACGCCGAGCTCGTTCTTGCGCTCCAGGCTGTAGGCCGCATCGCGGATCCGCTCCAGCCAGGGGGCCCTGTCTTCGTCGTTGAGCGGGTTGCCCGCCGCCATCTTCTGGATGTTCGCGCGAGGGTGCAGATCATCGCCGTCGATGAACTTGGCCCCCAGGGCATTGGCCACCTTGAGGCCGATGCTGGACTTGCCGCTGCCACACACACCCATCACGATAATGCACTTGCCCGCCATTATTTGACCTCTCTCTCACTTTTCAAAAAACGTTCGCCTGATGGGTTCTAAGCTACCACGTTACCGGTAACATGTTACCGGTAACGTTTCGCAATGTGAAGTGCAGCACAGAAATGTGCAGAACAACAACTAGAACCATTTGAGGACAATTTTATGGACGGAGCAATGAACACACCCGATGTCGCCTATCTGCTCTCGGTAGCGGGCGGAGCCATTGTCATGTTGCTGGTGCTGATCATGCGATTCAAGGTACATGCCTTCGTGGCATTGACCCTGGTCAGCATGCTGACGGCCCTGGCCACCGGGGTCACCTATGACCAGGTGATCCCCACCATGCTGACCGGTTTCGGCGGCACCCTGGCCTCGGTCGCGCTGCTGGTCGGCCTCGGCGCCATGATAGGCCGGATCCTGGAGATGACGGGGGGCGCCAAGGTACTGGCCGATACCCTGATCAACCGCTTCGGCTCCCACCGCGCCCCCTTCGCGCTGGGTGTGGCCTCCCTGCTGTTCGGCTTCCCGATCTTCTTCGACGCCGGTCTCATCGTCATGCTGCCCATCATCTTCAGCGTGGCGAAGCAGTTCGGCGGCTCCGTCCTCAAGTATGCCCTGCCCTCCGCCGGTGCCTTTGCGGTGATGCACGCCTTCCTGCCGCCCCACCCGGGCCCGGTGGCCGCCAGCGAGCTGCTGGGTGCCAACATCGGTCTGCTCACCATCGTGGGCCTGCTGGTCGCGCTGCCCACCTGGTATCTGGGTGCTTACCTGTTCGGGCTCTGGTCCGGCAAGAAGTTTGAGCTGCCCCTGCCCCCGAGCTTCACTGCCAGTGCCGAGCAGCTCTCCGACAAGGCGCCGAGCTTCGGCCAGGTGATCTCCATCCTGCTGCTGCCGCTGGTGCTCATCTTCATGGATACCGGCCTCAATACCCTGAGCGTCATGGGCGTCATCGACAAGGGTGCGGACTGGGTCAACGTGCTGCGCATGGTCGGCAAGACCCCGGTCGCCCTGCTCATCACCGTGCTGTACGCCCTCTGGATGTTCCGCCAGAGCCAGGGCAAGGTGCAGCTCGAGAAGTTCTGCAACGACGCCCTGGCCCCGGTCTGCGCCGTCATCCTGGTCACCGGTGCCGGCGGCATGTTCGGCGGCGTATTGCGGGCGAGCGGCATCGGCACCGCGCTGGCCGACGTGCTCTCCGATACCGGCATGCCGGTGATCCTCGCAGCCTTCCTGGTGTCCGCCGCGCTGCGGGTCGCCCAGGGTTCCGCCACCGTGGCCCTGACCACCACCGCCGCCCTGATGGCGCCGACCGTGGCCGCCACCACCGGCCTGAGCGAGCTGGACCTGACCTTCATCGTCATCGCCATCGCCGGGGGCGCCACCGTGCTCTCCCACTTCAATGACTCCGGCTTCTGGCTGGTCAGCCGCTTCCTGAACATGGACGAGAAGACCACCCTCAAGACCTGGACCGTGATGGAGACCCTGCTCGGTACCATCGCCTTCCTCATCGTGGCCACGGCCAGCGCCATCCTCTGACGGAAACACATCGGGGCCGCATCCGTCGGCCCCGATGTGATATTGCACCGACTTTTTACGGATTCTTGCTTGGGCCCATCGCCACAGATTGCTAGAATTGCCTATTCTTCGCCCCGAGTGGAACGCTTCATCCCGTGATTTCAGGCTTCTCTATGCATTCATCGGCACATTATCGACAGTTGCTGACCCGCTTACCCCAGATCGCGGTTGCCGCGGATCAGTTCCAGATACTCAGCAGCGCCAAAGACTTCAAGAGCCGGATCCTGTCGCTCATCGCCCATGCGACACAGCGCATCTATCTGATCGCGCTCTATCTGCAGGATGACGAGGCGGGACGGGAGATCCTCTCCGCCCTCTATGCCGCCAAGCAGCGCAATCCCTCTCTCGACATCAAGGTGTTCGTCGACTTCCACCGCGCCCAGCGCGGCCTGATCGGCAAGGGCAAGCAGGGGGGCAACCACCTGATGTACCAGGCCATGGCCGCCAGCCACCAACACCAGATCGAGATCTACGGCGTGCCGGTCAAGGGCCGCGAGCTGCTCGGGGTGCTGCACCTCAAGGGCTTCATCTTCGACGACACCCTGCTTTACTCCGGCGCCAGCCTCAACGACATCTACCTGCACCAGCAGGAGCGCTACCGCTTCGATCGCTATCACCAGATCCACAGCCCGGCACTGACCCGCAGCATGGTCAACTACGTGGATGACGTCTTCCTCGGCAGCGAGGCCGTCCAGCGGCTGGATCGCACCGGCATCCCCGGCGCCAAGCAGCTCAAGGGACCGATCCGCCGCTTCAAGCAGCGCCTGCGCCTATGCCAGTACCGCTTCGAGAGCATCCAGCCCAACGATCGGGAGATCGCCGTGACCCCCATGGTGGGCCTGGGCAAGCGGGGCAACCAGCTCAACCGGATGATCCGCAACCTGGTGCGGGCCACCGAGCGGGAGATCTTCATCTGCACCCCCTACTTCAACCCCCCCAAGGAGTTGAACAAGGACGTGGAGGCACTGCTCAAACGCGGCTGCAAGGTGACCATCGTCGTGGGCGACAAGACCGCCAACGACTTCTTCATCCCCCCGGAGGAGAAGTTCTCCACCATCGGCGGTCTGCCCTATCTCTACGAGACCAACCTGCGCAAGTTTGCCGAGCGCAACCAGCACCACATCGACAACGGCCGGCTCAACCTCATGCTCTGGTGCTGCGAGAAGAACTCCTATCACCTCAAGGGGATCTTCGTGGATGAGGAGTGGGCCCTGCTCACCGGCAACAACCTCAATCCCCGAGCCTGGGCGCTGGATCTGGAGAACGGCCTGCTGGTACACGACCAGCACCATCACCTGCGCGAGCAGTTCAGTGCGGAGCGGGAGAACATCCTGGCCCACACCCGCCGCATCAGTCACTTCGACCAGATAGAGCAGATCAAGGATTACCCGGATCAGGTGCGCAAGCTGCTGGCCCGGATCCACAGGGTCAAGGCTCACCTCCTGCTCAAGCGCATCATCTGACCGCCAGGACGCCCCGTCAGTGAAAAGGCCTGCCGTTTCCGGCAGGCCTTTTTCATGGATAGCCCTCCCCCGCTCCCTTGCCCACCAGCCCGGAACGGCACAACGCGGCTTGCATCGAGGCCGCAACAACCCCTATCATCTGGACATATTTACAGTGTTTTCGGGCATCTAATTGATGAAATTGGATAAAATCTCCCTCGACAGCTTCAAGGGTGTCGGCAGCAAGATGCTGGAGAAACTCGAGCGGCTGGGGCTGGCCACGGTACAGGATCTGCTGTTCCACCTCCCCCTGCGCTACGAGGACCGCACCCAGGTGTGGCCCATCGGCGATCTGCCGCCCGGCCTGCACGGTGCCGTCGAGGGCGAGATCCAGGACACCCAGCTGGTGATGGGGCGCCGCCGCATGCTGGTGTGCCGTATCAGCGACGGCACCGGCAGCCTGACCCTGCGCTTCTTCAATTTCACCGCTGCCCAGAAAAACAGCCTGGCCCAGGGCCGCCTTATCCGCTGCTTCGGCGAGACCCGTCCCGGCAAGTACGGCCTGGAGATGGCCCACCCCGAGTACAAGCTGCTCGGCGAGGAGCAGGCCGGCCAGACCGAAGAGGCCCTCACCCCCGTCTACCCCACCACAGAGGGGCTGCGCCAGCTCACCCTGCGTAGCCTCACGGATCAGGCCCTGGCCCAGCTCGACCTCTACGGGGTCGAGGAGCTGCTGCCTGCCGGCCTCTATCCCCAGCAGATCGATCTTGCCGCCGCCCTGAAGCTGCTGCACCGCCCGCCTCCCTCGGTGGCGCTGGCCCTGCTCGAGAGCGGCCAGCACCCGGCACAGCAGCGGCTCGTACTGGAAGAGCTGCTGGCCCACAACCTCTCGGTCTTGAAGGTGCGGGCCCAGGCACAGACCCAGCTGGCCCGTGCCCTCAAGCCCGCTCCCGAGCTGGTCCGGCAGCTGCTCGGCGCCCTGCCGTTCACCCCCACCGGTGCCCAGAGCCGGGTGGTGGCGGAGATAGCCAGGGATCTGCAACAGAGCCACCCCATGATGCGCCTGGTCCAGGGGGACGTGGGCTCAGGTAAAACGCTGGTCGCGGCGCTGGCCGCCCTGCAGGCCATCGGCAACGGCTGCCAGGTGGGGCTGATGGCACCGACCGAGCTGCTGGCCGAACAGCACGCCATCAACTTCGCCAGGTGGCTGGAGCCGCTCGGCATCAAGGTGGGCTGGCTGGCGGGCAAGCAGAAGGGCAAGGCGCGGGAAGAGGCGCTGGCCGCCATTGCGGACGGCAGCGTCAAGATGGTGGTGGGCACCCACGCCATCTTCCAGGAGCAGGTGGTATTCCAGCGCCTCGCCCTGGTCATCATCGATGAACAGCACAGGTTCGGCGTGCATCAGCGCCTCGCCCTGCGAGAAAAAGGAGAGCGGGAAGGGGTGCATCCCCACCAGCTCATCATGACCGCCACCCCCATCCCCCGCACCCTGGCGATGACCGCCTATGCGGACCTCGACACCTCGGTCATCGACGAACTGCCGCCGGGCCGCACTCCCATTACCACGGTCGCCCTGCCGGACAGTCGCCGCCAGGACGTGATCGAGCGGGTGAGGCTCGCCTGCGAGGAGGGCAAGCAGGCCTACTGGGTCTGCACCCTGATCGAGGAGTCGGAGGTGCTGGAGTGCCAGGCCGCCGAAGACACTGCCGCCGAGCTGCAAACCCTGCTGCCCGGCCTGCACATCGGCCTGGTACACGGCCGGATGCGCCCCGTCGAGAAACAACGGGTGATGGAGGAGTTCAAGGCGGGCATACTGCAACTGCTGGTCGCCACCACCGTCATCGAGGTGGGGGTGGATGTGCCCAATGCCAGCCTGATGATCATCGAAAACCCGGAGCGACTGGGGCTGGCCCAGTTGCACCAGCTCCGCGGCCGGGTCGGGCGGGGGTCGGTCGCCTCTCACTGCGTGCTGCTCTATCATGCCCCCTTGTCCAAGACCGCCCAGAGCCGCCTCGGGGTACTGCGGGAGACCAATGACGGCTTTCTCATCGCCCAGCGGGATCTGGAACTGCGCGGCCCAGGCGAGCTGCTCGGTACCCGCCAGACCGGTCTGGCCGATCTCAAGATCGCCGATCTGGTGCGCGACCAGCCGCTCATCCCTCAGGTGCAGAAGATGGCGCGCTTCCTGATGGACAAACACCCGGCGCATGTCGAGCCCCTGATCCGCCGCTGGCTGGGCCTGCGAGACCACTACTCCAATGCTTGACCAAGGCAGATGCAGAAGAGGGTCAACTTGCCTGATGGATAAACACCCGAGCCATGTCGAGCCCCTGATCCGCCGCTGGCTGGGCCTGCGGGACCACTACTCCAATGCTTGACCAAGGCAGATGCAGAAGAGGGTCACCTTGCCTGATGAATAAACACCCGAGCCATGTCGAACCCTTGGTACGATGCTGGCTCGGTCTACGGGATCACTACTCGAATGCCTGACCAAGCAACAGAAACAGGAGGAAAGCACTGATGAATTCCTGGCTGCGCGGCCTGCTCTACACCCTCGCCTTCCTGCTGCTCTTTGTCTGGGTCGGTCTCGGCCTGTTCGATGCCGAGCGCGCCAAAGGCCCCATCGCCAACTGGCTCAGCCAGCAGACCGGGGTGCCCGTCACCATAGGCCGGCTGGTGTTCAATCCGCTGCACCCCTACACCCTGCTGGCGGAACAGGTGCGCTATGGGGATGCGGTACAGCTGGAAAAACTCTATCTGGAGATCGAGCACATCGACTGGTTGAACCGGGATGTGCGCATCGCCCACCTGGACCTCATCCGTCCCGTTATCAAGCTGCCGCTCCCCAACCAGTTGCCAAGCCTGCCGGTTCACTCCCTCACCATCAGCGACAGCACCATCGACAACCTGAGCCTGCAGAGCGAGGCCCTGACCCTGCGCGGCCTCAGTGCGTCCCTGAGTGACTGGGAACTGATCGACCCAAGACGCCAGCCCCAGGCCAACCTCACCCTGGGCATCAACCAGCTGGAGAGCCCCATGTTCACCCTGGCCCGTCTCAGCCTCAAGGGGCGGCTGGAGGGGCAGGTGCTCAGCACCGACAGACTGACCACCAACCTGTTCGACGGCCTGCTCGAGACCGGCATGGTGCTGAACTGGCCAGAGCGCAGCCTGCAACTGCACGGTCTCAAGGCCCGCGCCATGCGCCTCGAGCTTGGTGACATACCCCCTGGCGAGTTCCCCCTGCGCCGCATCACCCTGGACAGGGGTCAGCTTGCCCAGATGAGCATCAATGCCATCGATCAGGAGCTCTCCCTCAACAACTTCAACGGCCAGCTCACCGCCTTCGACTGGCAGGCGGGCAGCCAGCCCAGCGGCTATCTGGCGGGCACCCTGGGCGACATGGGCCGCGGCTTGTTCCAGCTTGAGGCCGTCGAGGGCAAGCTCGCCTTCTCCCCCCGGCAGCTGGATGCCGAGCTGCGGGGCAAGGCATACGAAGGGGAGTTCAACGTCGAGCTGGCTCTCGACACCCAGCAGCAGAAGCTCACCCTGAAGGATCTGGCCCTGAGCGGCATGGACATCAGTTTGCCCCAGGGGTGGTGGCAGGATTGGCAGGGCTGGCGCCCGCAACAGATCGACATCCGCAAACTGGCCTTCGACAAGCTCAAGGTACTCTCTTTCGACGACACCCTGCCCCTCTCCCTGACCGGCTGGCAACTCTACCTGAACGATCTCGCCCTGCGGGGCAACCAGCCAGGCCCCCTGCTGGGGCGCGCCCGCATCGAGAGCAAGTGGTTCGAGCTGGTGTGGGACGGTCTCAGTGCTCGCAACGGCACCCTGGATGGCGAGCTGACCCCCAGCTCCTGGCAGCTCAACACCCTCGCCACCTCCCTGCCCGACGAGGGCTCCCTCAACCTGAGCGGCCAGTGGGGCAGGACGCCCGGGCAGGAGAGCCGCCTGCAGTTGCAGGGCAAGCAGCTGGATCTGGAGCAGTGGGGCAAGTTGCTGCGCTCCCCCGTCTCCTTCGCGGGCAAGGTGGATCTGGCGGCAGATCTGCAAGCCGACCTCAACGGGCAGCCCGGCGAGCAGACGGCCAACTGGCGCCGGACCCTTCAGGGCAGCCTGAGCCTGGAGAGCAAGGATCCCTTCTGGGACAAGGTCGGCATCGACCCCCTGCTGGATGACTGGTTCAGGGAGCAGACCCCCCCCGATCTGACACCGCAGACGCTGTGGCAGGCGATGCAGCGCGGAGACACCCCCTTCTATCAGATCAGGCTGGATGCCAGGGCGGAGCAGGGCAAGGTGCGGATCGAGCAAGGTGGCGCCTCCACCATCACCCACCTGCTGGCGCTGCAAGGGGGTGTCGACCTGGCCGCAGACCAGTGGCAGCTCGACCTCGGGGTCCTGAACAAGGGGCGCTGCGCCGAGCTGCTCGCCCGCTGGCGCGGCCCCCTCAATGCGCCCGACCTGGGCTGGAGTTTCCCCACGGGACAGGACGCCTGCGGCTGGGAGGCGGGTGTGCGCTACCCCGCCCAGGGACGAAGCGGCCCGCTCTGGCGCCCACGGCCACCCGCCGCCCAATAACGAACAAGGCCTCGCGAAGAGGCCTTGTTGCTGTGAACATCAGGGATCAGCGTGCGCCGCGCTTGATGGGCAGCACCACGTACTGACCGACAAACTCCACCGCCAGCTTGCGGCCACTGAACAGCTGCACCCGCAGGCTGAACTTGGCGGACTCTCCGCCCCTCAGCGGCTCGAGCACGGCGGGCATGCCCTCCCGGGCCACCCGAGCCTCCGGTTCTTCGCTCACCGGCCGGTAATACTTGATGTTGCCCTCGGCCAGCACGGTATCCCCTCCCAGCCCTGCCTCCTTGAGCTGCAACCAGATGAGACCCCAGCCCGCCAGCACGCACTGGCTGTAGATGCTGCCGGCGAACATGGTGTCGTGGACGTTGAGATTGGCCGCCAGGTTGGCCTTGAGGTGGAAGGTCTGGCCATCGTAGTGGGTGATGTGCACCCCCATCTTCTCGCTGATGGGAATACCCCGCGACCAGCGGGTGGTGAGATCCTGGCACCACTCCGGACGGTACTGGATGGTCTGCATGGGACTCAGGGACTTGATCATCTGGCGGTGAGGGATGCGGCCGAAGGAGACGGGGCCTTCCCCTACCTCGAGGAAGCCGCAGCGGCGATAGAACTCCACCGCCTCCTGGCGGGCGTTCATCACCAGCCGTTTCACCTTCTCGTCGCGGGCAAGCTGTTCGAGATCCTCCACCATGCGGGCGCCCAGCCCCTGGCCGCGAAATTCGGGTCGCAGCGCCATAAAGCGGATCTGGGCTTCATCGCCGCCCACAAAGAGGCGACCCACGGCGATGGGCGTTCCGTCGGGGGAGAGCATCAGCCGGTGAATGGCAACGGTATCGTACTCGTCACGCTCGGAGCCAAGGGGCAGATTGAAGGGTTTGCGCAGTAGTTCCCAGCGCAACTGATAGTAAGCATCCAGCTCCGCTGGTGTTTCTGGGGTGACTACCCGGTACATAAAGCGATCCTTGAGTGTGCGCCGACTGGCAGATGGAAGGACTGACGCAACCATTTCTCCCGGCGCAGCCTGTAGTAGGTATCCAGCTCGGCTGCCGTTTGGGGGGTGACCACCCGGTACATAACAACATCCTTGAGTTACACTGGTCGAAAGCCATCTTGCCGTGCAAATTCATGGACTTCAATCTGCAAGCGTACCAAGCCGATCACTTATTGCACCTCAGTGCCAAACCCGAACGCCGCGTTTCGGTGCTTGAAAATGCCCGTCATCGCTGGCTGGAAATGGACGGCGTGGTGCAATCCGCCATGAGCCTCCACCAGCCGGCCCGCCTCTGTCTGCCTCATCAACGGAGCATCGCGGAGCAGTTGCCAAAGCAGGCAAGCCGGATCCTGGAGCTGGGGCTGGGCGGAGGGGATCTCACCCGTCACCTGGCGGCACGCTGGCCCGATGCCCGCCACGACTGCGTGGATCTGGATGCCGAGATCCTCACCCTGTTCCAGCAGTTCTTTCTCCCCTCGTCAGGGGGCTCGCCTCGACTGCATCACGCCGATGCGCTGCACTTCCTGCACCAGAGCCAGGAGAGCTACGATCTGGTGCTGCTGGATTTGTTCAGCCAGGACGGCAACCCCCTGCTGCTCTTCCAGGCTCCGCTCTATCAGGCGCTGGCCAGCCGCCTGAGCGGAACCCTCATCATCAATCTGCTGCCCCGCACCCGGCTCGAACAGACACAGGCTCTGCGACTGGCAGAGGAGTGGATAGGCCCGACCCACGTCCACGACGTGCCCGGCTACCGCAACGTCATCCTGCACGCGACCCGTCAGCATGGCCAGGGCGGGCGAGCACCGGCAGGGTGAAGAACCTGCGAAGTGTGCAGGCATCGCGTCCTGCCCTCCGGTGAGGCCTGCCCTGCCTGCCACCCTTATACCTGCAGCCAGAAGGTGACGGGGCCGTCGTTGAGCAGCCTGACCTTCATGTCGGCGGCAAAACGGCCGGTTTCGGTCGGCACGCCGCTCTCCCTGGCGCGAGCCACGAAGTACTCATAGAGTCGCTCGGCATCTGCGGGATGGGCGCCACCGGAGAAGCTGGGTCTCATCCCTTTGCCGGTATCCGCCGCCAGGGTGAACTGGGAGACCACCAGCAGGCTGCCACCCACCTGACTCACGTTGAGGTTCATCTTGCCGTTCTCGTCAGAGAAGATGCGATAGCCGCTCACCTTGTGCAGCAGCTTGTCGGCCTTGGCCTCGTCATCCCCCTGCTCCACCCCGAGCAGCACCAGCAACCCCTGGCCGATGGCCCCGGTCACCTCTCCCTCTACCGTTACGCTGGCCTCGCTGACCCGCTGAATCAGTGCAATCACATCCCTCTCCTCTCAAAACAGCACGACCGCCCATCCTGCGGGATGAGCGGTCGTCGATGCTACCAATAAATGCCCTGCCCGGGCCAACGCCTTTGTGTCGGGATCCGGTGTGATGGCCGGCCGGCGTCAGGCCAGCTCCTCTGCACCGGGCTTCTCGTACTCCCCGAGGCAGGCGGTGGTCTCGGCCCCCAGCAACACCACCAGCCAGCTCAGATACACCCAGACGAACAGGATGGGAATGGTCGCCAGGGCGCCATAGATGGCCTGGTAGGAGGGGAAGTTGGTGATGTAGATGGCAAAGCCGCGCTTGGCCAGCTCGAACAAGGTGGCCGCCACCAGGGCACCGATGAAGGCGTGGGTCAGCCGCACGCGGCAGTTGGGCACCACGGTATAGATCAGCAGGAAGGTGAGCACGGAGAAGAGGAACGGCAGGCTGCGCAGCAGCAGATAGCCGATACCGAACAGGCTGTCAGCCGCGAACAACCTGAGCGAGAGAATGTAGGAGGAGATGGCGATGCTGGCCCCGATGAGCACGGGGCCCAGAGTCAGGATCATCCAGTACATGGCGAATGCCTGGGCCAAGGGCCGGCTTCGGGTGGACCGCCAGATGTAGTTGAGGTTCTTGTCGATGGCCGAGATGAGCATCAGGGCCACCACGATCAGGGCACCGATACCGACGGCCGTGGTGTTGGTGGCGTTGGCCACGAAACCGTCGATGTACTCCTTGAGCATCTCGCCGGCGGTGGGGACGAAGTTGTGATAGACGAACTGCTCCATCGCCTGCTTCAGGCTCTGGAACACCGGAAAGGCCGACATCATACCGAACACCACGGCGATCATGGGCACCAGGGAGAGCAGGGTGACATAGGCCAGGTAACCGGCGGTCACCGTCAATCTGTCCTGCTGGAAGCGGCCCCAGACAAACTGGGCGAAGTGGGCACCATCGTGGCGCAAGAAGGAGAGTGCATGGGCCAGACGGCCGCGGATCTGCTGCTGCATCTTGTTTCTCGTAAGCGTGATCATGCAGATATTGTGTCAGATAGGGTGGTCATTTGGCCACCCGCAGACCGGCCGGATGCGCCTCCATCGGGCTCAGGCACCATGCGCCCTCATGTCGAGCCCATAAAAAAAGAGGCCATAAGGCCTCTCTTTGGTCTGTCGATGAACAGCTATCGATCAAGCACGACCGGCGCGCTTGCGATCCATCTCGGTCAGCAGTTTCTTGCGGATACGGATGGCTTTCGGGGTGATCTCGACCAGCTCGTCGTTGTCGATGAACTCGAGAGCCTGCTCCAGGGTCATGCGGATCGGCGGAGTCAGCACCTGGGCTTCGTCGGTACCGGAGGCACGCATGTTGGTCAGCTGCTTGCCTTTCAGGCAGTTGACGGTCAGGTCGTTGGAGCGGGAGTGGATCCCGATCACCTGGCCTTCGTACACTTCGGTCGCGTGACCGATGAACAGACGACCACGATCTTGCAGACCGAACAGGGCGAAGGTCAGGGCCTTGCCGGTGGCGTTGGAGATCAGCACGCCGTTCTGACGCTCACCGATGCTGCCACCCTTGTGCGGACCGTAGTGGTCGAAGGTGTGATACAGCAGACCGGTACCAGAGGTCATGGTCAGGAACTCGGTCTGGAAGCCGATCAGGCCACGGCTCGGGATGATGAAGTCCAGACGGACGCGACCCTTGCCATCCGGGGTCATGTTGGTCATCTCGCCTTTACGCAGGCCGAGCTGCTCCATCACGGAACCCTGATGCGCTTCTTCCACGTCCACAGTAACGGTTTCGAACGGTTCTTGCAGTTCGCCATCCACGGTACGCAGGATAACTTCCGGACGGGATACCGCCAGTTCGTAACCTTCGCGACGCATGTTTTCGATCAGGATGGAGAGGTGCAGTTCACCACGGCCGGAGACGCGGAACTTGTCCGGATCTTCGGTCTCTTCCACGCGCAGGGCCACGTTGTGAACCAGCTCCTGGTTCAGACGCTCCAGAATGTTGCGGGAGGTGACGAACTTGCCTTCTTTACCGGCGAACGGCGAGGTGTTGACCTGGAAGGTCATGTTCACGGTCGGCTCGTCAACGGAGAGAGGCGGCAGGGCTTCGACGGCACTGTTGTCACAGATGGTGTCAGAGATCTTCAGCTCGCCCAGACCGGTGATGGCGATGATGTCGCCCGCTTGCGCGTCGGTCACTTCGGTACGGGACAGGCCCAGGTAGCCCAGCACCTGACCGACCTTGCCGGTACGCGGTTTGCCGTTGGCACTGACGATGGTGACCTGCTGGTTGGTCTTGACGCGACCACGAGTGATGCGGCCGATACCGATGACGCCCACGTAGGAGTTGTAGTCCAGCTGGGAGATTTGCATCTGGAAGGCACCGTCAACGTCGCCCTTCGGGGCTTCCACGTTGTCGACGATGGCCTGGAACAGGGGTTCCATGTTCTCGGACGGGACGTCCTGATCCAGGGTGGCCCAACCGTTCAGTGCAGAGGCGTAAACAACCTTGAAGTCCAGTTGCTCATCGGTGGCACCCAGGTTGTCGAACAGATCAAAGACCTGATCCATTACCCAGTCAGGACGAGCACCCGGACGGTCGATCTTGTTGATGACCACGATGGGCTTCAGACCCTGGGCGAACGCCTTCTGGGTCACGAAACGGGTCTGCGGCATCGGGCCGTCAACGGCGTCGACCAGCAGCAGCACGGAGTCAACCATGGAGAGCACGCGCTCAACTTCACCACCGAAGTCGGCGTGACCCGGGGTATCCACGATGTTGATGCGGTAGTCGTTCCAGCGGATCGCAGTGTTCTTGGCGAGAATGGTGATGCCACGTTCCCGTTCCAGATCATTGGAGTCCATGATCCGTTCCTGACCTTCGCTGGTGCGATCCAGAGTGCCGGATTGCTGCAGCAGCTTATCAACCAGAGTCGTTTTGCCGTGGTCAACGTGCGCAATAATCGCAATATTGCGTAAATTCTCTAACATTCTCGCCTCAAATCACCGGGTAAAATTGGGCGCTAATTGTACTCTCGCCTTTGTGATCTGCCTAGCAGAATTGCAACACATTCACACACAACAAAGGATCAGGATCATGGACCCCGCAGCAAAAGGCTGCTTAGATGGCCTGGATACGCTGGCGCACCATCTCGGTGCACCAAAACGATCCAAGGTTGCACCACTTTAATGCAGCAACCGGCATGAGAACGGGTTTCTCGACAGCCTGAAACGGTGCAAGTGCCCTGAAATCAAGCTGTCACAAACTTGGCACGATACTGGCTTATGTGAATGTGACGACGCATTCACCCAAAGAGTTTTAACACCGGAGGTTACTTAGCATGTCAGCCCAGAACGTTTTGGCCCTGATCCAGGAACACGAAGTCAAGTTTGTTGATCTGCGTTTTACCGACACCAAGGGTAAAGAGCAGCACGTATCCATCCCTTCCCACCAGGTTGACGAAGACTTCTTCGAAGACGGCAAGATGTTCGATGGTTCCTCCATCGGCGGCTGGAAGGGCATCAACGAGTCTGACATGGTGCTGATGCCGGACCCGGCTTCCGCCAAACTGGACCCGTTCACCGAAGAGACCACTCTGAACATCGTCTGTGACGTGCTTGAACCCGCCACCATGCAAGGCTATGACCGCGATCCGCGCTCCATCGCCAAGCGTGCCGAAGATTTCCTGAAGTCCAGCGGCATCGCTGACACCGTGCTGTTCGGGCCGGAGCCGGAATTCTTCATGTTCGACAACATCACCTTCTCCAACACCATGGGCCACAGCTTCGTGAAGATCGAATCCGAAGAAGCTGCCTGGAACTCCGGTACCGACTACGAGCACGGCAACAAGGGTCACCGTCCGTTCGTCAAGGGTGGTTACTTCCCGGTTGCCCCGGTTGACTCCTCCCAGGACATCCGTGCCGCCATGTGCCTGGTGCTGGAAGAGATGGGCCAGGTCGTCGAAGCTCACCACCACGAAGTGGCGACCGCCGGTCAGAACGAGATCGCAACCCGCTTCAACACCCTCACCCTGAAGGCTGACGAAGTACAGGTCCTGAAGTACGTGATCCACAACGTGGCCCACGCCTACAACAAGACCGTCACCTTCATGCCGAAACCCATGTTCGGTGACAACGGCTCCGGCATGCACTGCCACCAGTCCCTGGCCAAAGACGGCGTCAACCTGTTCGCAGGCGACCTGTACGGCGGTCTGTCCGAGATGGCACTGCACTACATCGGCGGCATCATCAAGCACGCCAAGGCCATCAACGCCTTCGCCAACCCGACCACCAACTCCTACAAGCGTCTGGTGCCGGGCTATGAAGCACCGGTCATGCTGGCCTACTCCGCCCGCAACCGTTCTGCCTCCATCCGTATCCCGGTCGTGCCGAGCCCGAAAGCCCGCCGCATCGAAGTACGCTTCCCGGATCCGGCTGCCAACCCGTACCTGGCCTTCGCTGCCCAGCTGATGGCCGGTCTGGACGGCATCATCAACAAGATCCATCCGGGCGATGCCATGGACAAGAACCTGTACGATCTGCCGCCGGAAGAAGCCGCTGAAGTGCCGACCGTTGCCGGTTCCCTGGACGAAGCGCTGTCCGCACTGGATGCAGACCGTGAGTTCCTGACCCGTGGTGGCGTGTTCAGCGATGACTTCATCAACTCCTACCTGGAACTGAAACAGCAGGATGTTGACCGCGTGCGCATGACCCCGCACCCGCTGGAGTTCGAGCTGTACTACTCCGTCTAATCCGCTTTCCCATGACAAACCCGCCATCTGGCGGGTTTTTTTTCATTCTGGCAACGGAAATACCGCCGAACGGGCACGATCATGCAGAAAGATGATCCCGTTCACGGAGCCGTACCACCCTCGGCTATTCACACCCCGACCCCGTGGTTTTTCTCTGATAGGATTAAGGTGAACCCCGTCAAGGAGAGATGGATGAACACTGTACCCTGGCTGCTGAGCCTCCTGCTGATGGCCTCCTGTTCCGCACAGGCCGCCCGCGTCTACTCCTGGGTCGATCCCCAGGGGGTGACCCACTACACCGATGCCCCCCCTCCCGGCAAGAGCGCAAAAGAGGTGGACCTGCGGGTCTCGCCGCTCATCGGCACAGCCCCCCACTCGGTCCAGGTGGACAACTTCAACAGCCTGACCGGTGTCGATGCCAGGAAAGCCCTGGAGGCGGCTCCCCTGGAGATCGATCTCATCTCTCCGGAACCGGGCAGTACATTGCGCGACAATACCGGCAACATCGTCTTCAAGGGCGAGATCTCTCCCCAGGTCCCGGTGCAATACGATGTTCGCCTGATCCTGAACGGCAAGGCGGTGCCCCTGGTTCACAACAGCCTGGCCATACGGGTGGAAAACCTCGATAGGGGCGCTTACGAGGCACGGCTCGAGTTGCTCGCCAAAGACGGTACGATCCTTGCTAAATCTAAGCCAACCACCTTTTACCTGCACAGGGCGTCGGTGAATCAGGCTCCCAGAGCCGCCCCCAAGGCCAATTAGGGGTGATGTGACGCACCGATGCGGGTAAACTTGATGCACTATATTGGTGCATTCTAGGTGTACAGCACCGTTTTAGGGAGAAACCTGTGCCAACCCGCTCGGACAACGCCAAGACACTCTTGGACAACCTGCTGACCGCCGTCATTCTCATGGATGAACGTCTCTGCATTCAATTCGTCAACCCGGCGGCAGAGCAGCTGCTTTCCCTCAGCGAACGACGGCTGATCGGCATCGAACTGCCCCACCTGCTGGAACACATCTCTCTCGATCTGCAGCGTTTCAAACAGTGCCTCATTTCGGGGCAGGGCTTCACCGACAGCGAAGTCACCCTGGTGGTGGAGGGGGAGCCCAGGCTGGTGGAGATCAGCGTCAGTCCCATGGCCGATCATGAACAGCGACTGATGGTGGTAGAACTGCGCAAGATCGATCAGCAGAAGAAGATCAGCCAGGAGCTGCAGCAACACGCCCAGCAGCAGGCCGCCAAGGAGCTGGTGCGCGGCCTGGCGCACGAGATCAAGAACCCCCTGGGGGGATTGCGCGGCGCGGCCCAACTGCTGCAAAAGGAGTTGCCCGACCCGGCCTTGCGTGAATACACCGGCATCATCATCGAGCAGGCCGATCGCCTGCGGGTGCTGGTCGACAGGTTGCTCGGCCCCCAGCGTCCCGGCCGTCACCAGATGCACAATGTTCACTCAGTGCTGGAACAGGTGCGCCGTCTGGTGGACCTGGAGCTGCCGCCGCAGATCCGCATCGAGCGGGACTACGACCCCAGCATCCCCGAATTCGAGATGGAATCGGACCAGCTGCAACAGGCGTTCCTGAACATAGTGCGCAACGCCGCCGAGGCCCTTGGGGATCAGGACGGCCTCATCCGCATCAAGACGCGCACCGCCTTCCAGATCACCATCCATGGCCAGCGCTATCGCCTGGCGGCCGAAATCAAGATCATCGACAACGGCCCCGGCATTCCCGACGCCATTCGCGACACCCTCTTCTACCCCATGATCACCGGCAAGGAAGGGGGAACGGGCCTGGGCCTCTCTATCGCCCAAAACCTGATCGATCAGCACAAGGGTCGCATCGACTGCATCAGCTGGCCGGGCCACACCGAATTCACCATTTATCTACCACTTCGCAAATAAGGGAACCTCATGACAGCAAAAGTGTGGATCGTCGATGACGACAGCTCCATCCGGTGGGTTCTGGAGCGCACCCTTGGCAGCGAAGGCTTCGAATGCGAAAGTTTCGCCGACGGCGAAGCTCTGCTGAGTTCACTGGAGATGCGCTCACCGGACGTGATCCTCTCGGATATCCGCATGCCGGGCATCGACGGCCTGAGCCTGCTGGAGCAGATCCATCGCCGCCAGGCCGATCTGCCCATCATCATCATGACGGCCCACTCGGACCTCGACAGCGCGGTCAACGCCTACCAGCGCGGTGCCTTCGAATACCTGCCCAAGCCGTTCGACATCGACGAGGCGGTCACCCTGGTACGCCGGGCCGAGAACCACCTCAAGGAGCAACGTACCAAGCGCAAGGCTCGCCAACAGGAAGCCACCACCACCCCGGAGATCATCGGCGAAGCCCCTGCCATGCAGGAGGTGTTCCGCGCCATCGGCCGGCTGTCGCGCTCCAGCATCTCGGTGCTCATCAACGGTCAAAGCGGTACCGGCAAGGAGCTGGTTGCCCATGCCCTGCACAAGCACAGCCCCCGGGCCCACAAGAACTTCATCGCCCTCAACATGGCGGCCATCCCGAAAGATCTCATCGAATCCGAGCTGTTCGGTCATGAGAAGGGAGCCTTCACCGGCGCCAACAACATTCGTCACGGCCGCTTCGAACAGGCCGATGGTGGCACCCTGTTTCTCGACGAAATAGGCGACATGCCGCTGGACGTGCAAACACGGTTGCTGCGGGTACTGGCGGACGGGCAGTTCTACCGGGTTGGCGGCCACCAACCGGTGCAGGTGGATGTGCGGATCATTGCCGCCACCCACCAGAATCTGGAGAAGCGGGTCGCCGACGGCGAGTTTCGGGAAGACCTGTTCCACCGCCTCAACGTCATCCGCATCCATATTCCGGCCCTCAAGGAGCGCCGGGAGGACATCCCCCAGCTGGCCCAGCACTTCCTGCTGCGAGCCGCCAAGGAGCTGAACGTGGAGGCCAAGAGCCTGCACCCGGATACCCAGACCTACATCAGCCGCCTGCCCTGGCCGGGCAACGTGCGCCAGCTGGAGAACGTCTGCCGCTGGCTGACGGTGATGGCCTCGGGCCAGGAGGTGCTGGTAGGCGATCTGCCCACCGAGCTGCTGACTCCCATCACCAGCACCGCCGAGCCGGGCCAGTCCGCCCTGACCGGTGGCTGGCAGCAGCAGTTGCAGGACTGGGTGGCCGCCAAGCTGGCCCTGGGGGAGACCGATATCCTGGCGGATGCCATGCCCCAGTTCGAACGGATCATGCTGGAGACGGCACTGGATCACACCCACGGTCACAAGCAGGAGGCTGCCCGCCTGCTCGGCTGGGGCCGCAATACCCTGACCCGCAAGCTCAAGGAGCTCGACATTCCCTGAGCCTGCGGGAAAAACGATTCCCATCACGCCTTGAGGGAAAGCCTGACCAATCACACCCCGTTTGCTTGCAAACGGGGTATCTTTTTCAGGCGCCCCGCCTAGAATGGCAGGCTTTCCAACCCGACTCGCAGAAGGTGCCCCATGATTGACAGATCCCTCCCCCTGACCGACCTGCATCGCCATCTGGATGGCAACATCCGCCCGCAGACCATTCTCGAGCTGGGACGTCAGCACAACATCCGACTGCCAGCCGATGAACTGGAGGCCCTGCGCCCGCACGTGCAGATCGTCGAGAACGAGCCGAGTCTGGTGGCCTTCCTGAAGAAACTGGACTGGGGCGTGGCCGTGCTGGCCGACTACGATGCCTGCCGCCGGGTCGCCTACGAAAACGTGGAAGATCTGCTGCGTGCCGGGATCGACTATGCCGAGCTGCGTTTCAGCCCGGCCTACATGGCGATGACCCACAAACTGCACCCGCAGGGTGTGGTCGAAGCCATCATCGACGGCGTGGCCGCAGGCAGCCGTGACTTCGGCATCAAGACCAATCTCATCGGCATCATGAGCCGTACCTTCGGCACCGAGCAGTGCAAGCAGGAGCTGGATGCCTGTCTGGCTCATCGCGATCGCCTGGTCGCCATCGATCTGGCCGGCGACGAACTGGGCTTCCCGGGCGAACTCTTCACCGACCACTTCCGCCGGGTGCGGGATGCAGGCATGCGGGTCACCGTGCACGCCGGTGAAGCCGCCGGCCCCGAGAGCATGTGGCAGGCCATTCGCGAGCTGGGAGCCGAGCGCATCGGCCACGGTGTCAAGGCCATCCAGGATCCGGCCCTGATGGCCTATCTGGCCGAACACCGCATCGGCATCGAGTCCTGCCTCACCTCCAACCTCCAGACCACCACGGTGGCGAGTCTGCCCGATCACCCGATCCGCCAGTTCCTGGCAGCCGGCGTGCTGGCCTGCCTCAATACCGACGATCCGGCGGTGGAGGGGATCGACCTGCCCCATGAATACGAGGTGGCGGCCCCTGCTGCCGGCATGACGGTGAGCGAGATCCGCACCGCCCAGCAGAACGGCCTGACCCTGGCCTTCCTGAGCGAAGCCGAGAAGGCCGAGCTGAGTGCCCGCGCGGCTCAACGCTGAGCAGGGGTAAAACCCAATAAAAAACCGCCGAAAGGCGGTTTTTTATTGTCCAACGACATTGCCCGGCCTAGATCACCCGGGAGAACTGCTGCTGGCGTGCCTTGTTGCGCAGGTAGACATCGAAGCACATGCAGATGTTGCGGATCAGCAGCTGACCGGTGGAGACCACCTCCAGCCCCTCTTCGGTCATGCGCACCAGGCCGTCATCGATGAAGGTCTGCAACAGCTTGAGATCCTCGGCAAAATACTCCTTGAACACCAGACCGTGGGCCTGCTCGACGGCAGCGAAGTTCAGGGAAAAATCGCAGATGAGGCGCTTGATCACCTCACGGCGGATCAGATCGTCCCGATTGAGGGAGCACCCCTTCCACTGGGCATGGCCCAGTGACTCGACCTGGGCGTAGTAGGTTTTGAGATCCTTCTGGTTCTGGGAATAGGCATCCCCCATCATGCTGATGGAAGAGACCCCCAGCCCCAGCAGATCGCAATCCCCCTGGGTGGTATAGCCCTGGAAGTTGCGATGCAGCTTGCCCTCGCGCTGGGCGACGGCCAGCTCGTCATCGGGCTTGGCAAAGTGGTCCATGCCGATGAACTGATAACCCTGGCCGGTCAGGAAGGCAATGGTGTCCTGCAGCATGGCCAGCTTCTCCTGCGGCGCCGGCATGTCCGCTTCTTTCAGCTTGTGCTGGGCGGCAAAACGGCTCGGCAGGTGGGCATAGTTGAAGATGGAGAGGCGAGCCGGGTCGGTCTTGAGCACCTCTTCCAGGGTGTGATGGAAGCTCTCCCGGTTCTGGTGCGGCAGACCGTAGATGAGATCCAGATTGGTGGAGCGGAACCCCAACTCGCGGGCACGGACCAGCATGGCGCGGATGAAGTCGTTGTCCTGCTCCCGATTGACCGCGACCTGGACCGCCTTGTTGAAGTCCTGAACGCCAAGGCTGATGCGGTTGAAACCGAGCTCCCGCAGCACATCCAGCATGGACAATTCGATCTCGCGGGGATCCACCTCGATGCTGATCTCCCCCTCCTCGGCGAAGTGGAAGTGCTCCCGCAACATGGCCATCAGGCGACGAGTCTGGGGTTCGCTCAGATAGGTGGGTGTGCCGCCACCCCAGTGCAGCTGGGTGACCAGTCTCTCCTTGAACAGGGGGGCCTGGGCCTTGATCTCCTGTTCGAGGTAGTCGAGGTATTGATCTGCCTTGTGCTGGTGCCGGGTAATGACCTTGTTGCAACCGCAGTAGTAGCAGAGCTTGTGACAGAAGGGGATATGCACGTAGAGCGACAGATTGCGTGCAGGATACTGGCCCGCTGCCTGGACAAAGTCCGGATAGCCGAACCCCTCGTTGAACTCCAGCGCAGTGGGATAGGAGGTGTAACGCGGACCACTGTAGTTGTATTTTTCGATCAGGGCCTGATCCCACACAATCTGTTCTGCTTGCACGCTTGCTTCCTCTGTCTTTGTTATGGGCTCACCGGCTTAACTGAAAATCCTTCAGTCTGGCGACATCCTCAAGGATCTGCGCCTCCAGCTCGGCCTCGTAGCCGCTGCGTTCGAGATCCATCTTCATCACTTCATTGCGCTTGAGTGCCCGCCTCGCCTCATGGGTCGGCATCTCCTTCACCTTCTCATAGAGGCCGTAGAGCCCCGGGAACTCGGTGGCAAAGGCGCGGCCCCCCTTTATTTGCAAGGCATCCAGCAGATTGGTCAGCCGGATGGCACCTTCTGAGTAGTCGCACTGACCATCTCGTACCGCGTGGGCGATCACCCTGACACTCTCCAGGATCCGCTCGTTGCGGGCCGTAATGGCGTGCTGCTGCATCTCTTGCTGGCGTTTGAGACGCGCCATCAGGGTGCCGGCATAGACGGCCAGCCCCAGCAAAATCAGGCCACCCAACAGGGCGGCCAGCATCCATCCACTCATCACTTTTTCTTCGGCTCGGGTTTGGCTTCAGGCTGGTAGTCTGCCTGAGAGAAACGCTCCCACAGCTCCTCTTCGGAGGCAGGCTGACTCGGCTCGTCAAAATCGGCATCATCAAAATCCATGTCGCCATCTTCGTCATCGTCGTTGTCGATGATGCCGAGCTCGTCCATCAGCTCCTGATAACGGTCAACCCGCTGATCGACCCATGCCTGCTCTGCGGCCTCCAGGGTTTCACCGGCATCCAGACGATCCAGCAAGGCATTGAGGCGATCATCATTTTCGATGGACGCAAGCTCCTGCTCGGGGGTCATCACCACCCGCTTCTCTTTCGCAGGCTTGGTCGCCACCGGCTTGCTGCCCTTCTCGTCGGCAATCAGCGCGATGGGCTTGCGAGAGCCGATGCGTGGATCCTTGGCCTGCTTGGAGCCGCTCTTTTTGCCCGCCTGCTCGACCTGTTGGCGGGAGCCCGCCTTCAGGCCCTTGCGCTTGGCGGCGCGCTTGCGCTCACGACCTTCCTGGGCACTGGCATCTGATTCTTTGCGCTTGCCGGTAGGCTTGCGGTTGGGTTGTTTGGCCGACATGAATGACTCCGACAAATAACTGAATGGAAACCCCCGGAGCGTGTCGTCCGGGGAGGATGCTGAAGCGGGGAACAGTAAATATGGAACAAGAGTGGGATCCCGCACCAATTCGACCACTTTGGGTCGCTGAACACCGCAGGATCGGCATCCTCTGGGCATGTTGCTGGTATTTTGACACAGAATGTCTTGGCGGGTTAATGACCCAATAGAAAAAAGGCAGCCGAAGCTGCCTTTTTCCATCATGCGAGTGCCATTCCCTGGTAGCCAATCGCCTTATCCCTGGGCGAACCACGGCGCATCATTTCGTTGGATCATCCTGATCCTTATTGACCAGTCCTGAGTGTGCGTGTGTTTGTTTGTCTAACCCAAACCGGCGACATCCTGCCTCCCATCGGGGTGGTTGCCTCCCGCAGCCCCGCTCATCCTTGGCGGTCACCATCCTGGCTTTTTGCATCTGTTGCTCATCGCATGCTCCGAGCCGACATCCTGTCAAACCGAAAACGGGTCTTGCCCCCTCTCTCCGGCCAATCCTGATTGCCTACTGTAACTTCTTCGCTGGATGACTCAATCAACCAAAGCACATTTCGAACTGGTACAAAGTGATGTTCTATTTCTTAATTCATTGAAAAACAAAACATAAAAAAATGTATGTGAGCAATTTTTCAGACACAACCAGCCCCGTATATAGAAGATCTCTTACAGCAATGCAGGCTGTTTACGGGCGATCGCGACAACCTCAAAAAAGAACAGGGAACACAATGGTTCCCTGTTCTTTTCAACAAGATAACTAACAGGCTATATCAGTGAAGTCCCGCCACATACTTGGAGAGCGCCTCGATGTCCTGATCCGTCAGCTTCTTGGCCACATCCCGCATCATGCCATTGGGATCGTTGTCGCGGGTCGCCGAACGAAAAGCGGTGAGCTGGGCCTTGATATAGGCGGGATGCTGCCCTGACAGGCTGGGGTACTTCGCTTGCTCGACGCCGGAACCCCGTGGGCCATGACAGGCGGTACAGGCGGCCAGGCCTCGCCCTATGTCTCCCCCCATATAAAGCGCCTTGCCTGCGGCAACCACCTCATCGGGCACGGCAACCGGCGTCACCTTCTGGCTGGAGAAATAGGCGGCAAGATCGTCCATATCCTGCTCGGACAACGGCAACGCCATGGGTCCCATGACGGGCGCAACCCGACCAGTTTGGCCAGAAGCTGCAGCCTTCAGTTCAACTAATTGTTTTTTGATATATGATGCGTGCTGACCAGCAATCTTGGGATACATGTCGACTGGGCTGTTGCCGTCCGGTCCATGACAGGCCGCACAGACGGCAGCCTTGGTTTGTCCCGCAGCGGCATCGCCCTTGGCTTGTGCCATCCCAGTTACGCCAACCATCAGAGCAAGTGTAATGACTAGGTTCTTCATGGCGTTCCAACTTTCTCGTTATTAGGCTTCCAGATCCCATGCCGCTGAAGGCATGTTAAAATAAACGCGTTCAAGCGACGCCATTTTACACTATTTCACAAAAAAGTAACTCTATAACCCTCTATCTCTATGGGGAATTTACGTTGGATACACAAACTCTGAATTTCAATAAGGTGCATTTTGTGACCAGCGCACCCGACATCCGCCACCTGCCAAATGATGGGGGTGTCGAGATTGCGTTTGCCGGTCGTTCCAACGCTGGCAAATCGTCTGCATTGAATACCTTGACCAAACACAAGAACCTGGCGCGTACCAGTAAGACCCCTGGCCGTACTCAGCTGATCAACCTGTTTGAGCTGGAACCGGGCAAACGCCTGGTTGACTTGCCTGGCTATGGATATGCCCAGGTTCCGCTGGAAATGAAGCTCAAGTGGCAAAAGTCACTGGCTGAATACCTGCAGCGACGGGAGTCCCTGAAAGGGCTGGTAATCCTGATGGACATCCGCCATCCGCTCAAGGAAACCGACATGAACATGCTGGAATGGAGTTCACACCGTGAGCTGCCGGTGATGCTGTTGCTGACCAAGGCGGACAAGTTAAGCCCGGGGCCCCGCAACAACCAGGTGATCAAGGTTCGTCAGGCGGTGGCAGAACTGGGCCCGCAGATCCAGGTTGAAGCATTCTCTTCTCTGACCAATATCGGCGTCGAGAAGCTGGCCCAGACCCTGAGCGGCTGGTACCTGTCCGAAGCAGACAACGCCCAGGCAAACGACGAAGATCATCAGAACGAGGAATAAACGACTCCTCTCCCTGGCTGCAATTGGCGGAGTTGGACCTCCGCTGATTGAAAGGCTTTCATGATCCCCCCATCTCCGAGCCCTTCCTCCCCGCCTTCGCCATCTCTGAAGAATAACCTCAAAAAATATATTTAAATCATACTGATAGCATATTTCGACGCGAAAAGAATTAACTAATCATCAACATGATACCGTTTTCATGGATATCGAGTAAAAAATCAGAATTGAAGGCTGTAACAAACGAAACTGAAATTTAATTACACGATGAGGCAATATAGGGATAAAAATGAGGCCGGTCTTGCCATTGCAAACCGGCCTGAAGAAAAGAGTTCAAAAATTTGGGAAAAAGCGAGTTCTCGAGAACAAAGACGATTGGTTTTTCTCAAGAAACGCCTTCATTCTAACAAAGAACGGCAACGATTAAAGCATTTACTCTAAATGTTGCGCATAAAAAAACGCCCCGACGATGACTCATCGGGGCTGCTATTCAGCCACATTCAATTACGTGAAATAAAAGGTCTGAAAGATAGAACATCTTACCTCTGTACCCTACGCCGACAACTGTACAGCAAAGCAGCAGAAAGTGAAAGTAATTTATGTAATTTAGTTTCAAAGATAGGGAAGGAAAAAAATATTCATAATTTTCATGCAGATAAAAAAATCCCCAGTACGAATACCGGGGAGTTATAAAGGTGACTAGCTAGCACTTCCTCAACTATCCAGTTAGTCAGCAGTCCGTTACAGAAGTTCCGCTGCTTTGAGAAAAAACTCAAAAAAATTCTGCGAGTGACGGCAAAGTAAAAGTAACTTATTGTTATGCAATGGTTTTATAAAAATGTTACCTGTTCTGCCACACACCCACCGCAGAACGACCGTTTCACATCACACGTGCCGTGCCGCATCACGAGGGAGCCCTTATCCAGAGATGCAGAATCTCTACATCAGACCTGCCGACAGCCCAATAGAACGCACAAGCTGGTTCACACGACGCCCAGATTGCGCTGCAACTCTCTCAATACCTGCTTGGTGCCGGGCCGGATCCCTCGCCATACGGTAAAGGCCTCAGCAGCCTGCTCGACCAGCATGCCCAATCCATCCATGGTATGGCGCGCGCCATGTTGTTTGGCCCAGCCGATGAAGGCTGTATCCGTTGCGCCATACATCATGTCGTAGATCGCGATGTCCGGGTGGATGAGGGTTGGCGCCAAAGGTGGCAACTCTCCTTGCAGACTCGCTGAGGTGGAATTGATGATGAGATCGAACGGCCCCACCAGCTGTTCATAGGGTTGAGCAGTGATGCTGCCCAGATCCCTGAACTCCACAGCCAGCTGTTCCGCCTTGGCATGGGTACGGTTGACCACGACGATCTCGCCCGGCGCTTCCGCCAGCAGGGGGGCCAGGGCACCACGAGCTGCGCCACCGGCCCCCAGAAGCAGGATCCTGCTACCGGCAAGGTTCACTCCGTGAGCCTTGAGATCGGCGACCAGCCCGGCGCCGTCGGTATTGTCACCCAGCAGCACACCATCATCAGTCAGTTTGATGGTGTTGACCGCTCCCGCCCGCTTGGCCCTGGGGCTCAGCCGCTCCACCAGCACGAAGGCTTGCTCCTTGAAAGGCACGGTCACGTTGCACCCCTTCCCTCCTTCGGCGAAGAAGTGGTTCAGAGCGCTGGCAAACTCATCGACTGCAGGTTCTGCCAGACCATACTCCAGCGCTTGCTGGGTCTGCCTGGCAAACAGGGTATGAATGAAGGGAGATTTGCTGTGGCGCACGGGGTGGCCAAAAACCAGATAACGATCCATCAAGGCGTTCCTTTTGAGAGCAATATCCCGATTTAACGGGTTTTCTCATGAAGGAACAAGCCGAATATCGGCCAATAAGAAGAGGCCATCATGGCCCCTCTGGTCACAGCCACTCGCGCGGTTTGAGGTAGTCGCTGTGGAGCAATGCCTCCGGGCTGCCAGCCTCCGGCTGCCAGTCGTACTCCCAGCGCGCCAGCGGCGGCATCGACATCAGAATGGATTCGGTGCGCCCCCCCGTCTGCAGTCCGAACAGGGTCCCGCGGTCGTAGACCAGATTGAATTCCACGTAGCGGCCACGGCGATAAAGCTGGAATGCCCGTTCCCGCTCCCCATAAGCAAGCTCCTTGCGTCGCTCGACAATCGGCAAGTAGGCCGCCAGGTAACCCTCACCCACTGCACGCATGAAGGCAAAGCAGTCGGCAAATGGCCAGCGGTTCAGGTCATCGAAGAAAAGACCACCCACCCCGCGCGTCTCGCCCCGATGCTTGAGGAAGAAGTAACGATCGCACCAGGATTTGAACTCGGGATAAATGTCGGTGCCGAACGGCTGACAGAGCTCATGGGAGACTTGGTGCCAATGCCTCACGTCCTCTTCGAACGGATAGAAGGGCGTCAGGTCGAAGCCGCCACCAAACCACCAGATCGGCTCCTCCCCCTCTTTCTCGGCGATGAAGAACCGCACATTCGCATGGCTGGTCGGTACATAGGGATTATGCGGGTGGATCACCAGCGATACCCCCATGGCCTCAAACCTGCGGCCAGCCAGTTCAGGACGATGTGCGGTCGCGGATGCCGGCATGGCATCGCCATAGACATGGGAGAAGTTGACCCCACCTTGCTCGATCACCGCCCCCTGACGCAGCACACGTGTTCTACCGCCACCACCACCTTCGCGACTCCAGGCATCTTCCACAAAGCGCCCGCATCCATCGGCCTGCTCCAGGCCACGGCAGATATCATCCTGCAATTGCAGCAGGAAGGCTTTTACCTGGGCCACATCCGGTTTGCTCATTTTATCTCCTGTCAGACAGGCATCATGCATGCACTGCCTGCACTTCTCGTATTGTCATGACCTCATCGCACAACCTGCATGAAACAGGGTCGTGCCCAACTCAGGATGGGCGAATGATGGCCCCGGTGCGGGCGTCCTTGATTTCGGACGGGTTGGCTTGCCCCCCGACTTCGCCGGGCAGAATGTAAGCCAGCTGGCTTGCCAGCAGATCGCCAATATCAGCCACCCGGCGAGCGGGTTCCTCACCGGTGAGATTGGCACTGGTGGACACCAGCGGTTTGCCAAATGCCCGGCAAAGCCCTTGCACCTGGGGATGGCCTGTGACCCGCACCGCCAGGGTCTCGAACTGACCGGTCAACCAGGACGGCGTCGTCGCGCGAGCGGGCATGATCCAGGTGAAGGGACCAGGCCAGCTCGCCTGCACGCGAGCAAGCTGCTCATCGCTGAGCTGGCTCAGGTCGATGTAGTCCTGCAATTGCGCCAGATCTGCCGCGATCAGGATCAATCCCTTCTCCACCGGCCGCTGCTTGATGGCCAGCAGCCGCTGCACGGCGGCTTCGGAATCAGGATCACACCCCAGACCAAACACGGCTTCGGTGGCATAGGCGATAACCCCTTCTCCTTGAAGGGCGGCAACCGCTTGTTCAAATTCATTTGGCATAAGCACATGCGACAGCCACGCTGCCGCCTCTCATCACTGGATTGTATGTTGAACCGACATGACGGCATCGGGGCCATCACTGCTGCGATATGGGCTATATCCCTGCTCCTCTTCAGTCATGCATTTCGGTTCAACGCTTGAGTGCATCAGTGAACCGAGCAACCGCAGGGAGCTTGAGATGGCGACCAGGTCAGGATCAGGGCAAGTTGGGCGATGTGCATCGGCTCACAACCTCACGCTGACCAGCAATCCGCCTGCCTGATCATGGGCGGCGAGATTATACCCGCTCAATCTGGTGGGAGCATTTCTTTTGCGGGCAGACCCAGCGCAGGTTTCCCCGCACCTTCTTCTCGATCATGATGCCCCAGCCACACTCGGGACAGGGCATGGGAACCGGCTTGTCATTCACCACATACTTGCAGTTAGGATAGGCGTCACACGAGTAGAACTGTTTGCCATAACGGGACGTGCGGCTCACCAGATGACCTTTGCCACACTCCGGGCAGAGGATTTGGGTATCGTCACTCTCCTGAAGGGATTCGATATGCTGACAGGCCGGGTACTGGGTACATCCCACAAACAGACCGTAACGACCCTTCTTGATGGCCAGTGGATGGCCACAATCCGGACAGGACGACCCCTCGAGCACTTTCTCTATATCGCGGCCAGAGGGGGTGAGGGAGCGAATGTAATCGCAAGCGGGATAGGCTGAACAACCAAGGAAGGGACCGTGTTTGCCCTGGCGGATCACCAGTTCAGCACCACACTGCGGGCACGGCTCGCGCTCGAAGGCATGTTCGTGGGCAGAGAAGAGGTGGTGATCGATCTTTGACATGGGCCGCGCCTTGAAATCCAGATGGCCTGAATTCTACCAGCGCGGCACCGGGCTGTCAGTGGATGACGCCGTCCGACTCGTCAAACACCAGCTCTTCCATCTGCTGGTAGGCGTTTTCGCTGCCTGGCACATTGAACAGCACCATCATGACGACCCACTTCAGATCGTCCAGCTCGATGTCCGGCTTGTCCAGCTCGAGCAACCGTTCGATGCAGATTTCACGGGTTTCGGCATTCAGCACTTGCGCCTGCTCCAGGAACAGCAGGAAACCGCGACATTCAGTACTGAGGCGAACAAGCTCCTGCGGCGCATAGATCCGCATAGAGCCCTGCTGGCTTGCGGTGACATAGACTTCCCGCTCGCTGTCGTGCAGGTTGGCCAGTCGCTCCAGCCAGTTGAGCGCTTTCTCGATCTCGTCCTTGTCGAAACCGGCCCGGCTCAGTTCGTCGGTGAGTTCATCCTGCTCGACCATCACATCTGCATCGCTGTGGATGTAGGTCTCGAAAAGGTACATCAATACATCAAACATGATTCGCCCTCCTCGCTCTGACGTATCCACCGGCTACCGCCATCACTGCACCAACCAGCTCCAGCTCTACCAACCTGCCCAGTACGACATCGACAGGAAGCCGGGCCCGTTCGGCAACGGTATCCACGCTCGTGGTCTCATAATCTACGTTATCCAACAAATCGGCATAAGGCAATTCGCTATTATGCTGCGCCTCGGAAGAACCGTTGGCGGGTCCGGGGGGCAAGACCAGCCTTGGAAACTCTTCCAGGATATCGGCGGCATTCAAGACCAGCTTGGCACCCTGTTGAAGCAGACGGTTGCACCCTGCTGCCTGTGCATTTTGCGGGGCGCCGGGAACGGCAAAGACCTCGCGGCCCTGCTCCAGCGCATAACGGGCCGTGATGAGCGAACCACTCTGTTCTGCCGCTTCCACCACCAGTGTCCCCAGCGACAGACCACTGATGATACGGTTGCGGCGAGGGAAGTGTTCAGCCAGGGGGCCTTGCTGGGGCGCCAACTCGGAGACAAGCAGACCTTCCTGCTCGAGGATCTGCATCGCCAACCCCTGATGACGCTTGGGGTAGAGACAATCCAGACCGGATCCCAGCACCGCCAGGGTGATTCCGCCCGATGCCAGCGCCTGCTGATGGCAGACTCCATCGATGCCCAACGCGAGGCCGGAGGTGATCGCCAGACCACAGCCCACCAACTCGGCACACAAGCGTGTCGCATTGTCTTTGCCGGCATAGGTGGGATGGCGGGTACCCACCATCGCCAACTGTGGCAGGGAGAGGGATGAGACGTTCCCGCGGCAGTAGAGCAAGAGCGGGGCGCCGGGGATCTCTTTGAGCAGGGCAGGATATGCGGGGTCATCGGGACAGAGGAGGTGATTGCCGGGCTCGGCGGCCCAGCTCAATCCCTGCTCCACGACAGGAAGAGGCCATCTCATCTGCTGAATCTGGGCACTCTGCAGACCAAGAACTCGCAGGGCGCCATCATCTGAGTCAAACAGAGTTGTGATGTCACCACCCACATGAGCCAGCAGGCGAGCGGCGGTGACCGGGCCTATGCCTGTAACGGCATCCAGCGTCAGCCATAGCGACAACCGCTCCAGTGGCAAGGACACGTCAGAAATTACTGACCTGATAACCAGAGCCGACCAGATCCTGACTCTGCAGGATAAGACCGTAACTCAATTTGTCGTAGACCTTGAACAACATGACTCTGGCAACGGCCTCGGCAGGCAGCGATGACTTGCCGGCAGAATAGAACGCCTTGTCATAGACGGATGAATATTCCCGGTATGACACCTTGCCATTCTTGTCCACCATCTCGGCTCCCGGGCGCAGGATCTCGAGCACATCGCCCGGGGCCACCTGATCACGCGCCCCCTTGTTGATGAGTACCACATCAAATTTGCCCCCACCATGTACCTTGCTCGGCAGCTCGATCACATAGCCGGGGGAAATGGAGGGTGCCGCCTTTGGCATGAACACGGCAGAAATGCTCTCCTGCGATGGCAGCGGCATCACCTTGTCGCCCTGATACACCTCACGCCGGTTATGGGTCAGCGTCACTTTGGTGGTGTCGTGGGCAAGGTACTCCTCTGCCCGCACCGTGCCGACAAAAATCGCCTCCTGACCGAGCGACTCGCCGGTATGCTTGTCCTTGTATGCCACCCCCGGGCGATAGAGGCCATAACTCTGGCCCGGGTTCAGGGCTCCTTTCACATAGAGAATGTCGCCCTCCAGCATCCCGACATGCTTGTCATTGTTGCCGAGCACATAGGGCAGGTCCTTGCTCTGCTGGCTGTTGGCCAGAATGTGGTCGGTCTGCAGGAAGGGCGCTATCTCGCTCAGAGGCAGAGTCGGTATGGGATTGGCCTTGTTTTCATAGCGGTTCTTGGGCGAAAGACGGATAACCTGCTTGCCCCCCTGACTGGCTTTGCCGAGCCGAGGCTCACCATTGACCCAGCTCAGGTGCAGCACGTCACCGGGATAGATCCAGTGGGGATTGGCGATCTGCGGATTGATGTTCCAGAGGCGTGGCCAGAGCCAGGGTTCGGCCAGATACTGGCCCGAGATATCCCAGAGGGTGTCCCCTTTTTGCACCACATAAGTCTCGGGGTAACCGGATTTGAGCGTCAACTGCTGTGCCATGGCGCCACCGGCCAGGGCTGTCGCCAGGCAGGCGACGACGATTTGCTTCAGATACATAACACTCCCTGTTACTTCTGCACGCAAAGTGTTGCTGTTTTTTGTCGGCGTAAATGACTAGAATTACGTCAATATTGACTGCGTTTATATGAAACTAAAGAAAAAATTATGGCCATTCTAGATGTATTGCGTTTCCCCGATGAGCGTCTGCGCACAGTCGCGGCCCCTGTCGAAGCCTTTACACCCGAGTTACAACACATTGTAGATGATATGTTCGAAACCATGTACGCGGAGGAAGGCATCGGCCTGGCCGCGACCCAGGTCGACATTCATCAGCGCATCATCGTCATCGATGTCTCCGAGAACCGCGAAGAACAGCTGGTGTTGATCAACCCGGAGATCCTGGAGCAGTCCGGCAGCACCGGCATCGAAGAGGGCTGCCTCTCCGTGCCCGGCAACCGTGCTCTGGTTCCGCGCGCCGAGTGGGTCAAGGTCAGGGCGCAAGATCGCCACGGCAACACCTTCGAGCTGGAAGCGGACGATCTGCTCGCCATCTGCATACAACATGAGATGGATCATCTGGTCGGCAAGCTGTTTGTGGATTACTTGTCCCCGCTCAAGCGCCAGCGTATTCGTCAGAAGCTGGAAAAGATGGCCCGTGAAGATCGCAAAGTCCTCTGAGGATCCGCTCCATTGAACAAGCTGAAACTGATTTTTGCCGGTACCCCCGACTTCGCCGCCCGTCATCTGGCGGCGTTGTTGTCTTCCGGCCACGAGGTCGTCGCCGTTTATACCCAGCCGGACAAGCCCGCCGGTCGCGGCCAGAAGCTCACTGCCAGCCCGGTCAAGGAACTGGCGCTGGCCCACGATCTGCCGGTCTATCAACCTGCCTCCCTGCGCAATGAAGCGGCGCAGGCCGAACTGGCCGCTCTGGGTGCCGACCTGATGGTCGTCGTGGCTTATGGCCTCATCCTCCCCAAAGCGGTGCTCGATACGCCGCGTCTGGGCTGCATCAACGTGCACGGCTCCCTGCTGCCACGCTGGCGTGGTGCCGCCCCGATTCAACGCTCCATCTGGGCGGGGGATGCCGAAACCGGCATCACCATCATGCAGATGGATGTGGGGCTGGATACCGGCGCCATGATCCGCAAGGTAACCTGCCCCATCGCCAGTGATGAGACCTCTGCCAGCCTCTATGACAAGCTGGCCGGTCTGGGCCCGCAGGCACTGGTCGATACCCTGGACGCCATGGCTGCCGGCGACACCGCTGCCGAGCCCCAGGACGATGCGCTGGCCAACTACGCCGAGAAGCTCTCCAAGGAAGAGGCCCGCATCGACTGGTCGATGGACGCCGTTGCCATCGAACGCTGCATCCGAGCCTTCAACCCCTGGCCCATCAGCTGGTTCGACGTCGCCGGACAGACCGTCAAGGTGTGGCAGGCCGAGGTCGTCGCACAGGATCACGGCCAGGCAGCCGGTACCCTGCTCAAGGCCGACAAGCAGGGGATCGAGGTTGCCACCGGCCAGGGCGTGCTGCGCCTGCTGACCCTGCAACCTCCCGGCAAGAAGGCCATGTCCGTTTCGGATCTGCTCAACTCTCGCCGCGACTGGTTTGAACATGGCACGCAACTGATTTGATCTGGATTGAATTGACACAAGCGGGGCCCTGGCCCCGACTTGTGCATCTAAGGTAACGCTATGAAAACACGCGCACAGGCTGCTCTCGTCATTCAACAGGTGCTGGATCAGGGTCAATCTCTCTCCGCCGTTCTGCCTGCTGCCCAGGAGAAGGTCGCCCCTCGCGATCGCGCCCTCCTGCAAGAACTCTGCTACGGCACCCTGCGCTGGCTGCCCCGCCTCGATGCGGCGGTCAGCGAGATGATGGACAAGCCGCTCAAGAACAAGAGCCGCATCTTCCACTACCTCATCCTGGTCGGCCTCTACCAGCTCATCTATACCCGCATTCCGGCTCACGCCGCCGTGGCCGAGACCGTCAACGCCGTCAAGCTGCTCAAGGGTTCTTCCCTGCGCGGCCTCATCAACGGCGTACTGCGCAACTTCCAGCGCAGCGCCGAAGTGATCCTGCTGCGCATCGACCGCGTTCCCAGCGTCCGCCTCGGCCACCCCGAATGGCTCACCAAGCGCCTGCGTCAGGCCTATCCCGATGACTGGGAGTTCATCATGGAGGCCAACAACCAGCGCCCGCCCATGTGGATCCGCAACAACAACCAGCGCCAGAGCCGCGAGGCCATGCTGGCCCGCATGAGCGAGGTGGGTATCCCGGCCATGGCCGGTGTGGAAGGGGAAGATTGCATCCTGCTGGAGCGCCCCTGCGACGTGACCAAGCTGCCCGGCTTCGAGCAGGGTGACTGCTCGGTGCAGGACGGTGCCGCCCAGCAGGCCGCCGCCCTGCTCGATCCCCAGCCGGGCGAGTGGGTGCTGGACGCCTGCGCCGCCCCCGGCGGCAAAACCGCCCACCTGCTGGAACGCCAGCCGGCCCTTGCCGGCGTGGTTGCCGTCGACGCCGACGACAACCGCCTCAAGCGGGTGCAGGAGAACCTGGATCGCATCGGCCTTCAGGCCCAAGTGATCCACGGTGATGCCAGCACGCCGGATCTGTGGTGGCCACAGGGGCAGTTCGACCGCATCCTGCTGGATGCCCCCTGCTCCGCCACCGGCGTCATCCGTCGTCACCCCGACATCAAGTGGTTGCGCCGGGATCAGGACATCCGCGAGCTGGCCGAGCTGCAACGCCGCATTCTCGATGCCCTCTGGGGCAAGCTGAAGCAGGGCGGCACCCTGCTCTACGCCACCTGCTCCGTGTTGCCGGAAGAGAACCGGGAGCAGATCCGCGCCTTCCTGGCCGATACCCCGGATGCCCGCCTGGTGCCGTTGCATGCAGAAGACACCCCGGCCTGTCCGGGTCGCCAGTTCCTGCCCGGCGAGGCGGAGATGGACGGCTTCTACTATGCCAAGCTCATCAAGCTGTAGGCCGAACCGGCGGATGGCAGGCCCGGTGACGGGCCGCCTCATTACGAAGCAACAACCTTGAGTAAGATGGCCTTATGAAAATCATCATTCTGGGCGCAGGTCAGGTGGGTGGCACCCTGGCCGAGAATCTCGCCGGCGAGAACAACGACATCACCATCGTCGACACCGACAGCGAGCGCCTGCGCGAACTGCAGGACAAATTCGACCTGCGGGTGGTGAACGGCCACGGCGCCCATCCCAGGGTGCTGCGCGAAGCCGGCGCCCAGGATGCCGACATGCTGGTCGCCGTCACCAACAGTGACGAGACCAACATGGTCGCCTGCCAGGTCGCCTACTCCCTGTTCAACACCCCGAACAAGGTGGCGCGCATTCGGTCTCCCGCCTATCTGGTGGAGCGGGATCGCCTGTTCCTGCCCGAATCCGTCCCCGTGGATCACCTGATCGCCCCCGAGCAGCTGGTGACCGACTACGTGCGTCGCCTGATCGAGTATCCGGGGGCGTTGCAGGTGGTGGATTTTGCCGACGGCAAGGTGGGCCTGGTGGCGGTCAAGGCCTATTACGGCGGCCCCCTGGTGGGCAATGCGCTCTCCACCCTGCGGGAACACATGCCCAACATCGAAACCCGGGTCGCCGCCATCTTCCGCCAGGGGCGCTCCATCCGCCCCCAGGGCACCACCATCATCGAAGCCGATGACGAGGTGTTCTTCGTGGCCGCGGCGGGCCATATCCGCGCCGTGATGTCGGAGCTGCAACGCCTCGAGAGCCCCTACCGGCGCATCATGATCGTCGGCGGCGGCAACATCGGCGCCGGCCTTGCCCGCCAGCTAGAGAAGCGCTACAGCGTCAAGCTCATCGAGCGCAACCAGAAGCGGGCGGAGCAGCTCTCAGAACACCTGGAACACACCATCGTCTTCTGCGGCGATGCGGCGGATCAGGAGCTGCTGGCGGAGGAGCACATCGACCAGATCGACGTCTTCATCGCGGTGACCAACGAGGATGAGGCCAACATCATGTCGGCCCTGCTCGCCAAGAAGATGGGGGCCAAGAAGACCATGGTGCTGATCCAGCGCGGCGCCTACGTGGACCTGGTACAGGGCGGCTCCATCGACATCGCCATCTCCCCCCAGCAGGCCACCATCTCGGCCCTGCTGACCCATGTGCGCCGTGCCGACATCGCCAACGTCTACAGCCTGCGCCGCGGGGCGGCCGAAGCCATCGAGGCGATCGCCCACGGGGACGAGAACACCTCCAAGGTGGTGGGCAAGACAGTGGGCGAGCTCAAGCTGCCCCCGGGCACCACCATAGGCGCAGTGGTGCGCGGTGATGAGGTGCTGATCGCCCACGATCGTACCCAGATACAGCAGGATGACCACGTGGTGATGTTCCTGGTGGACAAGAAGTACATCCCGGAAGTGGAGCGTCTGTTCCAGCCCAGTCCCTTCTTCCTGTAAGCCAGCCATGTCTCTGGCAACGGTATCCGGACCCGGCCCCTTTTCTCAGGAAAGGTCCGGGTCTTTTTTCAATCAACGACCAGGTTTTCTTGCATGATCAAGCTGCATCCCATCGTCTTCACGCTCGGGCTGGTGCTCTCCAAGCTGGCGCTCTTCATGTGGCTGCCCACCCTGCTGGCCCTGCTGACCGGTTCGGAAGGTTTCGTCGAATTTCTCAAGTCGGTCTTGATCACCCATGGTGCCGCCCTGCTCTGCCTCCATTACGGTCGCAAGGCAGAGTTTCACCTCGGCGTGCGGGAAATGTTCCTGCTCACCACCTCGGTCTGGGTGGTCGCTTGCGTCTTCGGGGCCCTGCCCTTCGTCTTCATCACCCATATCGACTTTGCCGACGCCTACTTCGAGACCATGTCGGGGGTCACCACCACGGGATCCACCGTGCTGTCGGGGCTCGACGGCATGGCCCACAGCATCCTGCTGTGGCGATCCATCCTGCAGTGGCTGGGCGGAGTCGGCTTCATCGTGATGGCGGTGGCGGTGCTGCCCTACCTCAACGTCGGAGGCATGAAGCTGTTCCAGACCGAGAGCTCGGATTGGTCCGACAAGAGCGCCCCCCGCGCCAAAACGGTGGCCAACAACATAGTGCTGGTCTATCTGGTGCTCTCCATGCTCTGCTTCCTCGCCTACTGGGTGAGTGGCATGAACCTGTTCGAAGCGGTCAACCACGCCATGACGACCCTCAGCACCGGCGGCTACTCCACCTCCGATCAATCCATGTCCCACTTCTCCCACGCGGCGCACTGGATAGGCACCCTCTTCATGTTCCTCGGCGGCCTGCCCTTCCTGCTCTATGTGCAGGCTCTCTCCCGCCGTGACAACAGCCTGTTCAAGGATGCCCAGGTGCAGGGCTTCTTCTGGCTGATCGTCTGGGTGACCCTGGTCGTCACCTTCTACCTCTGGGTGAGAGACATCTACGGCTTCATGGATGCCTTGCGCATCAGCAGCTTCAATATCGTCTCCGTGCTCACCACCACGGGTTTCGGACTCGGCGACTTCGGCACCTGGGGCCCGCTCACCACCATTATCTTCATCATCCTGCTGGCACTCGGCGCCTGCTCCGGCTCCACCTCGGGCGGGCTCAAGATCTTCCGGGTCCAGGTGGCCTTCGCCCTGTTCAAGAAACAGATGCGCCAGCTGATGCACCCCTCCGCCGTGTTTCCCCAGAAGTACAACGGCCGTCCGGTCAACGACGCCATCATCCGCTCCCTGATCTCCTTCGTGCTGGTCTACTTCGCCATTATCCTGCTGATCGCCGCCCTGCTCGCCGCCATCGGGCTGGACCCCCTGACCGCCATCTCGGGCTCCATCACCGCCGTGGCCAACGTGGGCCCGGGCATGGGGCCTGTCATCGGTCCCAGCACCAACTTCGCCAGTCTGCCGGATGCGGCCAAGTGGATACTGTCGTTCGGCATGCTGCTGGGACGCCTCGAGATCCTGACGGTGGCGGTGCTCTTCTTCCCCTCCTTCTGGAAGCAATAAGCAGCCGTCCAGGCTGTTGCATGAAACGAAAAGGGCAGCCAATGGCTGCCCTTTTCGTTGTCCCGGCGAATGACGACTCCCCTCAGTCCGCCGACTCCTCCCGCTCCAGCGCCCTGTCCACCAGCGCGTCCGGCAAGGGCTTGGTCACCTCGACCCCCAGCTCGCGAAAGCGCTCGGCCTGGGCGATCAGGTTGCCACGACCGTTGACCAGCCGGCCCATCGCCTTGTCGTAACTCTCCTGCGCCTTGTGCAGGCTGCCCCCCATCTGCTGCATCTCCTCCACGAACAGCCGCAGCTTCTCGTAGAGGCGGCCGGCCCGCTCCGCTATCTGGCGCGAGTTCTGGTTCTGCCGCTCGTAGCGCCACAGGTTCTCTATGGTGCGCAGCGCCACCATCAGGTTGGTTGGGCTCACCAGCAGGATGTTGTGTTCCAGCCCGTAGCGCACCAGTGAAGGGTCCGCTTCCAGGGCAGCAAGGAAGGCAGGCTCCACCGCCACGAACATCAGCACATAGTCCAGGGTGCGCACCCCGGGCAACTGCTGGTAGTCCTTGCGGCCCAGCTCGCGGATATGGTTGCGCACCGAGGCGACGTGCTCCTTGAGCGCCACCGCCTTCTCCAGATCGTCAGCGGCGTTGTACCAGCGCTCATAGGCGGTCAGCGACACCTTGGCGTCGATGATGATGTCCTTCTCCTGGGGCAGATGGACGATGACGTCGGGCTGGTAGCGCTTGCCCTTGTCCACCTCGATGTTGACCTGGGTGTGGTACTCATGCCCCTCGCGCAGGCCGCACTCGGAGAGGATCCGCGCCAGCACCACCTCCCCCCAGTTGCCCTGCTGCTTGCTGTCGCCCTTGAGGGCCCGGGTCAGCGCCGCCGCCTCTTCGGTCATGCGGGCGTTGAGCTCGGCAAGGCGCTCCAGCTCGAACTTGAGGTTGTGGCGCTGGGCCGTCTCCTGGGCGTGGGTCTCTCCCACCTGGCGGCGAAAGCCCTCCAACTGCTCCTTGAGTGGAGTCAGCAGGAGATCCATGCTGTTCTGATTCAGTTCGCGGAAGTTTCCAGCATTTTGTTCAAAGATACGATTGGCGAGGTTCTCGAACTGTTGGCCGAGGCGCTGCTCAGCCTCTTGCTGCAACTGCAGCTTCTCGGCGCTGGCGATGCGTTCGCTGCGCAGAGTCGCCTCGGCCTCCTTGAGGCGGGCGGTGAGCTTGAGCAGCAGGGTCTGCTGCTGATCCAGCTTCTGCTGAGCCAGCATCTTCTCGTCCTGCAGCGCGTCCCAGCGATCCTGCAACCCCTGATAACGCTCCTCCAGCAGCAGCGCCTCTTCACGGCCGCTGCGTCGCCCCCACCACCAGCCGAACAGCAGCGCCAGCCCGCCAGCCAGCATGGCAGGCCACCAGGTCAGCAGCGGGGTCATCGGCGCCCCCGCTGGCGCAGGAAGAGTTCGAGATAGCGGTTGAGCAGCAACCAGATCAGCACATAGAGCAGATAGGCCGCCAGCACCACCCACTTGTGGCTGTTGACCCCGGTATCCAGTTCACTGAACTCGATACCCTTGAGATGGCAGTAGGCCCACATCAGCAGGGGGAAGACATAGAGCAGAGAAGCACGCCACAGAAATAGCCACATGAGTTCATTCAATCCCGCAAAAAGACCCGCCTAGCTTACACAAGGGCAACCCGGCTTGCGATCCTGCCCGCCGCTATTCTCTGGCTTGCCGGCCTAAAACTGGATAAAATTAACCCCTAATAGGTATAGAGGTGGGCATGACGCATTTTTTCTGTCGCTGGCTGGCACACGCATGGGGGAGCCCCCGCAGACCCGAGGTGGTCTGCCATGAGGCACGCCCGCCCTGGGCCATCGACGAGTCCCAGTTCCTCACCCTCTGCACCCGTTGTGGCGACTGCTTCAAGGCATGTCCCAACGGCCTCATCAAGCCCGCCGATCGCCCCGAATATGACGGCAGCCCCATCGCCGGTACCCCAGTGCTGGATCTCGCCTGTGGCCAGTGCAGCTATTGCGGCAGCTGCGCCAGAGCCTGCCCCACGGGCGCACTGGATCTCTGCCTCGGCCGTCAGGTGCAGACCCGGGTCAGGATAGAGGCGAGCTGCCAGGCCCGTCAGGGCTACTACTGCCTGCTGTGCGAAGATGCCTGCCCCCAGCAGGCGATCAAGGTCGGCAGCGAGGGAGTGACCGTCAACATGGCCGCCTGCGATGGCTGCGGCGCTTGCGGCCTCGCCTGTCTGCACGGAGCCATCACCCTTGTGCCCCAGCTCTGACCGCTGGCAATGACAGAGGGGCCCGCAGGCCCCTCTGTCATTCACCGTGGCATCATGCCATGGTCAGGATATTATCCTGCTCTATACCGAGAAGGTGGCACAGACGAGTTGGATCCCGCACCGCATCCGCCAAAGTGTACTCCCCCAGCACCTCGAGGAAGGCGTGCATGGCGCGGCGTAGAATGCCCTGGATGCGGCAGCCCCCGGAGAGACGGCAGTTTTCGCGCTTGCAGTCCACCGGGCAGAGCACGTGCTCCATGTCCATCACCACATCGCGCAGGTTGATGGAGACGGCGGCACGGCCGAGGCGGATGCCCCCATGCTTGCCACGCACCGTCTCGATGTAACCTTTGATGCCGAGCTGATGCACTATCTTGACCACGTGATTGCGGGAGATGGCGAAGGTGTCGGCCACTTCCGTGATGGTCGACAGGCGATCACCGGGCTGGATGGCCAGGAAGGTCAGGGTACGCAGGGCGTAGTCGGTAAATCGTGTCAGTTGCATGGTCGCACTTGCCTCTTACTACAAGCCAGAAATCAGGACGACAGCCGGTGGCCAAAGAGGGGGGTCTGCACATGCGTGCGCACGGGATGGGCTTCTTCGACCGAGTCGTGAAGTCACAAGGGTAAGAGCAGCCCGGGCGGGTGTCGACGAAGATGTACATAAATCGACACTTTCTTTGATTGATCGCAAACTTGCCGCCTCGGCGAGGGGTTTTGGCGGTTTCCGTCGACAAACCCCCACCTCCTCTGCCATCGCCGGAGCCGTTGTCCGGCGAGTTCAGTGGGGCTGTTTCAGCCAGTTGCGCAGCGCCTGGGAAGGGATGGAGCTCTCTGAGGCCACCGCGAAAGCGCCCCAGTCCACGGCGCACTGCAGCGCATCGGCCATGGCCATGCCCCGCGCAAGACCGTGGATGAGGCCGCCCGCGAAGGCATCCCCCGCCCCCGTGGTATCCACCACGGAGACCGGTCGCGCCGCCACCCTGACCTGCTCCTCCCCGTGAATGGCCACGGCGCCCGCCTTGCCCTCGGTCAGCACCAGCCATTCGAGCTGATCCCCCGCGAGCTGGCGGGCATGCTGCCAGGGGTCGCTCACCTCGCCGAGATCGGAGCGGGAGGCCACCAGCACGTGGCAGGGGCGGCGGGCCTGCCCCCCCTTGGGATATTGGGCCACCACGAAACTCTTGGCGAGCATCTGGCGCATGTAGCCCACGATGGCGGTGCCCGGATAGTTCACATAGAGGCAGTCCACCCCTTCGGTCGGCAGATCCCCCGGCAGATCCGGACGACGTGGGCGCCTGAGGATGGTGCGTTCACCGGTGGCGTCCACCAGCACCAGCAGCTCGCCGGTCTCGCCGCCAAAGCGTTCCACATGGCTGCAATCCAGGCCGTATGAGGCAGCCTGCTCCAGCAGCCAGTCACCGGTGTCGTCCAGCCCGACCCGGGAGGCGATGATCACCTCGTGCCCCGCCCACACCAATCCGATGCCGGTATTGGCGGCGCCGCCGCCGAGCCTGCGCCCCTGATCCACATATTGCAGCCGCGCCCCCGCCACCAGGGGTTCGGCCAGGGAGAGCACATGATCACAGTTGAGATTGGCGAGCAGCAGGATGCGGGACATGGAAACCTCGGCGGGAGGAGGCCGACACCCCGGGGTGCCGGCACAGAAACGGAAGCGGGATCAGTAGACGGGCAGCTCCACCCCTGACAGCAGCTCGTCGATGCGAGCCTGGGTCGGCTGCTGCATCACGTTCTGGATCATCTCCTTGGTGAGATGGGGGGAGAAGGAGCTGATGAAGTCATACATGTAGTTCTGCAAGAGGATGCTCTTGCTGAAGCAGATCTGGGCCGGGCAGGGCTCGAACAGGTGCTCCAGATTGATGGCCACGAGGCCGGGGGCATCGCTATCGTTGGCTACCAGGGAGGAGATGATGCCGATGCCAAAGCCCAGCTCCACGTAGCGCTTGATGACGCCTGCATCCATCACCGTCATGTAGTAGTTGGGAGTGAGGCCGGCCGCCTGGAACACCCTGTCCTGCACCTGACGCCCGGTGGCGCCGCTCTCGTAGCTCAGGATGGGATACTGGCAGAGCTGCTCCAGGGTCGGCTTCTTCACCTTGGCCAGGGGGTGCTCCTGGGGCACCACCAGGGAGAGGGTCCAGAGGTAGGCGGGCAGCGCGATCAGCTCCTTGTCGAAGCCTATCTCGTGGGCCACGATGGAAAAATCCGAGTATCCCTTGCTGATCTGCTCCTTGGTGGCGGACATCACAGGATGCAGGTGGAACGAGATCTTGGGGTACTTTTTGGTGAAGTAGGTGACGCTTTTCGGCAGCAGGTAGCGGGCGATGGTGTGGGTGGTGTGGATGTTGAGGGTGCCCACGGTCGGATCCAGGTACTCCCGGGAGATGGCCTTGATCTTGCTCTCGATATTGAGCATGGCCTCGGCACACTTGATGATCTCCTCCCCCACCGGGGTGATCCGGTGCAGGTGCTTGCCGCGGCGCTCGAAGATGCGCACCCCCAGCTCGCTCTCCAGCAAGCCGATCTGCTTGCTCACCCCAGGCTGGCTGGTATAGAGCGCATCGGAGGCAACGGAGACGTTGAGATTGTGGTCCCGCACCGCGATCAGATACTTCAACTGCTGTAGTTTCAAGGTTGCCCCCTCACAGACTGACGCGGCGCTCGTCGATGGACTAGGCCGCCAAAAATGGCGGCCAGTGTATCATCCGGACTGGGCATATCGCCGCTTGATCCTTCATTTTGCTACAAAATCTAGCATCAGCGCGGTGGATATGACAAACGGGGTTCAGCGCGCGTCGGCCCCGATCGGCAGGATGCCGAGGAACTGCAGCAGCCACTGCATCATGGTGGCGGAATCCACCTCCCCTTCCAGGGAAGAGAGACTGCTCTGGTAATGTGCATCGGGCAGCCTGTCCCGTCGCCGCTCGATCAGGGCCCGGTTGTACGCCACCGAGAATTCCGGGTGCCCCTGGATGGCGACGATGTGATCCCCCTGCAGGAACATGAAGTTGGGGCAGAAGTCGTTGCCCGCGAGCAGGGTCGCCCCCGGCGGAAGCTGCTCCACCTGATCCTGGTGGCTTGCCAGGATGCGGATGGTGTCCAGCCCCGGCGCCATCCAGGGTTTTGTCGTCTGCATGGCATGGACCGACACCCCCAGCCCCCACCCCTTGGTGGACTTCATTACCTCCCCTCCCAGCGCCTGGGCGATCACCTGATGGCCGAAGCAGACCCCGGCCAGCTTGACGTTGGCATCGTGGGCCCGGCGGATCCAGTCGCGCAGCGCCAGGATCCAGGGGATGTCACTGTAGGCATCGTGACGCGAGCCGGTGATGAGCCAGGCATCGCATTCGGTCAGATCCGGGGGCAGATCGCCGTCGAGGGCGGACCAGACCCGAAATTCCAGCTCGGGGGCCAACGCCCGGAAACCCTTGATAAACATCTCGGAGTAAACGGGACCAAAATCCCCCACCAAATCGGGGTCCAGCCGGTCACAATCGAGAATACCCAGTCGCATCTGTTACTCCTTGACAGAAGCGCCCCCGCAGACCGGTGGCCTGCGGGGGCAAGAGATTAAAGCCATTGCAGCGAGCCGGCGGCTCACTTCATGGTCGGCATGGAGAACTCGGCGCCGGCGCGCAGGCTCTGGGGCCAGCGGGCGGTCACCGTCTTCATCCGGGTGTAGAAGCGCACCCCATCCGGCCCGTGCATGTTGAGCGGCCCGAAGATGGACCGTTTCCAGCCACCAAAGCTGTGAAACGCCATGGGCACCGGAATGGGAACGTTCACCCCTACCATACCGACCTGAACCCGCGTGGTGAAGTCCCTTGCGGTATCTCCGTCACCGGTGAAGATGGCGGTGCCGTTGCCGTACTCGTGTTCGTTGATGAGGCGCAGGGCCGTCTCGTAGTCCGGGGCCCGCACGATGGCGAGTACGGGGCCGAAGATCTCCTCCCGGTAGATGCGCATCTCGGGGCCGACCCGATCGAACAGGCTACCCCCGATGAAGTAGCCCTCGCCATGGCTCAGGCCCCGGCCATCCACCACCAGCTCGGCCCCCTCGGCCACCCCCTGATCCACGTAGCCGCGCACCTTGGCCAGGTGTTCCCGGCTGATGAGGGGTCCCATCTCGTTCTCCGGACTCTGACCGAGACCGGGGCCGACCCGCAGGGCCGCCACCAGGGGCGAGAGCTTCGCCACCAGGGCATCGGCTGTCTCGTCACCCACCACCACGGCCACCGAGATCGCCATGCAACGCTCGCCCGCCGCACCATAGGCGGCCCCCATCAGGGCGGAAACCGCTTGATCCAGATTGGCATCCGGCATGACCACCATGTGGTTCTTGGCGCCGCCCAGGGCCTGCACTCGCTTGCCGTGGGCCGAGGCGGTGGCATAGATGTACTGGGCGATGGGGGTGGAGCCGACAAACGACACGGCACCGACCCTCGGGTCGGTCAGCAGCACGTCCACCACCTCCTTGTCACCGTTGACCACGTTGAGCACCCCGTCCGGCAGGCCCGCCTGCTTGAGCAGTTCGGCCATGCGCAGGGAGAGGGACGGATCCTTCTCCGAGGGCTTGAGGATGAAGGTGTTGCCGCAGGCCAGGGCCACCGGGAACATCCATAGCGGCACCATGGCAGGGAAGTTGAACGGGGTGATGCCGGCGCAGACCCCCACCGGCTGCATCATGGAGTGACTGTCCACCCCGCGGCCCACGTTGAGAGAGTGCTCCCCCTTGAGCAGGTGGGGAATGCCGCAAGCAAACTCCACCACCTCCAGCCCCCGGGTCAGCTCCCCCTGGGCGTCGGAGAAGACCTTGCCGTGCTCGCGGCTGATGAGCTGGGCCAGCTCGTCCCTGTGCTGCTCCATCAGCTCCTTGAAGCGAAACAGCACCCGGGCCCTCACCAGCGGCGGGGTCTGGGACCACTCCCCAAAGGCGCGTTCGGCGCAGGCAATCGCCTCGGCACACTCGTCGGCCGTGCTGAGAACGACGGAGCCCTGCTGCTGGCCGGTGGCCGGATTGAAGATGGCACCGAAACGCTCGCTGCGACTCTCGGTCGTCTCGCCGTCAATGAAGTTGTCGATCCTGTAACTCATAAATCCTCCGTGATGGGTCATCCGTTCTCCCCTCGCCGCGCCGGGGCAGCACAGGGGGATGACGCCCGGGACGAGCGCCATCCTGTGTGATGTGGGGTCAGTCCTGGGCCTGCAGGGCGTCCTGCAGCAGGGTGAAGAGATCGTCGATCTGGCTGCGCTCGATGATGAGGGGAGGCGACAGGGCGATGATGTCGCCGGTCACCCGGATCAGCGCCCCCTTCTCGAAACAGCGCACGAACACCTCGTAGGCCCGCTTGCCCGGCGCATCGGGTATGGATTCGAGCTCGATGCCCGCCACCAGGCCGTAGTTGCGCACGTCTTTCACGTGCTTGCAGCCCTTGAGAGAATGGGCCGCCTCCTCCCAGTAGCCCGCCAGCTCGGCTGCCCGGGTCAGCAGATTTTCGCTCCGGTAGATCTCGAGGGTGGCCAGACCCGCCGCCGCCGCCACCGGGTGGCCGGAGTAGGTGTAGCCGTGGAACAGCTCGATGGCCCCCCTGCCCGCCGCCATCATGTCGTCATAGATATGGTTTTGCACCAGCACGGCCCCCATGGGGATGGCGCCGTTGGTGAGCCCCTTGGCGCAGGTGATCATGTCGGGGATGACGTCGAACTCCTGGGCGGCGAAGGGGGAGCCGAGGCGGCCGAAACCGGTGATCACCTCGTCAAAAATCAGCAGGATGCCGTGTTTGGTACAGATCTCCCGCAGCCGCTTGAGATAGCCCTTGGGGGGCATGATGACCCCGGTGCTGCCGGCGATGGGCTCGACGATGACCGCCGCGATGTTGCTGGCGTCGTGCAGGAAGACAATCTTCTCCAGTTCATCGGCCAGGGTGAGGTCTTCTGCTGGCAATCCCTTGGTGAACGCATTTTTCCCTATGTTGAGGGTGTGGGGCAGATGATCCACCCCGGTCAGCAGGGAGCCGAACCACTTGCGGTTGCCGGGAATGCCCCCCACCGAGATGCCGCCAAAACCCACCCCGTGGTAGCCGCGCTCGCGGCCGATGAGCCGGGTACGGGTCCCCTGGCCGCGAGCCCGCTGCCAGGCCAGCGCAATCTTGAGCGCGGTGTCCACGGACTCCGATCCGGAGTTGGTATAAAAGACGTGACCGAATCCCTTGGGGGCGATCTCCACCAGCCGGTTGGCCAGCTCGAACGGCAGGGGGTGGCCCATCTGGAAGGTGGGGGCAAAATCGAGGTGGGAGATCTGCTGGGAGACCGCCTCGGCGATCTCGCGCCGACCATGGCCTGCGTTGCAACACCAGAGTCCGGCAGTGCCATCCAGTATCTTGCGGCCATCCTCTGAGTGATAATACATCCCCTCTGCCGACTTCAGGATGCGCGGCGCCGCCTTGAATTGCTGGTTGGCGGTGAACGGCATCCAGAATGCGGACATGTCGGGGGTATTGATGTCGCTGACAGGTTTCATGGTCACCTCATCCTTAAGGCGTTTAGTAACACCCGGCTCATGCCTATTAAATTAAACACCTAAATCCATAAAAAAGGGCTTTTATCGCCCGGCTTGGTGTCACCCCTCAGGGGTGGTATAAGATATTTAACACAATTTTAATAATAGTAAACAGTCAAGGAGTGTCTATCGATGGATATCGGTCACCGCCTCAAGGCGGTTCGCACCAAGGCGGCCCTCTCCCAGCGCGAGCTGGCAAAACGCTCCGGTGTGACCAACGGCTTTATCTCCCAGATCGAGAAAAATCAGGTGAGCCCCTCGGTGGCTTCCCTGCGCAAGGTGCTGGAAGGCATCCCCATGTCATTGGCCAGCTTCTTCACCGACGAGACGGAGATGGATTCCGAGGTGATCTTCCGTGCGGACGACATGCCGGATCTCGGCACCCACCCCATCAGCTACCGTCTGGTGGGTCACAGCCGCGCCAACCGCGCCATCGGCATGATGCAGGAGATACTGCCCCCGGGCGCCGACACCGGTGACGACATGCTGAGTCACGAAGGGGAAGAGTGCGGCATCGTCATCCGGGGTCAGGTAGAAGTCACGGTAGGCGAGCAGGTTCACCTGCTGGCACCGGGGGATGGCTACTACTTCGACAGCCGCACTCCCCACCGTTTTCGCAACGTGGGGGATCAGGAGTGCGTGCTGATCTCGGCCAACACGCCCGCCAGCTTCTGACGGGCCTTCTCCCGGAACAGCCCGCCGGGATCCACCCCTGCCCGACCCGGGGATCAGGCCAGCGACAAGGGCTCCAGCCCCGCCGCGCGGCCCCCGACACCACAAGCCAGGGCGCCCGGTTTGCTCCGCCGTTGGCCCGGGTTGTTCGGGGTCAGTGTTTAATGAATTGTTACAAGATGGATTTACAAGCGGCGGGATGTTTAGCATATTGATACGCGGAGACTGACTTTCTGCCGGTTCAAGGAGTGAACATGAGTGACCTGACCCTGGCCCAGTGGCAACACAAGGCCGCCCATCTGACCCTGCCCTCGCAAGCCTTTATCGACGGCACCTACCGGGATGCCGTCAACGGCGCCACCTTCGATTGCATCAATCCGGCCAACGGCCAACTGCTGACCAGGGTCGCCTCCTGCGACGCCGCCGATGCCGAGCTGGCGGTCAAGGCGGCCCGTGCCGCCTTCGACGACAAGCGCTGGTGCGGCCTCTCTCCCAAGCAGCGCAAGCTCATCATGCAGCGCTTCGCCGAGCTGATGCGCCTGAACCTGGTGGAGCTGGCACTGCTGGAGTCCCTGGATATGGGCAAGCCCATCGGCGACGCCATGGGGTATGACGCCCCCGCCGCCGCGAACTGCATCGCCTGGAACGCCGAGGCGATAGACAAGATCTACGATCAGGTCGCCCCGGTGGAAGAGTCCGCCCTGGCACTGGTGACCCGCGAGCCCCTCGGTGTCGTGGCTGCCATCGTGCCCTGGAACTTCCCCCTGGTGATGGCCTGCTGGAAGCTGGGCCCGGCGCTCGCCACCGGCAACTCGGTGATCCTCAAACCCTCCGAGAAATCCCCCCTCACCGCCCTGCGCATCGCGGGTCTGGCGAAGGAGGCGGGCATCCCCGACGGCGTCTTCAACGTGCTGCCGGGCTTTGGTCACACCGTGGGCGAGGCGCTGGCCATGCACATGGACGTCGACTGCATCACCTTCACCGGCTCCACCAAGATCGGCAAGCATCTGGTGCAGTGCTCCGGCAAGTCCAACCTCAAGCGCGCCTTCATGGAGTGCGGCGGCAAGAGCCCCAACATCGTGCTGGCGGATGCGCCGGATCTGGACGCCGCCGCCAGAAGCGCCGTCGGAGCCATCTTCTACAACCAGGGAGAAGTGTGCACCGCCGCCTCCCGCCTGCTGGTGCAAAACAGCATCAAGCCCCAGTTCATGGAGCGGCTGCTGGCCCACGCCCGCGAGTGGATCTCGGCCAACCCGCTCGACCCCACCACCCGCATCGGCGCCATGGTGGACCACATCCAGATGGAGCAGGTGCTAAACTATATCGCCATCGGCCAGCAGGAGGGCGCCAAGCTGCTGCTGGGAGGCAAGCGTACCCAGCCCGAGGAGGGCGGCTACTACATCGAACCCACCATCTTTGACGACGTGACCCCGACGATGCGCATCTTCCGCGAGGAGATCTTCGGCCCCGTGCTGGCGGTGACCGGCTTCGACACCCTGGAAGAGGCCATCGCCCTTGGCAACGACACCGACTACGGCCTGGCCGCGGCGATCTGGACGGCGGATCTCAACCAGGCGGTGAAAGGGTCGCGCGCCCTGCGCGCCGGCACCGTCTTCGTCAACAACTGGGATGGCGGCGACATGACCATGCCGTTTGGCGGTTTCAAGCAGTCCGGCAACGGGCGCGACAAGTCCCTGCACGCCCTGGAGAAGTACACCGAGCTGAAAAGCACCTGGATCCAGCTCGAATAACGTCATAAATGACGCTTATCAACAAAACAGGGGGAGAAATCCCCCTTTCTCATTTTTACTCTTTTATCCCCTCGCTCAATCGATATAATCGTCAAATAGCAAGCCATTAAATTTAAAGATAAAAATGCTGTTTTTTCTGGGAAGTGTACTGTTTCTGGTGGTGGGATTGCCGCTGTTGTTCTTCGTGCTGGGTCAGGGGGAAGCCTATGTCACCTGGGGCCCCTGGATCTCCGCCATCGCCCTCATGCTGTGGCTGCTGATGGACGTGGAGAAGATCCGCCGCGGGGGCGGTCGCTGAAGTCGCTCCTGCTGTTAAAATCCCGTCAGACCCATTTATTGTCTTCTTTCCCTGCAAAAGGATCGCTACACTGACTTTTTGCGATGTTTCCCGACATCCGCACTCCAGTGAAGGTTATCCGCATGCAACAACAGATCCAGCGCCAGGGCGTCCTCTATGCCCTCGGCGCCTACACCCTTTGGGGCCTGGCACCCATCTACTTCAAGTCCCTCTCCGCCGTGCCGGCCGCCGAGATCCTGACCCACCGCATGATCTGGTCCTGCGCCCTGCTGATGGTGCTGGTGCTGCTCGGACGCCAGTGGCACAAGGTGCAGGCGGTGCTGCGCCAGCCCAAGGTGCTGCTCACCCTGGCCTTCACCTCCGTCACCGTCGGCGGCAACTGGCTGCTGTTCATCTGGGCCATCAACAACGGCCACATGCTGGATGCGAGCCTGGGCTACTACATCAACCCCCTGTTCAACGTGCTGCTCGGCATGGTGTTTCTGAGCGAGAAGCTGCGCCGCCTGCAGTGGTGGGCGGTGGGGCTCGCCTTTGTCGGTGTCGCCGTCCAGCTCATCGCCTTCGGCTCCCTGCCCTGGATAGCCCTGGTGCTGGCCTCGAGCTTCGCCATCTACGGCCTCATTCGCAAGAAACTGGCCCTGGACGCCCTCACCGGCCTGCTCATCGAGACCCTGATCATGCTGCCGCCGGCCGCCTTCTATCTGTGGGGCATCGCCGACAGCCCCACCAGCCACCTCACCCAGAATGACTGGCACCTGAACCTGCTGCTCATCGCCGCGGGCGCCGTCACCACGGCCCCCCTGCTCTGCTTCACCGCGGCGGCCACCCGGCTCAAGCTCTCCACCCTGGGCTTCTTCCAGTACATAGGCCCCAGCCTGATGTTCATCCTGGCGGTGACCCTGTATGGCGAGGCGCTGGCGCTGGACAAGATGATCACCTTTGGCTGCATCTGGAGCGCCCTGGTGCTGTTCAGCCTGGATGGCCTGCGCAGCGGCAAGCGGCGCCAGGAGGCCGGCTGAGGCGCCGGCGCAATAATCTACAAGCCAAGGGGCCGCTTTCGGGGTATCAATAGGGGATGAACGCACCCCAATCCCGCATCCACTACTGGCAATCCCGGCTGCTGCCGGGGGTTGAACTCTCCCACTCCCACCACAGGGAGTTCAGCTATGGCCGCCACGTGCATCTGGACTATCACATCGGTCTGGTGCAGCGGGGCGGCCAGAAGTTCATCCACAAGGGGAACAGCCACAACCTGGTGCGCGGCGAACTCTCCACCGTCAACCCGGACGAGATGCACGACGGCCTCAGCCTGCTGCCGGAAGGGTACGAAGTGCGGGTCTTCTCCATCGCCCCCGAGCAGCTGGCCCGCTGGCTGCCGGAGCACCCCGAGCCCTTTTTCCACCAGGGATTGCAGAGCCGCCCCGACCTCTATCAGGGCTTTGCCCGCCTGCACATGCACCTGGACGGCCCTTCCCCCGACGGCCTGCTGGCGGAGAGCCAGTTGCTGGCCCTGCTGGGCGAACTGTTCCGGCTCGCCCCCGAGCGCCACGCCCTGGCGGATCCCCAGCTCAGGTTCCTGCGCGACCATCTGCTGGCCCGGCTGGACGAGCGACACACCCTGGAGGATCTGGCCGCCCTGTTCGGGCTGGATCGCTTCGCCTTCCTCCGTCAGTTCAAGAAGAAGACCGGCATGACCCCCTATGCCTGGCTCAAGCGGCTGCGCCTCGAACAGGGCAAGCGCCTGCTCGGCAGCGGTCTGCCGGTGAGCGAGGTGGCACTGGCGGTGGGCTTCTTCGATCAGAGCCACTTCCACCACGGTTTTCGTCAGGCCTTCGGGCTCACCCCGGCGGAGTATCGCCAGCAGATGCTGCCCGCCTGAATCGTCGCTGCTGCAATCTTTTACAATCTCCCGTCCCCCGTCCTGCCCCATGCTGTCACCTCCATACCGCTGTCGGAGGTCTTTTATGTTCACCAGCCTGTTTCTGACCCTGGGTCTCGTCCACCTCGTCGCCCTGGCGAGCCCGGGCCCGGATTTCGCACTCATCCTGCGCACCAGCCTGCACAGGCCCACCGCCCTCGGGGCGGCCCTTGGCATCGCCCTTGCCATCCTGCTCCACGCCACCCTCAGTCTCACCGGCATCAGCCTGCTGATCGCAAGCCAGCCCTGGCTCTTTCTCGCCGTGAAACTGGTGGGTGCCCTCTATCTGGGCTGGCTGGGCTGGGGGGCGCTGAAGGCGGCCTGGCAGGGAAGCGGGGATCTGGCGCTGCGCGCCGGAGGCGAGCGGCCGGGCTGGCGCAAGGGGGTGAAGAGCGGGCTGGCCACCAATCTGCTCAACCCCAAGGCGATGCTGTTCTTCATGGGACTGCTGGCCGCCATGGTGACGCCCCAGGTGGATGGCCTGACCCGGGGACTGCTGATCCTGGAGCTGTTCCTGCTCTCCCTCGTCTGGTTCAGCGCCCTGGCCTGGAGCCTCTCCACCCCCCGCGCCCAGCACCTGCTCGGCCGCATCCAGCGCCCGCTCAACCTGATGACGGGCCTGCTGTTTGGCGCGGTCAGCCTCTCCATCCTGGTGGGTCTGCAAGGGCACTGGCCGGCGGCCTGACCGGCACGTCCTTTATGGCGGCAAGCAGGGAGGGGCCTTGACGGACGGCGCGACTACTCCCCGCGCCGCATCCCCTTGCGCAGGTAGACGTAACCCTCCCCCGGGCTGCCCCAGCGCTGATGGGCGCCGTTGTCATAGGCCCTGTCCAGCAACCGGACGCTGTCCGGGCCGATCCAGAGGTACTGCACCAGGGTGGTGGCACCGCCAAAATCGGTGGCGCAATGCCCGACCCGGGTCTGTCCCTTGTACTCCCCGCCCGGCTGGCGGGTCAGCCAGATCTCGCACCCTTCGCGCAGGGAGAGTTGCTGGGGGGTGAGGGAGTCAAGCAGCTCGGGCCGACGCCAGGCGCCGGCAAAATCCGTGGCCCTCGGCATGGTCAGTTCGGCCATCAGGATGCGGCCATCGGGCAGGGAGGAGAAGCGGTAGATGCGCTGGCGAAACGGTCGCTGCGCCCGCTCGGTCAGAAACTGCTCCGCATAGACCCAGCGAAAGGGGCCTTCCCCGGGCCAGATCTCCACCAGCCGCAGCTCGGCGCTGGTGAAGCGGGCATCGAAGGTGGCCTGCTCCTGGCTGGAAAACTCCCCCGAGAACCAGGAGAGCAGGGGCTCCAGCCTCCCCTGCGTGGCATGGGGGCCGGGGGCCGTCACGAAGGGGACGGGCGCCGCCCAGATCAGGCTGGCGTAAAACAGCCCCAGCAGGGCCGCCATCAGCTTTGTCATCGAATCCTTCCGAGTCGCTTGCATGGCGGCGATTATATGAGCGAACGGTGACAATAACCTCTATCTTGATCAACTCCTTGAAGAGAAAACGAAAAATCCTCTCTGCAGGCGAAAGGAGGCGACGCACCCCCGCAGGCCACGGGGATGACGGCTATCCTTGCTGCGACCCGTCCCTGTTGCCACCAAGAGGAGTCCCCCATGAACACAGTCACCCTGCATCGCGTACTCAAGGCCCCGCCACAGCGGGTATACCAGGCCTTTATCGAGCCGGACGCCCTGGCCAAATGGCTGCCCCCCCATGGCTTCACCTGCAAGGTGGCAGCACTGGAGGCCCGGGTCGGCGGCCAGTTCAGGATGTCGTTCACCCACTTCGCCAGCGGCCACACCCACGCCTTCGGCGGCGAGTATCTCGCGCTGGAGCCGGGCAAGCGCATCCGCTACACCGACCGCTTCGACGACCCCAACCTGCCGGGGGAGATGCAGGTCACCATCACCCTCACCCAGGTGCTGTGCGGCACCGATCTCGCCATCGAACAGGCGGGTATTCCGGCGGTCATCCCGGTGGAGATGTGCTACCTCGGCTGGCAGGAGTCCCTGATGCAGCTCGCCACCCTGGTGGAGCCCGAGATCCCCGCCGAGTGACCTGACACGGGGGCTCCCCCGGTGGCCCCCGCATAGATACCCCTTGTGAGAGAGGGGCCTGATCAGGTATCTCTGTGGGCAGGGCGGGCTGCGTTCTTGCAGCGACCATCCACCGCCAGGAGCCCCCATGAAACGAGTCTTGATGATGACCATGGCCGCCGCCCTGCTGGGCGGGTGCGCCGTGAAGAACCAGGTCACCCACAGCCTGCAGGCGATCCCGCTCACCGCCTTCCAGCAAAGCGAGAGCAACCCCAACCAGCGCATCTACAAGGAGCCCGGCGTGGATCTGCACCAGTACCATCAGGTGCTGCTCGACCCCTTGCAATTCATCCGCCAGGAGAATGGCCAGTGGTATCTGCTGACTGCCAACGAGCAGAACGAGATAGGCCGCTACTACCACGCCACCTTCCAGCGGGAGCTGATGAGCCAGGGCGTCAAGATGGCTACCGAACCCGGTCCCGGCGTGATGCGGGTGCAGGCGGCCATCACCAACTTCGACCTGACCCGCCCCGACCCCAAGCTGCGGGATCTGCTGCCCGCCAAGATCGCCATCAACGTCACCCGCGAGGTAATAGGCAAGGAGCCCTATCTGCTCAGGGTGGGCAGCATGGCCCAGTTGCTCGACGCCCAGAGCGGCAAGCTGCTGGTGCGGGTGATGGACGCTCGCGAGAGCCCGGACACCACCCACAAGGATTCCCCCATCACCGCCGAGGAGATGGAGAAAATGATCGATCAGTGGGCCGCAAGTCGCGCCAAACAACTGGCCGACAACCTGGGGCGCTGAGCCGGGCCGAAAACGACAAAGCCTGCCAGGGGGCAGGCTTTGTCGTCGCTGAAGCACGGCTTATTGCAGGTTCAGACCGCCCAGGTAATCCCGCTTGCCCAGATCCACCCCGGCCTGGCGCAGCAGGGCATAGGTCATGGTGAGGTGGAAGTAGAAGTTCGGGATGCCGTACTCGTGGACGCAGCTATGGCCGTCCATCCCCTTGCCACCGGCCCAGTAGGGGTAGTAGTGGCCGCTCGCATACTGGCTGAAATCCGCCTCCAGCTTGCCTTGCAGGTAGGCAATGGTCTTGGCCACGTGGGCGCGCAGATCCGCCATGGTCTTGGGATCATCCCCCAGCACCGGCGGCTCGCTCAGGCTGGCGGTGGCCACCACGGCGCGGGCGCTGTCACAGCAGATCAGCACCTGCTTGCTCAGGGGCAGCATGTCGACGATGAGGCGCTCATTGAAGAAGTTCTCCACGTTGAATTTCTTTGCCTCGGCGTGGGCCTCGGCCTTGGCCAGACACTGGTCCAGGTTGGTCAGCATCTTGATGAACTGGGCTGCGATATCACGATTCATAATGCACTCTCGGTTGGTTGAAGGCAGTAAAACGAGCGGCTCCACTATAGCGCATCCCCCTTGCAGTTCGAGCCCGAGGGGATGAAAAGCGAGGGCGTCCTCCGTGCCCTGCGACAGGCAGTGGCGATCACCGGCGGGCAGCGAGACCAGCGCGCCATACCCCGTCGCCGCACCGCGTCCCTCTTTCCCCTTTTTTTGATCTGTGACAGGCATCTCGTTTTTCGAGGGGCGTAGTCTGGAGCCCGTTGCCCCGGCACGGGCCGGGGCACCCATCCCACAAGGAGAATGCCATGAAGATCTACGATCGAAACCGCAATGTGCTGACCCTGGGCCAACGGGTGATGATTGCCGCCACCGGCGCGGTCGACACCCTCAAGGAGGCGCACACCGACAACCTGACCCCCTATGAGGCGGAACATGAGAAGTGCGTGCTGCTGACGAACAGCCAGGAGCGCTACGCCCCCATCGAGTTGATTAGACTAGGCTGATCCCGTTTTCCGTCACCCTACTCTTTACAATTCACCCGGCCGCACACCATGTCGCTGGCCGGGTTTCTCTCTCCGCTCTACTCCTTCTCCGAGCCGCTGCCACCTTATGAGGGCGAGGCGATGCAGCTGGCCGGGATCCAGCCTGAGCCCCCCGCTTCGTTGTGAACCCAGAGCCAGCCTGCCAGCTCCCGATCCACCCGTACCCGCTCCCCCGCCGCCACATCCAGCTCCCGGGCGGTATAGTCCTGGCGCGCCTGCGCCTCCTCGGCGCTGATCGGGGTCAGCATGGACAGGGGCGCCCACCCCTCGTTGCCGTCTGCGGTAAAGGTGCGCACCCAGCCCGGGAACTCGTCGTCCTCGTGGCCGATGCGCACCCGCTCTCCGGCCCGAAAGGCGATGGGATTGGGGTAGCAGGTGTGGTGCGCCGTGGTGATCAACGCCAGCATTGTCTCTTCCTCCGACAGGTTCTGTTTGGTGACGCCCCGAGTCATACCACAAGCCGGGCCTGACGGCTCTATGCCGGGCCGATTCTTTCTGGTCACCCCCGGACTGCCAGGATCCCCTCTGCCAGCGGCAGGCCATAAAAAGACCCGGACTGACAGTGCAGTCCGGGTCCAGTCACCCCTGCTCTTGATGAGAGAGGGGGTTATTGACTGCTGCTGATGTCTTCCAGGATCAGCAACTCGGGATCGACGCCCCCGACGCTGTCAGACAAGGCCGCCGCAGTGAATACCTGGCTGGTCGACAAGGTGACCGGCAGGGGGCCAATGACCGGGCTCTTGTCACCCGAGGCGGTGACGGTGACAAAATAGTCTCCGGCGGCAACCGCAAGATACCCGCTGTCCCCCTTGAAGGGCACAGCCTTGAGCACGGGGGTGCTGGCGCTGATGTCTGACCCCGTCGTCAGATAAACGTCCACTGCCGGAGCCGTGGGTGCCGCATGCAGCACGCGAAGCTGCGCCTCTGTCGCCACCGCGCGGCCCGTGTCCGTCAGCAGCAAGGGCTCAATGGTTTCGCCAGCGGGATCCAGCAACTGGCCGACGGCAAACAGGGAGTAGCGGGTGCCCGCCTTGAGCGGCACGTCGCTGGCATTGATCACTTCAGGGGTCGTGGCGCCCGTCGGCGTGACCACAAAATCATAATCCGCCGCCGCCAGATCCAGATATCCGGTATTTCCCTTGAACGCCAGCCCTTGCAACGGGGCGGCGGTCGGCGCGGCACCATTGACCCGGATATCCACGGCCGGGGCGTCAGCAACCCCATGGACCACCCTCAGCTGGGCCTGCTCATCCACAGACAGGAGAGGGGTTGCACCAGCGCTGTCGATGGCAAGCAGCTTGACCGGGCTTGGCCCCGCCCCCAGGTTGTCGATCGCCGCAATCAGCAGATCCGCACCGCCGGTGAGAGGCAATGGACCCGAGTCATACACCACATCGCTGCTGCCCGGCAGCGTCAGCCTGACCTGATACTCCCCGGCCGGCAGAGTCAGGGGATCGCTATAGGTCTTGAAGGGAATGCCGGACAGCGTCGGACTGCCCAATGCGGCACCGGGCGCGGTGACATGAACATCCACCGCAGGTGCGCTCGGGGCGGCATGCACGACCTGCACCCGGATCTCGCCGCCAGCGGGCATCTGGTCCGGCCGTTCAATCACCAGCGGGCCAAACGCGGTATCGCCGCTGCCCGTCAGTTTACCCACAGCCAGCACGTCGTACTGGGTGTCGGGTTTGAGATCGAGGGAGACCGGCCCGATGACCGTCGCGGTACCGCTCGGCAAAATCCCGTCCACTGCCACCTCGTGGCTGCCAGCCGCCACCGGCTTGAGCCCGCTGCTCGAGCCAAAATCAACGGCCGTCAGGAAGGCAGCCCCATCGACATTGACATTCACCCTGGGGGCATCGGGGGCGAGGTGGCTGATCCTGATGGCCGCATTGGGCGGACTGCTGTCATTGTCACTGCCTCCGCACGCAGTCAGACCCAATATCATTGCAAGTGCGGCACAACGTTGAATCCATTTCATCTGGTCATTCTCCATTGGTTGGTCCCCACGGGCATATGGATCTCGCTAATGACTGGATCATCACTTTTTGTGCTTTTTTTACCCTTTTTGTGACGCAGCATGGTGCACCTGGCAGGCGTGCTCGTCCCTTTGTTCCGCCATTCATTACTGTCAGTGAATTTTCATATCATTCGAGTGTCATTTCAGTGAACACATCGCCGCCCTAGACTGCTTCTCGAACCTTAACGAGGAGTCTTGTATGAAACTCACCCATATCCCGTTGCTGGCCGGCACCCTCGCCTCGGCCTTCTCTTTCAACACCTTCGCCGGTGACATCGTCTCGGTGCAGTTCAGCGATGGCCGCCCCGCCGTGACCGGCGTCGAAGCGGTCAACAACGCACTCAACCCCATCGGCGTCAACGTGGTCACCGTCGACATTCCCGAGGCCGCCAGGCCGCTGCTCGCCGCCTCCCACCGCCGCGCGTTGACCAAAGCGGAGCACGGCGCCCTGATCTCGGCCTTCAACCTGAGTCAGGGGGAACTGCTGGAGCAGGCCAGGCTCGCAGGGCGCGCGCCCGCGGTGCAAGGGGGCGGCGTCGCCACCGAGGAGACCGGCGTCGGCCCCTACCCCAAGGTCTATGACCTGATGGCGCTGGACGAGCGCACCCGCAGCGCCGTGCTCGGCAAATATGGCCGCATGCACGTCAACTCCGCCGAGGACGGCACCGACATCGACGAGGTGATGACGGTGGTCAGCGGCGGCCCGTTCCGCTGGGGCTTTTCCCTCAAAGACGGCAGCATCGCCCGCTTCCAGATAGATAAAGTGGGCCTTGAGGACAAGGCCGTGCGGATCAGCTATCACGGGCTCGGCATGCACGCCGGGTTGATGGATGCAAAACAGGGGCTGCTGGTGGCCTTCGCCCACGGCCCCAGAGCGTTCACCATGCGCTACCAGGCGGATGTGCCCCACGCGCAGTTGCTCGGCACCAACCCCTGGGCCGATGTCGGCATCACCCTGCCCCCCGCCCCCGGCAAGGTGCAGTAAGCCGGTGCGTGCCATCTGGCGGCGGGGCCCGGGCCCTGCCGCCTACTTCTATGCCTGCCGTCACGGGCCGGGGTGCCCGGGGCCCATCGCCTCTCTTTCGTCTGCGTCCCTGCCACGCCCGGAGGGCCATGATCCGGGCCGGTCTGCCACGGGCAACTCTCTGTCTGGCGGGGGATGGGGGGTGGACACCCCGGGGATCCGCACTATTGTAATAAAAGTGCGCAATGATGGCGCCATCATTTACCAGTAGTGAATTAACGGGGGCAGGATGAACAAGATCACGGCGCTGAACGTCTTTCGCCGGGTGGTGGAAATGGGCACCTTCAGGGCGGCGGCGGACGACCTGCGCCTCTCCCAGGCGGCGGTCAGCAAGAACATCAACGAGCTGGAAGCCTTTCTCGGCATTGCGCTGATCAACCGCACCACCCGGCGGCTGAGCGTCACCGAATCGGGCATGGCCTATTACGGCCAGATATGCGCCGTGCTGGACAGCCTGGAGGCCGCCGACCAGTCCATCATGGCCGCCTCCTTCACCCCCAGGGGCAGGCTGAGGATCGGCATGCCCATGTCCTACGGGCTGATCCGGCTCAACCCCCTTGTCTGCGAATTCCAGCGCCGCTATCCGGAAATCGGCATCGAGGTGATCCTGAGCGACGCCTACATGGATCTGGTGGACCAGGGGCTGGACGTGGTGATCCGGGGGGCTGGCACCCTGGAGGACTCCACCCTGCGCGCCAAACCCCTGTGCGAGGTGCAGCGGGTGCTCTGCGCCGCCCCCGACTACCTGAAGGAGGCGGACCAGCCCGCCCACCCGGCGGATCTCAAGGCCTACAACTGCCTGCGCTACAGCCTCTCCTCCTCCCCCAACAAGTGGTTCTTCACCCGGGATGCGGAGAGCGTGGCGGTGGAGCTGCCCCCCGCCAGCTTCTGCGCCAACAACGGCATCGCCCTGAAACAGGCGGCGGTGCAGGGGCTTGGGGTGATCCTGGTACCGGATGAATTCGTGTCGAACGAACTGTCGGACGGCTCCCTGGTCAGACTGCTCCCCGACTGGCAACCCGACCCCCACGCCCTGTTCGCCGTCTACCCCTTCCACAAGGAGCAGTCCCGCAACGTGCGGCTCTTTATCGAATTTCTCGTCAAGGCGTTTCAGCCGAGGTGAGCCAGACAGGCGGGAGCTTGGGGTTTGTGCCTCTCGGCCACGACACAGACAACCCAACTGTATGCGACGTGTAGGTTCGATTAGCGAAGCGTCATCGGACTTTCGCGGAATCAATCGCTCCCTCTGGCTACCGTCCGTCGCCCAGGATGACGCCCCCTGCCTGTGGTGCGGATGTATCAGCAAATAGCCGCCTGCCGAGCTGGCGGATCAGCAGCAGCGGCGCCAGCAGGGTGAGCAGCAGCCAGTGGGTATAAGGCAGGATAAAGGTCCAGATGATCTCGTGGGGCAACCAGGTCGAGGCGGTAGCCGTCATAAAGGCGATGTCATAGGTCTGCCACAACCAGAGCCCGGCAAAGAGCGGCAGCAACAGCGGGCGGGGTGTCAGCAGAAACAGCGGCAAGAAAGCAGAAGCGAGCACGGCGCTGAACTCCAGCATGGCCGGGATCAGCTCAGCCAAGGTATGACTGGAGGAGAAGCCGCCCCATTGAAGGAAAGTATCCTCGGCCAGTGCTGGCCACCAGGATGCGTATTGAAACAGGGTAAACGAGATCATAAACAGCAGGCTGGCCAGCAGCGCCAGCGCCGTTTTTCGCAACAACCACAACCCCAGCCGGCGCAGTGTCGGCATCCACTTAGACATTAATGACTCCCATCTGGTGACGGGGCAGTATGCCTTGGCTGGTTTGAGCGTCAAAGCGGTACGCCATGTCCGTTAATTGCCAAAATATTGAATCCCGTCACACCGGTGGCGGTTTGAGTGGTTGCCCGGCAACAAAGCCTCATGCGAACCTTTATTTGCCTTTCTTCCAACCAAAACAGAGTGCACCGGGCAGCCGCATCTCTTACAGGTCGGAGAACGACGCCACCCAGACTCTTAGTGCCGAGGCGGGCAAAAACTGCTGCGTTTGGCAGGAGGTCAAGATGGGCCTGCTGATGGCTCGCTCCAAGCTGAGTCAGGTCAGTGAAGAGGAGGGCAAACAAGGGGTGATGGAGAGCAAGTTGGTTAAGTGATTAGATTCCTTCATCAAAAACACGGCGTAGCTTCACCAGCTACGCCTTTGTCGGAAAGGCGGGTGTCCCTTATTTCCTGATTATTCATATTTTCAGAACGTTATCAGAGTAGTATTTTCCAACACCGTAATGTTCATTATTGAAATCTGACAAAACCATAGATGTACAGAAAATAAGCTGGAAATCATCTCTTCCTTTTAATTTGTCAAAAATAGTTTGTTGGAAGTTATGGCTCCTACTTTCTTTCATTCCTCCATTTTCAATGGCATCAATCATCATAAATCTTGGCAGCCTATAGTTATCATCAGATAAAGACTCTATCAGTGCTGATAAATTCAAAGAGTTTTTCTTAATGTAGTTAGAGCTTCCGGAGAATTTTATCCTCTCATTGATTAGAACACGGTCTTTTGCAAAGTCGATTTCAATATCACTCGCTCGCGCGGAAGCAAAATCTTCCTCATATGGCTTACCATTAGTCCTTTTATCACTATGAAGGATATTAACCATTTGTTGGGAGATGCCTAAATATACTTTCTCTCTCCTTTTGGCATTGCTAACAGATGCCGCTTTAATCTTCTCTTTTAGCTCAGTTATTTTCGTGTTTAAGAAAATCTTTTTTTGCTTTTGTTGATCAAGCCCAGATATTACGCGCACTTTTTCTTGTAGTGATTTATTTTCAGCTTCTAAAAAACCTATCTTCCTTGCTCTTTCAAGCTTTTCAAAAGAGGTGGGGTCTACAGATTTTGACAGCTCTGAAAGCTTCCCTCTTGAAATTACTAGATTTCCTTTAACAATCTCTATTGATGCTTGAAGGCCACTTTTATGCTCTATGTAATCTGAGAGCACTTTTTTATTACCGGCAATCTGAAAATTAAGTTCATTGAGAATCTCAAGATAATTTGAGTTGTGTTTCTCATTACCTATTGGTGCCTTGCATAGGTGGCAGACATCATCGTGATTTTCATCAATGTGCTGACTCTCTATTGGTCCAAGGCAGCAAGGGCAATGTTCATATTTTACCAATCCAATTGCATCATAGGCAGATTTTGACTCTAAAAGAGCTTTTTTTCTATATTCGAGTGATTTTCCAAATAGTTCACAGTCAATGATTTCTCCCTCAGCAAAAACAATATCCCTTTCAAATTGTTGCAACTGCTTGTTATATGTGTTTATATCTTTTTGAAGTTTTAATATTTCTATCTCAATATTATTATAATCGCTGTTTTTATTTGTGACTACTTCTGGCTGATAATCACTCAGAGACTTTATTTCAGTAACATTAGAGGATATATCAGATAGTAAGCTACTCATAGTCGTCGATGAGTCGTCACCGAGTATTTTATACATGGCATTTAAATCGGATGACACATTCTCAAATTCTCGCTCTGAAATTATCAGTTCTTGTCTCAATTGATGCGTGTCTAAATTATCCAACCCCAATAAGAATTCTGCGATTGCTAGCCTAGAGTTTTCACTATCTGCACGAGGGTTATCTTCGTTTCTAAATATTCGAGTAGATGTGGTTTCTTGGTCTACATATAAAAAACGAAGCAACTGATGCATAGTGAGATTTGCATAGTCCTCAGTCTTATATGTGTTCCACCCTAGTAGTTCAAATATTTTTTGTGAGAAAGACATTCTTTCACTAGCTTCGTTCCTCCTTGGACCAAAACTCATCCAAGATGAAGAGGTGCAATGAGCATCATAATCTCCAAACTTGATTAAAATTGGAGGTATTTGGCCCTTTTCAATTTGTCTAGAAATTGTGAAAACGTTATTGTTTATATTCAGTTGGCAGAAAATGACATCACATTTATCTGCCGGGTACAACCATTGATTCGATTTTATTTCACCACCCAAGACGTAGAAAATAAGTTCTAGAATAGTTGTTTTACCAACAGAGTGATCACCCCGAATCACGTTTATCCCGCGATGAAATCTTTCATCATAAACAGTTTGATTGCTTTTGGTGACAATCAATCTTTCTATGTAAATAGATGCCCTAGTCATAGCGATACTCCATTAATCCGCATCTCTCTTTGAAGCCATCTTTCCCATTGATTCTCAACTTTGGAAATGACTCAATCAAGCATTTAAAAAAAGTGGTGTCGACAAAGGTATCATTTTTAAATGCGTCAATAACACTATTTGGCAAATAGGCTTCTCTTAATTTTATAGAGTTCCCATCGATATTTATCAATGATCGCTGTAATAATGATGAAAGTGCACTATCTTGGACTCTAGATAAGTCGAAAAATAATGATTTTGGATTTGGTGTTATTTCAAATGGTTCAGTGTATTCGTTAATTGTTTTCTTATATTTTGAGAATGCCCTTGGTAGCGTGACATTCTTTAATAAATGAGGGTATACGTAATAGAAGTCGATTAATCTAATCGTGTCTTTATCTATCTGTTCATGTGTTAAATGACTTAAAATATTAAGCAGTCGATAAATACAGTGATGTACATCATAGGCGGGATGATAAAATATCATTACTTCCACTCCACATGACACTTTTCTGTTAAAAAATAAAGCATCCCTTCAATCGCATCACTACTAATACTACCACCTGCAGTCATAACTTCAGCATAAAGTGGTTCAATGATTGTGCTATTGATGGCTGTTCTAATAACTAGCTCATTGGCCCCGCTTTTAATAAGAGGAAGAACATAGGTTTTAAATCTTGTTACAATCAAACCTAAAATGTGATTGAAAAATATCTGATATGAGCGCACATGTTGTAGTCTAGCAATCAATCTAGATGCTTTTTGACTCGAAACCAAGGCCTCGTCAATATAATTTTCACGACCCGCAATTCGTAGTTTTTCTGATAGGCCTATAACATTTCTTGACGATGAGTCCTTTATCCTGCTTTGCAACTCATCAAGCACCATGCAATATATTGGGTCATCTTCCTGTAATCTAATATGTTGCTCTATTAAATTGCGTAAGGCCTCACCATTTGCACCTATATTAAAAGAAGGGAATTTAATAACGGTTGAGCCGATGATAAGATCACCATCGACCTTATTATCATGAATTTCATTATTAGATAAAATACTCTTGGCTGATTCTGGTCCAGAAAGCATCTATTTATTCCCACCAATAATGAGATCTTTTTTTACTTTGTTATCATTTACTGTGCTGTTTGTAACGGATTGGCCATGACCAATCATAAGGTTACCATCTACCTCATTGTTATATATGTTCAAATTGTCAATTTCTTTTGCTGGAACCTCATTCATCTCATTTGGTAAATTAGTCTCAACATCTTCTGCTTGATTGTGCTTATTCGTTGAACGTTTAATTAAATATATACCCATAGCAAGGCAGAATGTAAAAGTAGTCACTATGAATATGATGTTTAATAACAAGTTATCTTTGAAAATATTAGAGCTGAATAAGTATGTTGAAAAAAGTTCATAGAAGACCCATGAAATAACCGCAGATGGTCCCCCAATTTTGAGAGCTGTTTGCCAATCCATATCTTCGCTCCTTTTGTGTTTACAGGAATGGTTACCACCAAAATGGAACGCTAGAAAAAGCTGCGTATGAGCCCTTTGTGGTAGAGCATGATATTACAGCTATGAAGGGGTTGATTGAAGCCAAAGTATCAATATCTGTGATTGATGCTTAGAAATTGGCCAACTTATCATTAGGAGCTTTGATTTATGTGGGGCAAAGTTTCTATATGTCGAAAAGCCAACCCGGCCTAAGCCGGGTTGATTGAATCAAAAGGCAGAGAAGTTACAGCGCCTCAAGGCGGGCATACGCCGTCACCAGCCACTTGGCGCCGACGTCGTCGAACTGGATCTGCACCCGGCTCTGCTGGCCGACCCCTTCGAAGTTGAGTACCACCCCTTCGCCGAATTTCGGATGGAGCACCCGCTGGCCGAGCTTGATGCCGCTGGCGTCGAAGCTCTGCTGCACCTCGTTCTGGCTGAAGCGGCCGTACTGGGTGGGGCGGCTGACCTGGGTGCGCAGCCGGATTTCTTCCAGACATTCGGCGGGCATCTCGCGGATAAAGCGGCTCGGCTTGTGGAACATCTCGCGGCCGTAGATACGGCGGCTCTCGGCATAACAGATGTAGAGCTTCTCCATGGCGCGGGTCATGCCCACGTAGCAGAGGCGCCTTTCCTCTTCCAGCCGCCCCGACTCCTCGGTGGATTGCTGGCTGGGGAACATGCCCTCTTCCACACCGACCAGCAGCACTAGGGGATATTCCAGCCCCTTGGCGCTGTGCAGTGTCATCAGCTGCACCGCGTCGGCATATTCGTCAGCCTGATTCTCGCCAGATTCCAGCGCCGCGTGGGCGAGGAAGGCGGAGAGATCGCTCATGTCTTCCAGCTCGTCCGGGCGCTGGTACTGGCGGCAGGCGGTGACCAGTTCGTCCAGGTTCTCTACCCGTGCCTGGGATTTCTCGCCTTTTTCCGCCAGATACATCGCCTTGAGGCCGGAATGCTGGATGGCGATATCCGCCTGCTGGTGCAGTGGCAGCAGGGAGACCTGTTCCTCCAGCGCGTCGATCAGCTCCACAAAGCCGCGCACCGCGTTGCCGGCACGGCCGGTCAGCACCTTGTCATTGAGCAGTGCCTTGGCCGATTGCCACAGGTTCTGGCCCTGATCGCGAGCGTTGCTCCGCAATATCTCCAGGGTGCGATCGCCGATGCCGCGGGTCGGGGTGTTGACCACCCGCTCGAAGCTGGCGTCGTCGCCACGGTTGTTGATAAGGCGCAGGTAGGCCATGGCGTCTTTGATTTCCTGGCGCTCGAAGAAGCGCAGGCCGCCATAGATGCGGTACGGCATGGCGTCCTGCATCAGCGCCTCTTCCAGCACCCGCGACTGGGCGTTGGAGCGATAGAGGATGGCGCAGTCGGCCAGCAAGCCCCCCTTCTCTTTCCAATCCTTGAGGCGGCCGACCACGAAGCGTGCTTCGTCCACCTCGTTGAAGGCGGCGTACAGCGAAATCGGCTCCCCCTCGGCCCCTTCGGTCCACAGCTCCTTGCCAAGGCGCTCCGAGTTGTTGGCGATGACGCTGTTGGCGGCTTTGAGGATGTTGGCGGTGGAGCGATAGTTCTGCTCGAGACGAATGGTCTCGGCGCCCTGATAGTCGGTCAGGAAGCGCTGGATGTTCTCGATCTTGGCGCCGCGCCAGCCGTAGATGGACTGGTCATCGTCACCGACGATCATCACCTTGCCGGTGTCGCCGGCCAGCATCCGCAGCCAGGCGTACTGGATGCCGTTGGTATCCTGGAACTCGTCCACCAGGATGTTCTGGAAGCGGTCGCGGTAGTGCTCGAGGATGTGCGGCTTGTTGAGCCACAGCTCGTGGGCGCGCAGCAGGAGCTCGGCAAAATCCACCAGCCCGGAGCGATCGCAGGTCTCCTGATAGGTCTTGTAGATCTGCTGATAGGTGCGGGTGACGGGGTCGCCGTAGAGGTCGATGTCGCCGGGGCGCAGCCCCTCGTCCTTCTTGCCGTTGATGTAGCCCATCACGGCGCGCGGCGCCCAGTGCTTCTCGTCGAGGTTGAGCGCCTTGAGCACCCGGCGAATGAGGCGGTACTGATCGTCCGAGTCGAGGATCTGGAAATCCTGGGGCAGGCCCGCATCCAGATGATGGGCCCGCAGCAAGCGGTGGGCGATGCCGTGGAAGGTGCCGATCCACATGCCGCGCACGCCGTCGCCGATCACTTTTTCGACCCGGCCGCGCATCTCGGCCGCCGCCTTGTTGGTAAAGGTGACCGCGATGATGGAGAAGGGTGAACAGCGTTCCACCTGCATCAGCCAGGCGATACGGTGCACCAGCACCCGGGTCTTGCCCGAACCGGCACCGGCCAGCACCAGCAGGTTGCAACGGGGGGCCGCCACCGCGTCTCTTTGCTTGTCATTGAGCCCGTCGAGCAGGGTTGAAACGTCCATCACCACTCCTGTTTATTTATACAGGCGGGGATTATACGGCCTGAGCCGCCAGAGACCAAGCCGTGAGCAGCCGGGGGCCAACCCGCCCGCCAACGCTGCGTCGATGAGGCCGCAGGGATGGTGCCGATGGAAGCCAATTTTTTCATCAGGGGAGGAAAACGGTTGCGCCTAACATCATGAATCCAAACACAAATGTCGATCGAGCCCTATTAATCCCGGAATTTAATTCTGCAAAAACACCATAAAACAAACACTTATAAGGCAATTTGCTTATATTTCAAACCGTTAACGCAAACGTTTTTCCTCTATGATCCCCTTGACCAACGGGCTGGCTCACTTACAGTTAGCCAGCGTGCTTTATGACCTGCCAAGACAGGTTGTGGACCCTCACATAACAATCAAGGATACGATCGTGACTAAAGTGCTCAAGCTGGCCACCGTGGCCGCCCTCACCCTCGCTGCCCTGTCCGCCCAGGCAGCCTCCGAGCCCGCCGTCATCTATGACACCGCAGGCAAATTCGACAAGTCCTTCAACGAAGCCGTGTTCCGCAACGGTGTCGAAGTCTACAACAAGGACAAAGGCGTCAAGGTCAAGGAGTTCGAACCCCAGAACGAAGCCCAGCGCGAGCAGGGCCTGCGTCGTCTGGCCAGCCGTGGCAACGGCCCCATCGTCGCCGTCGGCTTCAACATGGGTTCCGCGGTAGAGAAAGTCGCCACCGAGTTCCCGAACACCCAGTTCACCATCATCGACATGGTGGTCGACAAGCCGAACGTCCAGTCCCTCATCTTCAAGGAGCATGAAGGTTCCTTCCTGGTGGGTGCCCTGGCGGCCATCGCCTCCAAGACCGGCAAGGTCGGCTTCGTGGGCGGCATGGACATCCCGCTGATCCGCAAGTTCCAGTGCGGCTATGAGCAGGGCGCCAAGTACATCAATCCGAAGATCGACGTCTATCAGAACATGACCGGCTCCACCCCGGCAGCCTTCGCCGACCCGGCCAAGGGTGCAGAACTGGCCAAGTCCCAGTTCGCCAAGGGCGCCGATGTGGTCTATGCCGCCGCCGGTGGCACCGGTATCGGTGTCTATCAGGCTGCCAAGGACGAAGGCAAGCTGGCCATCGGTGTGGATTCCAACCAGAACCACCTGCAACCGGGCACCATGCTGACCTCCATGGTCAAGTCCGTGGGTCTGGCCGCCTACAAGAGCTGGGATGACGCCGCCAAGGGCAGCTGGAAGCCGGGCATCCAGTCCCTGGGTCTGGCCGAAGGCGGGGTTGACTGGGCGCTGGACGAGAACAACGCCAAGCTGATCACCCCGGAAATGAAAGCCAAGGTCGAGAGCATCAAGGCCGACATCATCGCCGGCAAGATCAAGGTGCACGACTACATGAGCGACAACTCCTGTAAGTACTGATCCTACTAATACCGAGTCACTGCTACGACTCTCAACCAGTGATGACCGGCCCGCACGGGCCGGTTTTTAGTCTCTACTTCATGACCCGCAAGGACTGCATCATGGACCAGACAGATCGCTATGCCATCGAATTAAGGGGTATCGATAAGCGGTTCGGCGACGTGTACGCCAACAAGCAGATCGACCTTCAGGTTCGTAAAGGCAGCATTCACGGCATCGTCGGCGAAAATGGCGCCGGCAAGTCGACCCTGATGAGCATCATTTACGGTTTCTACCACGCCGACAGAGGCGAGATGCTGATCGACGGGAATCCGTTCAAACCCCATGGCTCCCAAGATGCGATTGCCGCCGGGGTGGGCATGGTGCACCAGCACTTCATGCTGGTGAACAACTTTACCGTATTGGAAAACGTCATCCTCGGCGCCGAGAACGGCTGGCGCCTGGGCAAGAGCCTGGCGGCCGCCGAGAAGCTGCTGGGCGAGCTGGCACGGGACTATGGTCTCGAGGTGCCGCTGCACGAGAAGGTCGAGGATCTGCCGGTGGGCCTGCAACAGCGGGTCGAGATCCTCAAGGCGCTCTATCGCGGTGCCCGCATCCTGATCCTGGACGAACCCACCGGGGTGCTGACCCCGCAAGAGGCGGATCACCTGTTCGAAGTGCTGAAAAAGCTGCGGGATCAGGGGGCGACCGTCATCCTCATCACCCACAAGCTGCGGGAGATCCTGGCCATCACGGATCAGGTCTCCATCATGCGCCGGGGTGAGATGGTGGCTCACGTCGCCACCAGGGATACCGACAAGGAGCAGCTCGCCGAGCTGATGGTGGGCCGCAAGGTGCGCCTCAAGGTCGACAAGGGCACCGCCCAGCCGGGCGAGGCCAAGCTCAGGGTCGAGGGCCTCTCTTACGTCGATGACGCCGGGGTGGAACGGGTCAAATCCGTCAGCTTCGAAGTGCGGGCGGGGGAAGTGGTCGGCATCGCCGGGGTCTCCGGCAACGGCCAGTCCGAGCTGCTCAGCATGCTCGGCGGCATCCTCAAGCCCAGCAAGGGCGGCTTCACCATCGCCGGGGCGCAGCGCCACGAGGTAAGCCAGAGCCACCCGGCCGATCCGGAGCAGGTGCGCAACTTCGGCCTCGGCCACATCCCGGAAGACAGGCACAAGATGGGGCTCATCAACCGCTTCGAGGCGAAAGAGGCCTTCATCCTCGGCTATCACCGCCGTGCCCAGTACAACAAGGGCTGGCTGCAGGACAAGGAGGCGATCCGCCAGGATTGCCAGGCCAAGATGGACAAGTGGGACGTGCGCCCGCCGAGCCCGGAGCACAAGACCGCCAACTTCTCCGGCGGCAACCAGCAGAAGCTGGTGATCGCCCGGGAAGTGGAGCAGGACCCGGATGTGCTGCTGGTCGGTCAGCCGACCCGGGGCGTCGACATCGGCGCCATCGAGTACATCCACCAGCAGATCATCGCCATGCGCGACAAGGGCAAGGCGGTGCTGCTGGTGTCGGTGGAGCTGGACGAGATCATGAGCCTCTCCGACCGCATTCTGGTCATCGCCGATGGCCGCATCGTCGGCGAGCTGGACGGCGCCAGGGCGGATGAGCGCACTATCGGCCTGATGATGGCGAACATAGTCCCCGACGATATCAAGGAGGCCCATTCATGAGCCAAGCACGCGTTCCTGCCTGGATATCCGTGGGCGTGCTGCCCGCAGTCAATATCCTGCTGGCCTTCCTGGTGTCGGCCATCCTGTTCTATTACCTCGACATCAGTCCCATCGAGGCAGCCGAAATCATGTGGTACGGCGCCTTCGGCACCGGCGAGGGGATAGGCTTCACCCTCTATTACGCCACCGGTTTCATCTTCACCGGTCTGGCGGTGGCGGTGGCCTTCCACGCCGGCCTGTTCAACATCGGCGGTGAAGGGCAGGCCTATATCGGCGGCCTCGGGGTCGGTCTGGTCTGTCTGCTGCTCGGGGACGTACTGCCGTTCGCCCTCTTGCTGCCGCTCGCCATCATCGCCGGCGGCCTGTTCGGCGCGGCCTGGGCCTTCATCCCGGCCTGGCTGCAAGCCAAGCGGGGCAGCCACATCGTCATCACCACCATCATGTTCAACTTCATCGCCGCCTCCCTGATGGCCTACCTGCTGGTAGACGTCTTCAAGCCGCCAGGATCCATGGCCACCGAGAGCAAGGTGTTCGCCGTGGCGAGCTGGCTGCCTAAGATGAGCGAGCTGGCGGCCGGTTTCGGCATCGCCATGCCCAACAGCCCCCTCAACATCAGCTTCTTCTGGGCGCTGATCTGTGCGGCCCTGGTATGGGTCTTCATCTGGCATACCCGCTGGGGCTACGAGATCCGCTCCGTGGGCGCCAGCCAGAGCGCCTCCGCCTATGCGGGCATCTCCTACCCCAAGGTGGTGATCCTGGCCATGGTGATCTCCGGCATGCTGGCGGGCTTCTTCGCCCTCAACGTGCTGCAGGGTGAGCTGCACCAGATCAAGCTCAACTTCGTGGAAGGCTTCGGCTTCACCGGCATCGCGGTGGCCCTGATGGGTCGCAACCACCCGGTCGGCGTCATCATCGCCAGCCTGCTGTTCGGCTTCCTCTACCAGGGCGGCGCCGAGCTGAGCTTCGAGTTCGGGGTGGACCGCAACATCGTCGTGGTGCTGCAGGGTCTGGTGATCCTGTTCTGTGGCGCCCTGGAGCACATGCTGCGCCCGCGCATCGAGCAGGCCTATCTGGCCTTTGCCAACCGCCCGGCCGCCCAAGTGAAAGGAGCCTAATCATGTTCGAAATGCTGATCCTGATGCTGGATGCCACCATCCGCACCGCACCGCCACTGATCCTGTCGGCCATGGATGACGGGGATGTTTTGCGAGCCGAAGGGAGTCCAAGCCATGTTTGAAATGCTGATCCTGATGCTGGACGCGACCATTCGTACCGCGCCTCCGCTCATCTTGGCGGCCATGGCCGGGATGTTCTGTGAACGCTCCGGGGTGGTCAACATCGCCCTGGAGGGCAAGCTGCTAGCCTCCGCCTTCGCCAGTGCGGCCGCCGCCGCCGTCACCGGTTCCGCCTGGATTGGGCTGGGGGTCGGGGTGGGGATCTCCATCCTGTTCGCCCTGCTACACGGCTTCGCCACCATCACCCACCGGGGTGATCAGGTGGTGAGCGGCATGGCCATCAACATCCTGGCGGCCGGTCTCACCGTGACCCTGGGGCGCTACTGGTTCGATCAGGGGGGCCAGACCCCGGCGCTCTCCGGCGCGGCGCGCTTCGCCCCCATCGACCTGCCCTATGCCAAGGAGCTCTATGACGTGCCCGTCATCGGCCAGCTCTACAGCGAGCTCTTGAGCGGTCACTCCCTGCTGGAGTACGTGGCCTTCGCCGCCGTGCCCCTGGCCTGGTGGGTGCTGTTCCGCACCCGCTTCGGCCTGCGGCTGCGGGCGGTGGGCGAAGCCCCGGCGGCGGTCGACACCGCCGGTATCTCTGTGGTGCGGATGCGCTATACCGCCCTCATCATCGGCGGCCTGCTGGCGGGGATCGGGGGCACCTATCTGGCGGTGGCCCAGACCGCCCAGTTCATCCCCAACATGAGCGCGGGCAAGGGCTTCATGGCGCTGGCGGCCCTGGTGTTCGGCAAGTGGCGCCCCTGGAACGCCATGGCTGCCTGTCTGCTGTTCGGCTTCCTCGACGCGGTCGCCATCCGGCTGCAAGGGGTCAGCATCGGCGATTTCCCGATCCCGGTGCAGGCCATCGAGGCGCTGCCCTACATCCTGACGGTCTTCCTGCTGGCCGGTTTCATCGGCAAGGCGGTGGCCCCCAAGGCCCTCGGCACCCCCTACGTCAAGGAGCGGGAATAGCCCCGCCCTTCATGCCATGCAAAAGGCCCGCACATGCGGGCCTTTTCTTTGAGATATCCAGGATGTTCTTGGCTGAATAGAAAAATTACCCGGCCTTGTCAAAGAACGGGTTATTCCTTCATCAGCACAACATATCAATAAACCTGTAATTAGCCGGGTGATTTATCGGCTAGAACCATACTTTCTTATTGATAATATAGGTCTGCTCAAATTCTTCATCTGACTTGGAGATATAAACAACAAATTCGATGAAGGCAATGATCCCGATAACAACCGACGGCAAACCAAGCAGAATGAAACCAAGCAGAAATATCAGCAGCATGATCACACCTTGTTTGGTGTAACCCAGGTAGAACTTGTGAGCACCGAAAGCGCCCAGGAAAAATGCAAACAGCGCAGCTGCGACCTTCTTGGAAGAACCAGCATTAGAGGCTATGGCATAGATGGCTTTTGCATGCTCGCCTTCAATAGAAAAATCAACTTTCAAGCCACTCTTCGGGAGCTGATTCCCTTTCCATTCAATAATGTCAAACTGATATCTATTACTATCATCCCCAGAAATCAAACCAGTACGAGCTGATTCATTAAAATCAATAAGCGTGCCTTTCATTATTATCTGTCCTTTAGCAATAAGAGGATAAAGACCCGGTATGAACAGGTCTATTGCGTTTGACAGGCTACAACAACAAAGGCTCATTTGAAACAAAAATTCATTTGTGAATACTTGTATTCTACCAACCCATTCAAGCCTCTTTCTTATACCTGTATCGCCCCCATCAACCGATGGGCCGAACCAGGGCGGGTTGGTGGGGATCGCTGAGGCGCTCGGCCAGATAGTCCACCAGCAGCCGCACCTTGGGGGAGAGGTGGCGGTTGTGGGGATAGAGGGCCCAGATCCCCTCCTCGGGGGCCCGCAGCTCCGGCAGCAGCTCGATGAGCTCCCCCCGGGCGAGGTGGTCGCTCACGTAGTAGTCCGGCAACTGGATGATGCCGATCCCCTTGATGGCCGCATCCAGCAGGGCGTGGCCGCTGTTGCACTGCAGCAGACCGCGTACCCGCACGCTGTGGGGTTTACCGTTCAGGGTGAAGTGCCACTCGTCCCCGTTGCCCACCAGGCAGGTGTGACGGGCCAGCTCCGAGAGACTGTTGGGCATGCCGTGGCGGGCGGTGTAGGCGGGGGAGGCGCATACATAGGGAACCCGCTGCGCCAGCTTGCGGGCAACCAGGGTCGAATCCTTGAGGTGGCCGAGGCGGATCGCCAGATCGAACCCCTCGTGCACCAGATCCAGCAACTGGTTGGTGAGGTTGAGGGTCACCTCCAGCTGGGGGAAGCGCACCATGAAGTCGTTCACCAGGGGGGCGATGCGGCTCTCGCCGTAGGAGACCGGGGCCGTGATGCGCAAGGAGCCCTGGGGCACCGCCTGATGGCGTCCCACCGCCAGCTCCGCCTCGTAGAGGTTGTCCAGCAACTGGCGGCAGTGACGAAAATAGATCTCCCCGAGTTCGGTGAGACGCACCTGACGGGTGGTGCGCAGCAGCAGCTTGGCCTGCAGCCTGTCTTCGAGCTGCGCCACCTGGCGGCTCACCTGGGCCACCGACACCCCGAGCTTGCGCGCGGCCGGGGTAAAGCCCCCCTGCTCCGCCACGCTGACAAATTCACAGACCCCTTCCCAGCCGAACATTATTACCTGTGTGTAAAAGTGATTTGATACTTAGCGTTATTATCACCAAATCGGCGGGAAACTACACTGGATCTCCGAACTCATTTCCGTTCATCCAACCACTACGAGGACGTCATTCATGGCACAGGTTCAGAGCATCAAGTGTAAAGCCGCCATCGCCTGGGGACCGGGTCAGCCCCTCTCCATCGAAGAGGTCGAGGTCATGCCGCCCCAGGCCGGCGAGGTGCGGGTGCGGATCGTCGCGACCGGCGTCTGCCACACCGATGCCTTCACCCTCTCCGGTGAAGATCCGGAAGGGGTCTTCCCCTGCATTCTGGGCCATGAAGGGGGCGGTATCGTCGAGTCCGTCGGCGAGGGCGTCACCAGCGTCAAGGTCGGCGATCACGTGATCCCGCTCTACACCCCCGAGTGCGGCGAGTGCAAGTTCTGCAAATCCGGCAAGACCAACCTGTGCCAGAAGATCCGCGCCACCCAGGGCAAGGGGCTGATGCCGGACGGCACCACCCGCTTCTCCAAGGACGGCCAGCCCATCTACCACTACATGGGCACCTCCACCTTCAGCGAATACACGGTACTGCCCGAAATCTCCATCGCCAAGGTGGATCCGGCCGCCCCGCTGGAAGAGGTCTGCCTGCTGGGCTGCGGCGTCACCACCGGCATCGGCGCCGTGATGAACACCGCCAAGGTGAAAGAGGGTGAGAGCGTCGCCATCTTCGGGCTGGGGGGCATCGGCCTCTCCGCCATCATAGGCGCGCGCCTCGCCAAGGCCGGCCGCATCATCGCCATCGACATCAACGAGAGCAAATTCGAGCTGGCCCGCAAGCTGGGCGCCACCGACTGCATCAACCCGAACGACTTCGACAAGCCCATTCAGGAGGTGATCGTCGAGATGACCGACGGCGGCGTCGACTTCTCCTTCGAGTGCATCGGCAACGTCAAGGTGATGCGCGCGGCGCTGGAGTGCTGCCACAAGGGCTGGGGCGAATCCGTCATCATCGGCGTGGCCGGTGCGGGCCAGGAGATCAGCACCCGTCCGTTCCAGCTGGTCACCGGCCGGGTGTGGCGCGGCAGCGCCTTCGGGGGCGTGCGCGGTCGCAGCGAGCTGCCGAGCTACGTACAGCGCTACATGCAGGGTGAGTTCAAGCTGGACGACTTCATCACCCACACCATGCCCCTTGAGCAGATCAACGAGGCGTTCGATCTGATGCACGAAGGCAAGAGCATCCGCACCGTCATCCACTACTGATCCCATGAGCGCCCCGCCCATCGCATGGGCGGGGCAAGGAGTCCTTACATGAATCTGGACATCATCAGCAGCAACAAGAGCTTCGGCGGCTGGCACAAGCAGTATCGCCACCGCTCCAATGTGCTGGGGTGCGAGATGCGCTTCGCCATCTACCTGCCGCCCCAGGCCCTCACCGGCCAGAAAGTCCCGGTGCTCTACTGGCTCTCCGGTCTCACCTGCACCGACGAGAACTTCATGCAAAAAGCCGGGGCCCAGCGCATCGCCGCCGAGCTCGGCATCGCTCTGGTGGCGCCGGACACCAGCCCCCGCGGTGAAGGGGTGGCGGACGATCCCGGCTATGACCTCGGCATGGGGGCGGGTTTCTACGTCAACGCCACCCAGACCCCCTGGCGGGATCACTACCAGATGTACGATTACGTCACCCGGGAGCTGCCCGAGCTCATCGAGACCCACTTCCCGGTCTCGACGAAGCGCGCCATCAGCGGCCACTCCATGGGAGGCCACGGCGCCCTCATCGCCGCCCTGCGCGAGCCGGGTCGCTACCGCTCGGTGTCGGCCTTCAGCCCCATCAGCCACCCGAGCCGCTGCCCCTGGGGCCAGAAGGCCCTCGGCGCCTACCTCGGCAACAACCCCCTGCTGTGGCAGGAGTGGGATGCCTGCCAACTGCTGCGCCACCACGACAGCCCGCCCCTGCCGACCCTGGTGGACGTGGGGCTGGACGACCCCTTCCTGGCGGAGCAGCTCGGCATCGACACCTTGGCCGAAGTGGCCGCCACCCGGGCGTGGCCCCTGACGCTCAACCGCCATGCCGGCTACGACCACAGCTATTACTTCGTGGCGAGCTTCATCGAGGCGCACCTGCGCTTTCACGCCAACCACCTGGGCAAACCGGCCTGAGGCTGACCCGCTCGTGGCCGCCCCGTCAGCGGGCGGCCATTCACCCGTAAACAGGAGACAAGGATGCCTCTCTTCACCACATTGCTGACCATGCCGGACCAGTTCGAGCGACTGCTGGCACAGGTCCCCACCGGCCATCTGGACTGGGAACCCGCCAACTGGGCCGGGATCCCCTCCGAGCGTTTCAGTGCCAGGGGGCACCTCTGCCACCTGCTGGACATCGAGGTGCTGGGCTATCAGGTGCGGTTTCGTCGCACCCTGGCGGAGAGCCTGCCGGAGCTCGCCTCCCTCGATGGTTATCAGCTGGCGCTGGACCATGATTACCCCCGACAGGATACCGCCACGCAGCTCGACCGCTTTCGCACCGCCCGCCTGCAGACCGTCGAATGGCTGAAGACGGTGCCGTCCGACGCCTGGCAGCGCCGCGCCCGCTATGGCGGCTATGGGGAGGTGACCCTGGACGGTCTGGTGCGCCTGCTCGTCAGCCATGACCACCAGCACCTCGCCGGCATGCAGTGGCTGCTGATGCGCCTGAACGCCGATCTGGGCCTCGCACTCCCCCTCGAGTGAGGTGTCGTCCCACGATGTCGCATCATGCAAAAAAGGCCCCGAGGGGCCTTTTTCATTGTTGCGATGATGGGATCAGCTCCCCAACCGGCTCACCTGACCCGAACCCGCGATCTCGCTGGTCAGCGCTGGGCTGCCCCAGTAGTTGACCGCACCGGCACCGGCGATCTCTATCTTGAGCCGCGACCGGGCCCGCACCTCGACCTCGCCACTGCCGGCGATGCTCACCTCGACCTCCTCGCTGGCGAGCCCGGCCCCCTTGACGCCACCGGCGCCGGCGATGTTCAGCGCCATCACCCGGGCGGAGCCCTGCCCCAGATCCAGGTTGCCCAGCCCGGCGATGTTGCCTTCCAGCCGATCCAGCGTCAGCCCGCTGGCGACGATGTCCCCCGTGCCCGCCAGGGAGAGCACCAGATCATCCCCCTTGAAGTCGCGCAAGGCGCCGTTGCCAACCCCCGCCAGTGCCAACTCGTGCAGCGTCGGCAGGGTGATGGTGATCTCCAGCGGCTGGGTGGGGTCGAGCCGGTAGCCATCCTTGACCTCGATCTCCAGCTTCTCCCCCTGCTCGGTGAGTACCAGATAGGGCAGCAGGTTGGCCTCCCCCTTGACCCTGAGGGTGTGGCTCTCTCCCGCCACCAGGTACAGGTTGGCGGGCACGCCCGCCAGCACCCGGGTCACCTCATGCCCAAGGGGATGCTGCTGCTCCACCACGGCCCCCTCCCCGCGCACCTTGACGTCATCCTGCCAGCTGCATCCGGTCAGTCCCAGGGCCAGCACCACTCCCAGCATCCATTTCATCCCGCTACTCCTCGTTTCCTCTTTGCCACACGGCGCGGCAGGTGAGTAGCAATCAGCAAACCCTGTGCCATATGGCTAACATCATGATTTATCTATCCATTTCAATATTTCGAGGCTCGATGGGCCCACAGCAAAGAGTCATTCAGACCACAATCTGGTCAATCTGACCACACCCGAAGGGGGGCGTTGACCCATTTTTTTGGTTGCCGCCCCGGTTCGTTGAGCCAATAGTGATACCTGGTGCGTATAGAGCACTCCATCGCTGCTTCACCCGCCAGAATCAACAAGGAGTCAGAGCGTGACCCAAGCCAGCTACTCATTCGTCCATCCGGGCCTGCCTGCCCCCACCCGCACCCCGCTGCTGACCGGCGACGATCCCGACCACAAGCGCCGCGAGCTGCTCGCCTACTTCTGCCAGACCTTCGATCTCTACGACTCGCTGTTCGACTGCCTGGCCGACGAGCGGGCCTGGTTCAACAAGGCGATCCCCCTGCGCCACCCGCTCATCTTCTACTACGGCCACACCGCCGCCTTCTTCGTCAACAAGCTGCTGGCGGCCCGTCTCATCGAGGGTCGCATCGACCCCCGCATCGAGGCCCTGGTCGCCATCGGGGTGGACGAGATGAGCTGGGACGATCTGGACGAAACCCACTACGACTGGCCCGCCGTCAGCGAGCTGCGCGACTACCGCGGCCGGGTGCGCGCCCTGGTGTGTGATTTCATCGAGCGGATGCCGATCGAGCTGCCCATCCATTGGCAGAGCCCGGCCTGGGTCATCCTAATGGGGATAGAGCACGAGCGCATCCACCTCGAGACCTCCAGCGTGCTGATCCGCCAGCTGCCCCTGGCCTGGGTGCGCAGCCAGCCCCAGTGGCCGGTCTGCCCCGAGGCGCGCCACGATCTCGCCGCCGTCCCCGTCAACACCCTGCTGCCGGTGGCCGGCGGCCAGGTGCGACTCGGCAAGCAGGATGCCACCTACGGCTGGGACAACGAATACGGCGAGCGCCACATCGAGCTGGCCCCCTTCCAGGCCAGCCGCATGCTGGTGAGCAACGCCGAGTACCTGGCCTTCGTGCAGGCGGGCGGATATGAAGCGCCCGCCTGGTGGGACGACGAGGGCCGGGGCTGGCGCCAGTATGCCAACGCCCGCATGCCTACCTTCTGGGTCGGCGATCCCAATGAACCCGAGCAGTTGCAACTGCGGCTGATGACCGAGCAGGTCCCCATGCCCTGGGACTGGCCGGTGGAGGTGAACCAGCTGGAGGCCGCCGCCTTCTGCCGCTGGAAGGCGGATCAGACCGGCCTGCCCGTCCAGTTGCCAAGCGAGGGGGAGTGGATGCTGCTGCGGGAACAACTGGCCGGCGATCAGCCGGACTGGATGGAGGCCCCCGGCAACATCAACCTGGCCCGCTTCGCGTCGTCCTGTCCGGTGGATGCCTGCCCGCAGGGCAGCTTCTTCGATCTGGTGGGCAACGTCTGGCAGTGGACCAGCACCGCCATCGACGGCTTCGAGGGGTTCAAGGTGCATCCCCTCTACGACGACTTCTCCACCCCCACCTTCGACGGCAAGCACACCCTGATCAAGGGCGGGAGCTGGATCAGCACCGGCAACGAGGCGCTCAAATCCTCCCGCTACGCCTTCCGTCGCCACTTCTTCCAGCACGCGGGCTTCCGCTACCTGGTCTCGCGCCATCAGGAGCCCGTCATCGTGAACCCTTATGAAACCGACACGCTCGTCGCCCAGTATCTCGACTTCCAGTACGGCCCGAGCCACTTCGGGGTCGCCAACTACGCCGAGGCTCTGGCCGGTCTTGCCAGCGAGCTCTGCGGCCGCCATGAGCGGGCGCTGGATATCGGCTGCGCCACCGGCCGCGCCAGCTTCGAACTGGCTCGCCGCTTCGCCCACGTGGACGGGGTGGACTACTCGGCCCGCTTCATCGACGTGGCCCTGACCCTGGCAAGACAGGACAGCTTCCGCTATGCGGTGCCGGTGGAAGGGGATCTGGTGGAATATTGCGAGGCGCGCCTCTCCAGACATGATCTCGGCCGCGAGCAGGCCGAGCGCGTTCACTTCAGCCAGGGGGATGCCTGCAACCTCAAGCCCAAGTACGGCGACTACGACCTGGTGCTCGCCTCCAACCTGATCGACCGGCTGCGGGAGCCCGCCCGCTTCCTGCGGGACATTGCTCCGCGCCTTCGCAGCGGCGGCCTGCTGGTGCTCACCAGCCCCTACACCTGGCTGACCGACTACACCCCCAAGGCCAACTGGCTCGGCGGCATCCGGGAAAATGGCGAGGCCCTCGGCACCTATCAGGCGCTGCAACGGCTGCTGGCGGAGGAGTTCGAGGAACACATGCCCCCGAGGGACGTCCCCTTCGTCATCCGCGAGACCGCCCGCAAGTACCAGCACACGGTGGCCCAGCTCACCGTCTGGCGCAAACGCTGACGACGCGGCAAACGAAAGAGGGAGGCCCATGGCCTCCCTCTTCTTTATCCGGACCGCTTACCCCTCCTGTACCTGGGGCAGGGCCTCCTGCTCGTGGTAGCGGCGGGCCAGCACGGCGCACACCATCAGCTGGATCTGGTGGAAGATCATCAGGGGCAGCACCATGACCCCGACGCTGGCGGCGGGGAACATGACGTTGGCCATGGGCACCCCGTTGGCCAGGCTCTTCTTGGAGCCGCAGAAGACGATGGTGATCTCGTCCGCCCTGTTGAAACCGAGGCGACGGCTGATCCAGACGTTCCACCCCAGCACCAGGGCCAGCAGCACGCAACTCAGCAGCACGATGCTGGCGAGATCGTACCAGCCGACCTGGTGCCAGATCCCCTGCACCACCGCCTCGCTGAAGGCCACATAGACCACCAGCAGGATGGAGCTCTGATCCAGCTTGCCGATGAGCGGCCGGTGGCTGTCGACCCAGCCACCGATGAGGGGGCGTGACAGGTGGCCCACCACGAAGGGCAGCATCAGCTGCACCATGATGGCCTGAATGGAGTGCCAGGTATCGACCCCCTCCCCCTGCACATTGATCATCAGCCCCACCAGCACCGGCGAGAGGAAGATGCCGAGGATGCTGGAAGCCGAGGCGCTGCACACCGCCGCCGACACATTGCCCCCCGCCATGGAGGTGAAGGCGATGGCCGACTGCACGGTGGCGGGCAGGGCACAGAGGTAGAGGAAACCGAGGTAGATGGCCGGGCTCAGCCACTGGGGCACCAGCGGCGTGAGCAGCAGCCCCAGCAGCGGGAAGAGCAGGAAGGTGCTGGCCATCACCACCAGGTGCAGCCGCCAGTGGCCGAGGCCCGCCAGCAGGTTCTGGCGCGACAGCTTGGCGCCATGCATGAAGAACAAGAGCGCCACCGCCAGCTTGGTCAGCAGACCGAACCAGACGGCTACCTGCCCCTCGCAGGGGAAGAAGGAGGCCAGGGCCACCACGGCAATCAGCACAGAGGTAAAAGGATCCAGACGCACGGGGAGTCTCCAGAGAAAGCGCGTCCCGCACGGGATGGGGACGACATGGCACGGGGAAGGCGTCATCAGACTGCGACCCCGGATACGAAGGGACAAGCTTACCCCGAACACCCTGTGGTGCAAAGTTGAGCGGCAGCTTCATTTGTTTCATTTTGTTAAACGATAACGCACATTCTCACAGCAAAACTAAACGATTTTGCCCCTCCGGCCCCGGATCCGGCCAATAAAAAACGGGCGACCCTGGTCGCCCGTCTCCTGTTTGCCACATGCCGGTCAGCGCTGGCTGGCCAGGGTGTCGCTGCCCGCTTTCTTCTCGTTGCCACCTGACTTGCGGGCCTGCCGCTTCTCGAAGCGGGAGATCCACCAGTAGGCCAGCGCCGAGAAGACCGCGGTCATGAAGACGTTGATGAAGAAGGCGCGCACCAGATCCACCCCGGCCGGGAAGGCGGAGGCGCTCATGCTCACCACGAAGATGGCGATCAGCACCGACACCACCCCCATCCCGAAGGTGCGCGATCCCATGCGAAACTCGCGCGGGGTGTCGTCATGTTTCCAGCGGAACACGAAGTAGGCCACCATGATGAAGATCGGCGGCAACATGGCGGTGCCGGCGGTGAGGTTGATGGCGGTGTTCATCATCTGCTGCACCGACTCGGAGCCGAAGCCGTTGACCACCAGCATCGCGAACACGAAGGCAAACTGCCACCAGGCTGCGCGTACCGGCACGCCGTGCTCGTTGAGCTGGGTGGTCTTCTCGCCGTAAACCCCCTGCGGGATCTCGGAGAAGTGGATCTTCACCGGCGCCGAGGTCCACATCATCATGGAGCCGAACATGGCGATGAACAGCACCACGCCGACGAAGCGGCCCACCAGCGCCTCGGAGAGACCGAAATACTGCGCCATGCCGGTGAAGATCTCCACCATACCGCCGGCATAGGTGAGGCTCTCGCGCGGCACGAACACGTTCACCAGCAGGGAACCGACCGCATACATGGCACCGATGACGATACCCGCGCTGATGATCACCTTGATGAAGGACTTCTGACCGCCCTTCACGTCATTGAGGTAGGCCGCTGCCGTCTCGGCACCGCCCGCCGCCTGGAAGATCCAGCACATGATGCCCAGCGTCGCCCAGTTGACGGTGGGAGTCATCGCCTCCAGGGTGATGGGCTGGGCCGGCACATGATCCCCACTCAGAGCCATCAGGGCCCCCAGCACATAGATGGCGAACAGGGCAAATACCCCGTAGGCCACGATCTCGGCAATCTTGCCGAGCCAGCTCGCCCCCTTGGTGGAGATGTGGGTCGCCGCCGCAAACAGCACGATGGAGATGATCGAGGTGACCATGGGCGAGAAGCTGTACTCATAGCCCAGCATGGCGTAGGAGGCGTAGGCGATGACGTTGGGCAGCAGGGAGACGAACCAGAACAGATTCACGAACCAGTAGAGAAACGAGCCCAGATAGGCCATCCGGGTGCCGAGCGGCTTTTTCAGCCAGTCATACATCCCCGACTCGGAGTTTTTGTTGGCCGAGACGAACTCAGCGATGATGAAAACAAACGGGATGAAGTAGACGATGGTCGCCAGCAGGAAGATGGGGGCGGAGCTGAGCCCCAGCTCGATGTTGTTGTTGACGATGTTGCGCACGTTGAACACGGCGGCAAAGGTCATCGACAACAGGGCAAACTTGCCTATGGTGCCGCGTACGGATTCAGACATGGTGTCCTCCAGTGGACTCGCGCTCCCTGCGGGTAACGCTGTGACTCTGCGATGTGTTCGGCAAGGGTCTGTCGACCCTGCCCTTTACTCTCTTGTTATGATCGGGCCGCGTGGACGGCCTTCTTGGTGAACCGGTGCAATCTCCCGCACCGGCTCGCAATACCATTCAGACGATCGGAGTGCCCGGCGCCATCGGCACCCGCGGTTGCAACAGCACGCTCTGGCTCTCGTCCGGGGTCTCGGCGCACAGCAACATGCACTCGGATCGCTCACCGCGCATTTTGGTGGGCTTGAGGTTGGTCAGTACCACCACCTCGCTGCCCATCAGCTCCTCTTCGCTGTAGTAAGGCACCAGACTGGTGACGGTCTGCAGCGGCCGCTCGCCACCCACGTCGATCTGGACGATGTAGAGTTTGTCGGCCCCGGGGTGGCGCACCACCTCCAGCACCTTGCCCACCTTCATCTCGACCCGTTTGAATTCGGCAAACTCGATCGTCTCGCTCATGCACTTTTCCTTTTCTGGTTCAACGGTTTGCGGGTGGCCAACGGCCACCCGGTTTGATGGGGTCATGACGGCTGGATGACGACCTGCGCTGTCGGCTGGGCCTCTTTGGCACGCGCTTCGGCGCTGAGGGAGGCCTCGTATCGGTTGTATTTCCACCAGGCGAAGCCGAGGAAGATCACGATCCCGCCGACGTTGTAGAAGATGATGGTCATGATGTCGGCACCGGTCGGGAAGGTGGAGGCGAGGAAGCCCACCGAGAAGAGGGCGATCAGCACCGAGACCACGGCGATGCCGGTGGTGCGCGAACCCATCCTGAACTCCCGCGGCAGGTGATCGAGCTTCAGACGCAGATTGAGGTAGGCCAGCATGATGAACAGCGGCGGCAGCATGGAAGCGGCGGCGGTCATGTTGATGACGGTGTTCATCAGATCCTGCGCTGTGTTGGAGCCCAGAGTCGGGATCACCATCAGCGGCAGCACGATGAGGTACTGGATCCAGGCTGCCCGGGCGGGCACGCCGTTCTCGTTCAGCTCGACGGTTTTCTTGCCGAAGATGCCGGCCGGGATCTCGGAGAAGAAGATCTTCACCGGGGTCGCCGTCCACATCAGCAGGGAGCCGAACATGGCGGTGAAGGAGACCAGACCCACGAAGCGGTTCATCAGGATCTCCGGCAGGCCGAAGTAGGCCGCCAGCCCTTCAAACACCTGCACCGAGCCGCCGGTATATTTCAGGGTGTCGCTGTGGACGAATACGTTGATCAACAGCGATGCGATGGAGTAGAGCACCCCGATAAAGATCCCGGCGATGATGATCACCTTGACGAAGGACTTGGAGCCGCCCTTCACGTCATTGACGTAGACCGCCACCGACTCGGCGCCACCGGCTGCCATAAAGATCCAGGTGGTGATGCCGAGGAAGGCCCAGCTGAAATCGGGGACCATGGCCTCTACCGTGATGGGGTCAGCCGGTTGCACGCCGCCCACCAGTGCCGCACCTGCCAGCAGGATGTAGGAGAGGGTCAGCAGCAGCATCAGGGACGAGGTCACCGAGGTGATGGGACCCAGCATCTTGGCACCGTTGGTGGAAACGTAAGTGGCAAAGGCGAACAGCACCATGCTCAAGGCCGTGGTCGCCACCGGGGTGAGAATGTACTCGTAGCCGAGGAAGGCATAGGAGGCGTAGGCGATGACCCGCGGCAGCAAGGAGGTGAAGAAGAACAGGTTCACGAACCAGTAGGTGTAGACGGAGATAAAGGCCCAGCGCCCACCGAGGGAACTCTTCACCCAGGCATACACCCCCGCTTCGGAGTTTTTGTTCAGTGACACAAATTCCGCAATGATCAGGCAAAACGGAATGAAGTAAAAAATGGTGGCCAGAAAGAACATCGGGGCCGAGGCCAGACCGATTTCGATGTTGTTGTTGATGACATTGTTGAAGCTGAATACCGCCGCGAAGGTGAGCGACAGCAGACCAAACTTGCCTATCGTATTGCGTTTGGAATCAGACATGGTGCATCTCCAGACCTGTAATTATTGCCGCGAAAGGGCGGGGCATGATTTGTAGGGTGAGCCCCGCCCTTCCGGCTTTTGTCAGTGCAGAACCGGCGGCTTGTTATTTGTTTTTGAAGTAGCCGCCTTCGACGGTGACCTTGATGATCACCTTGCGCACCGGCCCGTCGCCGACGAATCGGTAGGCCTCGTCGTTCTCGAAGATCACTACCTGCCCATTACCCACCTGCTGGCGCTCACGCACCTCGCCAGCCAGCCACTCGCGGTCTGTGGTGTCGTCATAGGCCTGCTCGACCGCCAGCTCGCTCTTGGCTGCCCACTCCACCGTCTCTTCCCCTTCCAGGTAGTAATGGACGTCGAAGTAGCGGCGCTGCCCCTCGAACAGGGAGGTGGCCGGGCTGGCCCCCTCCTGCAAGCGATAGGTGAGGGAGTCACCGATGGAGTGGCAGATGCCGGGTTTGAGGTTCGGCAGGTTGTTGATGGCCTCCACGCAGCGGCCCCACTTTTTGCCCTCCCGGTAGATGTTTTTGAACAGGGTCAGGTTGTCCAGGGTGATCATGCGAGGTTCCTCCCGCCGTTGATGGTGAGATCGAGCCCGGCCAGCGCAGCCGGATTGAGGTTGCCGCGGGCGATGGGCAGCAGGGTCAGGCCGAAGCTGAACGGCTCGAAGCGCACCCGCCAGGAGTCCAGCACCTCGGAGCCCCAGGAGTTGGAACCCAGCCCCAGCACCTTGTGATCCAGATTGAGGGTGAGATAACCGCAGGGCTCCAGCTCGTTGATGTGCTGCGCCGCGTGGATATGCTCCCAGCTGTAGGGCCAGACGCTCAGGTTGATGGGGGCATCGGGTCGCACGTAGAGACCGGCGCCGTGACGGTTGGTCAGGGTCGCCCAGCGCACCTGCTGGCGGTTGCCGTTGTCCTGCGGGAAGGGGTAGTGCTCCCACATCTCGCTGACTGTGCTCTGGAAGCTGTCGATCCAGTTGCTCTGGCGGCTGTCCTGATAGTTCTCGCCCGGCCCCATGCCGTAGTAGTGCAACCGGTCGAGATCCTGACGAATGCCCAGCTCGAAGCCGATCTTGGGGATGATGTCGTCATAACCGCCGTAGGGCTGGCCGGACAGTGCCACGTGCAACTGGCCGTTCGGGCTCAGGGTGTAGACGTAGCGGCAGCGCATGCCGAAGTCGAACACCGGCGGCGCGATCAGACTCTCAACCGTCACCTCGACCGCCTCGCCCAGCTGACGCCAGCTCAGGGTGCGGAAGTGCTCCTGCATGATCTGCAGGTGGTTCGGGTGCCACAGGCTCTCGTACTCCTGCTTGTGGTTGTCGATCATCGGCTTGAAGAAGGTGAGGCGTGGGGCTCGCTCGATGAGTTCGATACCATCCTGCTGCCAGCTCACCAGCTTGCCGTCGAGGCGCGAGAAGCGCAGGGCAAAGCCGCTGCCGCTCAAGGTCAGCGCGAGGCGCTCATCGGCAATCTGCAACGGAGTGGCGTTGGGGTTGGCAAAGGGCTGCAGCTGGCGAGTCGACTCTTTCAGCTGGAACTGGTACTGGCCCAGCTCGTGCTCCGCCGCGCTGTAGCGGGTCGCACTGGCCTTGATGACCCGCAGCTGGACGAAGGTTTCCCGCCCATCGAGGGATGGCAGTTCGAGCTGCAACTCGGTGGTGGCACCGGGGGCCACCCCTTCCAGCCGGATTTGCTGGCTGGCCAGCAGCTCGCCCTCAGCCTTCACTTCGACCAGCAGGCGGATATCGTCGAGAGTGGAGAACCAGTAGCGGTTTTCCACCGCCAGCTTGCCGCTCGCCAAATCCAGCGCCCGCACCTTGACCGGGCAGATCACCTGCTTGTACTCGCGCAGGCCAGGCCCCGGGGTCTGATCCGGGTAGATGAGGCCATCCATGCAGAAGTTGTAGTTGTTGGGGTAGTCGCCGTAGTCGCCGCCGTACTTGTAGACCGGGCGGCCCTGCTCGTCCTGATCCAGAATGCCGTGATCGCACCACTCCCAGATGTAGTGGCCCTGAATGTGAGGATGGCGGTCGAACACCTGCTGATATTCGCTCAGGCCACCCGGGCCGTTGCCCATGGCGTGGGCGTATTCGCAGAGGATCCGTGGCTTCTCCATCGGGAACTCGCCGAAGCAGTTCATCTGGGAGACGCGGGAATACATGGTGCTCACCACATCCACCACCTCGGCGTCTCGATCTTCTTCGTAGTGCACCAGCCGGGTCGGGTCGATCCCCTTGCAGCGCTGGTACATGGCTCTGATGTTGCAGCCGTAGCCGGACTCGTTGCCCAGCGACCAGATGATGATGGAGGGGTGGTTCTTCTGGGCGTGCACATGGCGCTCGATGCGATCCACGAACACCGGCTCCCAGAAGGGATCGTCGGTGATGCGGCTGAGATCGCCGACGTTGGCAAAACCGTGGGTCTCCACGTCGGTCTCCGCCATCACGAACAGACCGTACTGGTCGCACAGCTCGTAGAAACGCGGGTCGTTCGGGTAGTGGGCGGTGCGCACCGAGTTGAGGTTGTGCTGCTTCATCAGCACGATATCGCGCTCAACACGGTCCATGCCGACCGCACGGCTCTTGAGGTGGTCGTTGTCGTGACGGTTCACCCCGTGCAGCTTGAGGTAGTGGCCGTTGACGTAGAAGAGACCATCTTTGACCTTGATTTCACGCACCCCGACTCGCTGCGGGATCACTTCCAGCAGCTCGCCCTGACCGTTGTAGAGGGAGAGTTGCAGCTGATAGAGGTAAGGATCTTCGGCGCTCCACAGATGGGGGTTGGCCAGATCCAGCGTGAAGCGGCAATCACACTTGCCATCGATGGCGAGTTGGTCGAGCGAGTCGCTGGCGATCTCGCTGCCCTGATCCAGCAGGGACCAGACCAGACGGTGATCTCGGGCCGACTCCCCCAGGTTTTCGAGCTGGATATCGCAGCTCAGGGTGGCGCTCTGGTTGTCATCGGCCAGCGCGGTCTGAATGAAGAAGTCCTGCACATGGGCGGCAGGTTTGCCCACCAGGTAGACATCGCGGAAGATCCCCGCCATCCACCACATGTCCTGATCTTCGATGTAGGTGGAGTCCGCCCACTGCATCACCCGCACCGACAGCAGGTTCTCGCCAACCTTGGTGTAGGCGCTGATATCAAACTCGGCGGTGAGTCGGCTCCCCTTGCTGCAGCCGACGTAGTGGCCGTTCACATAGACCTCGAAGTAGGTCTCCACCCCGTCAAACTTGATGATCACCTGCTCGCCGTCCCAGGCCGGGCTCAGCGTGAAGCTGCGCTGATAGGCGCCGGTGGGGTTGTTGGTCGGCACGAAGGGCACGTCGATGGGGAAGGGAAAACCCTCGTCGGTGTACTGCAGATTGCCATGCCCTTCCATCTGCCACATGTTGGGCACGGTGATCTGGCCCCACTCGCTCATGGGGCTGTGATAGAAGGCCTCCGGCACCTGCAGGGGATGGTCGAAGTAGTGGAACTGCCACTGGCCGCTCAGGCTCAGAAAACGGCGGCTCAGCTCGCGCTGCATGGTGGCCGCCAGCCCGTGGTCGGCATAAGAGAAGAAGTAGGCGCGCGGAGCCAGCCTGTTTTCACCAACGAATTGGACGTTTTCCCAGTTATTCACATGTCCTCCCGGAACAAGGCAACGTTAACTGGGTAAACTCTAGATAAACATTTACTAAATATTAGTTCTGGATAGGTAAAGTTTTAACCTGATCACAATGAACAGATGGTTTTGTGAGCGAGATCAGAAGCGGGAGATAAAGGAGAGCAAGATATGAATGAGTGGCATGGATGTTGATAGCAGTAGGCTGAACTGTAATTAAATCAATTATAAAACAATATGATATGAGTTTGCTGGAAGAGATGGGAAAGAGATTTGCTTGGGAGATGTGTTGCGCCACCGCAAGATGGCGCGACTAAAAACATAGGTGTTTTACTAAAGTTGCCGTGTAGTGCCGCGCAGAGTCAATTTGCTCGGTACCAGCACCCGCAGCGGGATATCCCGCTCGTCACGCAGCCGTTCAACCAGCAGGTTGACCCCCTGGGAGCCCATCAACTCGGAGTGGATCCGCACCGTGGAGAGCGGCGGGAAGGTGAACTTGGCGGTCGGAATATCGTTGACGCTGATAAGCTCGATCTGCTGGGGAATCGCCAGTCCCTTCTCATGGATGGCACGCAGCACACCGATGGCGATGGAGTCGGAGGCGACAAACAGTGCCCTGGGCCAATCTCCCGCCAGCATCTCCTTCGCCAACTGGTAGCCGGAAGCGCTGGAGAAATCCCCGCGATAGAGGTCGCTCTCCTGCACCACCCCAAGCCGCTGGCCATAATCGCGAAAGGCGAGTTCCCGCAGATCCGGGCCATCATCCTGGCCACCGATATAGCCGATGCGCTGATGGCCCTCGGCGATGAAGAAGTCCACTACCTGCTGGCTGATGAGTGCCAGATCCACATCAATCGAGTCAAAATCGCCCTGAGAGCGGCAATCCACGAACACCAGCTGGGCAGACAGGCCGCGCAGCACGGCCAGCCGTTCTTCCGGCAGATGGCCGATGACCAGGATGCCATCGACGGCAGAGAGCTCACGCCCCTCGGCACCGTTGTAGCAGTGGGTCAACTCGATGTTGAGGCGGGTGCACTGGGTCTCGATGCCATAGCGGATGGCGAGGTAATAGGGATCGTTGACCTCGGTGCTCTGGGGATAGGCGTAGACAGCCAGGAGCTGCAGCTTGCTCTTGTGCACCCCTTTGCGGGCGCTGCTGGTCTTGTACTCCAGCCGCTCGGCAATCTCGAAGATCTTCTGCCTGGTCTCGTCCTTGACGCTCAGGCTGGGATCCTCGTTCAGCACACGGGATACGGTAGCAAGCGATACCCCCGCCTCCTGTGCAATTTCCTTCAACGTAGCCATCAATACCTCGCAGGCAGCATCACGTGTTCATCGGGCAACGGCTAAAGAGTAACGAGCAATCCCTTGATAGCCCAGCATTTTTACTGAAATAGAAGCAGGGAATTGAGGCGGGAGGACAGAAATGCAAAAAGGCCTCCCGTATGGGAGGCCTCTTCTGAATAGGTGCCTGACAGTGTCCTACTCTCGCATGGCGAATGCCACACTACCATCGGCGCTACCGCGTTTCACTTCTGAGTTCGGCATGGGATCAGGTGGTTCCACGGCGCTATTGCCGTCAGGCAAAAGCTTGTACTGCTTGAAAATGGTGCTGATACCCAGAATCGAAC